>NZ_JAUETR010000001.1:1200000-1500000 GCF_032484785.1 Bradyrhizobium sp. SZCCHNS1050 | reverse complement strand
AGCAGGAGACCTCCGCCGGCCCCTGACGGGGCATTCGCTTTCTCGCGATTCGGCTCGGCGCGCCGGCGGCATGCGCGTGCTGCGGCGATCGACGCCGCACTCCAAACGCGTCAATGCTGAGGAGAAGGACGAGCCGGCCGCCGCGGCGTCAGCGCAAGGCTGCCGCGCGCATGGCGAAGGATTTGGTTTCGAGCTTGATGATCGCCGGCCCTGTGAACTGGTCATAGCTCAGTCCCGGCGTCGGCTCGGCGGCGAAGCTCATCGCCAGCGCGACCTGCGGCTTGACGAAATAGCTGCGCATCACGGTGAGGTCGACCTCGCCCATTTTCGTCACGGACATCGATGACGATGCGCTCGGCGTCAGCATGATGGCCCGCATCCAGGTCGAATCGGGGCCCTTGGCCGCCGAGATTCGCGTCGCCATCGTGATGGCGCCGTCCTGACCTTGCCCGTTCTTCGCCGCCACCGGGGCGGCCTCCGGCGCCGGTGCGACGCTGCGGGTCGCCGGGCGGGAGTTTCGCACCGGGATGGCGGTCGTGGAGGCGGCATTGGCGCGATCGAGCGGAGAGGAGGCCGGGGGCGCGAAGGCCATGGCCTGCATCAGGCTCGCGGTCTGTTGCTGATCGATCGACGACAGCGCACGGCGCGCCGTGATCGCGGCAACCTGCTCGGGGGTTGCCTGCTTCGGCGTCCCAGGATTGTCACCCCAGAAGCCGCGCGAATTGATGATGTCGGCGACGCTCTGCGGCGCGCCGTCCCTGGATTTGCTGCCGACAGCGCCCGTCGTTTCGGACTTCGTCTCGGGCCTGGTCGCCACGGGCTGAGCGGCAGATTGCGCATCCGCGGAGGCCAACTGCAGCGCATTGGCGATCTTGCCACGCGCGGTGGCGGCTTTGCTGTCCACCGCTCGCTCGGCGGTCCGGCTGTCCTTGTCGGAGCTCTTGTCAGCCGGCTTGGCGGCGAGTGCCGCGGTTTGGACCGGTTTGGCGTCGGCCTTGCTCTCGCTCTCGCCAGACTCGTCGTCATCCTCGCTCGGACGACCGCGGAACAGCCGTGCAAACAGGTTGGGGCGGCTGGACGACGCGTCATCGCCATTGCCGCGTTTCTCGATCTCGGCCTTCGCCAGCTCATAGCCCTTGAGCGGAACGCCGTTGCTCGGCACGTGAACGGTCTTTCCGTCCGGGAAGACGCGGGCAAGCTGGTCAGCCGTCATCCGCGGCCAGTGCCGGATGTTGCCGGTGTCGAGGTGCACGAAAGGCGAGCCGGAGGTCGGATAGAAGCCGACACCGCCGCGCTGCAGGCGCAGGCCGGCGAAGCGGATCTGCTCCAGCGGCACATTGGGAATGTAGAAATCCATCGCGTGGCCCAGCATGTGCTGGCTGTGCCGCGCCACACCGGAATGCGCCGAGCGACGGCGCAGCATCGAATTGGTGGCGGGCGACCGGTACGACGAGATGATCTGGATCGGCTGCTTGGCGTCGACGTCGCGATAGACTTCCCAGAGGATGTCGAACAGGCGGCGGTCCATGACCGTCTCGTCCTGGGTACGCCAGTCGCGGAGGAAGTGATTGAGCTTCTTCAGCGCGTCTTCGTCATAGCGGCCCTCGCGCTTGAAGGTGACCGTCAGGTCCTCGCCGGAATGGGTGTGGTGGAAGGAGAGGGTGTGGGTTTCATTCAGCGCCGCTGCGTCATGCACCGAGCCGGCGCCGATGAGCAGCAGCAGCGCCGCCAGCCCGCATTGGCATCCAGCCTTCCAACCCGCCCTCGTGAGCGAAACAGATTGGCGCGCGAAAACAGACAGCAAGATGCAGCCCACCCCGTCGACGAGCGTTTACTCGATTACCCTCTTGCGGCCCGTCCGGCGGAAGAGAGAGGAAACGCTTACCTAAGGCGGGATGGTTAAGGGATACTGACCGGCCCGCCCCCCAATTACCCTTAACATATACTCTTGAGTGTGGCGAAAAAGAGCCATCGAATCTTGGTTGATCCTTGTGGTTAACCTAAAGCAAAGGCCCCGCCGATCGGCGAGGCCTTTGATCTCCAAATGGAAATTGTGACCGTGATTGGCGGCCCGATCAGCGGGTGAAGACCCGCCGGGCAGGGCGGCCGACCGGCGCCGGCGGCGTCGGCGGGCCACCGCCACCGAACAGACGCTCGAAGAAGTTCGGGCCGGAGGAGAAGCTGTTGTCGCTGAGGCTGACCGAGTTCGGCAGCGCCCCCTTCGGACGCGCGTAGCTGGGTTGGGCGTGGGCGACGACGTTCTCGAGATCCTTGCCGCGGTTGTTCTTCAGGATCGCGATCATGGTGGCGTCGCGGCCATAGATGTCCTTGCGGAATTGCAGCTTGCCGGCATCGTCGACGAAGGCGGTCTGGTAGGTGATGTTGACCGGGATCGGCGTCGGGAATTTCAGGTCGATCTCGCTCCGGCCGTACATGCTGCGGATGCGCTCTGGCGTGTAGCGCTCGTTCGGCATGGTGATGTTGAGCAGGACCGACGCGTACTGATCCGGATACTGCACGCGCATGCAGCCGTGGCTGAAGGCGCGCTCGTCACGGGCGAACAGGTTCTTGTCCGGCGTGTCGTGCTGATAGACCAGGAACTTGTTCGGGAAGTTGAAGCGGATGCGGCCGAGCGCGTTGGCCTCGCCCGGCGGCTGCGAGATGTGGATCGAGCCGTCGCGCGCGCGCTCCAGCCGCAGGCCCATGCGGTCCAGCACCGTCGGGTCCTGCTGCAGCGCCGGCAGATACTCGTTGTAGATGATCGACGGCGGCACGTTCCAGGTCGGATTGACCGTGATGAACTTCATCGTCTCGCTGAGCAGCGGCGTCGCATGCTGCCCGGGCTTGCCGGTCACCACGCGGGTGGTCCACACCTGCGCGCCGTGCTGCATCACCTTCAGCGTGTAGTCGGGAATGTTGAGGATCACATAGGCGTCGCCGATCGCAGGCGCGCCGAGGTCGCGCGGCAACCAGCGCCAGCGCTCCATGTTGACGAGGACCGTATCGATCTGCTTGTCACGCTTGGGCGTGTTCAGCGCCTTCACGGTGCGGTCGTCGAGCACCCCGGTCGGCTTGAGGTCGACACTCTCCTGGAACTTGCGGACGGCGGCGGCGACCTTGGCGTCGTAGCGGATGTCGTCGGCATTCTCGGTGAGACCGAGCTTGGCGCGCAGCTTGGGCACGCGCGGGTCGGACATCTGCGCCTCGGCTTCCTGCGCATTCTTGCCGCGGGCCGGGGTGTATTTCAGCGGCTGGCCTTCGTCGATGATGACGGGCGCGCCGTCGGTGACGCCGCGCAGCTCGGCAAGCTTGGCCTTCAACAGCTTGTAGAGCCGGTGCGGCGGGTTGTAGCTCTCCAGCGCCGCGGAGGCGTCCTTGGCGCCGGTGACGTTGGCCAGCACCTCGTTCGGGTCGATCGGGTGCTCGGGATACTGGATGTCCGCCGAGACCTGCGACCAGTGCATGCGGCCGCTCTGCGCCTGGCGGGCGTAGTCCATCATGCTCTCGGTGAGCCTGAGATCGGCCTCCGCCAGTGCGTCCGGTGCGGAGGCTGCGGCCGCGAAGTCCGGCACCGGATAGTCGCCGGGATTGAGGCCATCGGCTGCTGCATCCTTGAGACGGGCGATGACGCCCTTCGCGGCGGCCGTCAGGTTGCCGCCCTGGGTCCAGATCGGCGCGTAGTCGCGGCCGGTGTAGAATTTCTCGACGGCGGCGCGTTCGGCCTTGCGGTCGAAATACCTTGTCGCCTTGGTCGCCATCAGGTCGCGCAGACGGTCGGCAACCGGCTGATCGGGGGCGGGAACGGTGCTGGCGGCCTTGACCGGCTCTGGGACTGTCGCGGTCGCAGGGGCTGCTGCAGGCGGCGTGGCGATGGTCTTGGCGGGATCGGCCGCAGGCGCCGCGGCAGAGTCGAGCGGCTTGGTCGTCGTCTCCTGCGCCTTGGCCGGGTCGGGCGACACGGTGGCGGTGGTGTCGAGTTTGAAGTCGCTGGCGGTCGGCGGCGGCACGTTGGCCGGCTCGGGGAACGGGATCGCAGCATCGATGGCGAGCTCGGCCGCGCTGCTGCGGGGCGGATCGCTCTGGGCGAAAGCAGAGGTCGAGGACACCGCGAGGAAGGTCGCCGCGACAGCCATGAGCACGCGGTCATATCCGCCACGGGTGGTCACACAATCTCGCATCGTCAATCCCTCGGATGATCTGTCCCGGCTGGAACAGGTGTAACAAGGTCGATCTGCCAGCTTCGGCGTCGGTACCGCCGGTGAGGATGGTTCACGTCTGCACGCAATGATTCACGCCCAAACGATACTCAAGCCCCACTTCTGCGGCCAGCGCCACACGGGACAACTCACGACAAACTGACTCTTGGGAAACCCCGGCCAAACCGATCGTGCGTTTGTGCCACGCGTTATTTCCTTTGTCTGTCACCGCAAGGCAACGGTTCAGATGTTCCAGTGTTGCCAAGACTTGCGGCCTTTTTCGGACGACAGCCGAGCGCGACCATGGTGAGGATCCGAGCGGCTCAGCCGAGCGGCGGGCTTTCCGTCGCGGGCGTCTCGCCATTGGCCTCGTCGAGCTTGCGGTAGAGCGTCGAGCGTCCGATTTTGAGGCGGCGCGCCACCTCAGACATCTGGCCGCGGTAATGGGCGATGGCGAAACGGATGATCTCATGCTCCATCTCCTCGAGCGGCCGCACCTCGCCGCTTGCGGTGAGCAGCGGCAGGAACCCATGCGAGGGCAGGGGGGCAATGGGGACTTCACTCCCCGGCACCATCGCAGGCAGGGGAGGAACGGGCCGCTCCACGGTGAGGGCCGGCGCAGGCTCCACCGGCGGCGCGTGGGTGGGAATCAGCGGAAAATCGGCAACGCCGAGCTGGTCGCTCTCGCCCATGACGACGGCGCGGTAGACCGCGTTTTCCAGCTGGCGGATATTGCCGGGCCAGTCGAGCTTGGTCAGATAGGCGACGGCCTCGCCGGTGATGCCCGAAATGGCGCGGTTCTCCTCAGCCGCAAACCGCGCGAGGAAATGCCGCAACAGATGCGGGATGTCCTCGCGGCGGGTGCGCAGCGGCGGAACGGTGAGCGGCAGCACATGCAGCCGGTAGAAGAGATCCTCGCGGAAGTGGCCTTCCTTGACGCGGTCGAGCAGCCTGCGATTGGTCGCCGAGATGATGCGCACGTCGACCTTGACCGGCTTGCGGCCGCCGACGGCTTCCACGGCGCCCTCCTGCAGGGCGCGCAGCAGCTTGACCTGGGCGGTGAGCGGCAGCTCCGAGACCTCGTCGAGGAACAGCGTGCCGCCATGGGCTTCGACGAACTTGCCCATGTGACGCTCGGTCGCGCCGGTGAATGCGCCCTTCTCGTGGCCGAACAGGATCGATTCCACCAGATTGTCCGGGATCGCGCCGCAATTGACGGCGACGAACGGCTTCGTCTTGCGCTCGCTGGTGCCGTGGATCGCGCGGGCGAACAGCTCCTTGCCGACGCCCGATTCGCCTTCGATCAGCACGGGAATCGACGAAGCCGCGGCCTTCTCCGCGATGCGCAGGATCGGCGCCATCGCCTCGGCGCGGGTGATGATGTCGGCGAAGGTCAGGCGCCCCTCGCGGCTGTGCCGGATGCGCTGCAATTCGCCCTTCAGGGCCGAGGTATTGAGCGCATTGCGCAGGGAGACCTGGAGCCGCTCGATGCCGACCGGCTTGACGACGAAATCCTGCGCGCCGGCGCGCATCGCGGAGACCACGTTGTCGATGCCGCCATGCGCGGTCTGCACGATCACGGGTATCGAGATCCCCGTCTCGCGCATCTTGGAGAGCACGCCCATGCCGTCGAGGCCGGGCATCACGAGGTCGAGCACGATGGCGTCGATGGGGCCGGCATCAGGATTCGTCAGCTTCTCGATGACGGCGTCGCCGGTCTCGACGACGACCGCCTCGTAGCCGCATTTCTGCACCATGTTCTCCACCAGCCGGCGCTGGACCGGATCATCATCGGCAATCAAAATGCTGGCAGCCATGGCTTTCCTTGCACGCTACGACTATCTGTCTCGAATCGGGGCACTCTCGCCGACGCCGATTAACGCAACCTTAAACCTCGCTGATCGGGATAAACGTTCGAACAACAGGTTACCCATCCGATGACCTCGCGCGCCTCTTCTGCCCTTCGCAAGCCGACCAAAGCTGCTCCTCCGCCCAAAACCGCGTCAAAGACTGCCAAGGCCAGGCCGGCCAAGAAGTCCGTCGTCAAGACTCCGTCGAAGCAGGCAGCCGCCAAGACCAAGCGTGGCGCGACGGCCAAATCGTCTGCAAAGCCGGCGAAGAAGGTGGTCGCGGCCAAGACGGGGATCGGGACGCTGCCCGAATGGAATCTCGGCGATCTTTATATGGGCATCGACGCGCCGGAGATCGCTCACGATCTCGCGAAGATGGATGCCGAATGCGTCGCGTTTGAGACCGACTACAAGGGCAAGCTTGCCGAGCATGTGGCGCGCGAAGACGGTGGCGAATGGCTCGCAGAAGCCGTGCGGCGCTACGAGGCCATCGACGACCTCGCCGGACGGCTCGGCTCCTTCGCGGGTCTCGCGCATGCCGGCGACAGCGTCGATCCCGCGATCTCGAAATTCTACGGGGACATCTCGGAGCGCCTGACGGCCGCGTCGACGCATCTGCTGTTCTTTCCGCTCGAGCTCAACCGCATCGACGACGCCGTGATCGCGCGCGCGATGGAGACGCCCGCGCTCGGTCACTACCGGCCGTGGATCGAGGATCTGCGCAAGGACAAGCCGTATCAGCTCGAGGATCGCGTGGAGCAGCTGTTCCACGAGAAGTCGCAGACCGGCTATTCGGCTTGGAACCGGCTGTTCGACCAGACCATCGCCGGTCTACGGTTTCCAGTCGGTGGCAAGGAGCTCGCGATCGAGCCGACGCTGAATTTCCTGCAGGACCGTGACGGCGCCAAGCGGAAGGCCGCCGCCGAGGCGCTGGCCAAGACCTTCAAGGCCAATGAGCGAACGTTCGCGCTGATCACCAATACGCTCGCCAAGGACAAGGACATCTCCGACCGCTGGCGCGGCTTCCAGGACGTTGCGGATTCGCGCCATCTCAACAATCGCGTCGAGCGCGAGGTGGTCGATGCGCTGGTGGCCTCGGTGCGCGCGGCCTATCCGAAGCTGTCGCATCGCTACTATCAGCTCAAGGCGCGCTGGTTCAAAAAGAAGAAGCTCGCGCATTGGGACCGCAACGCGCCGCTGCCTTTCGCCGCCAATGCCACCATCGCCTGGCCCGAGGCCAAGAACATGGTGCTGACGGCGTATCGCGGCTTCTCGCCCGAGATGGCCGACATCGCCCAGCGCTTCTTCGACCAGAGCTGGATCGATGCGCCGGTGCGGCCGGGCAAGGCGCCGGGCGCGTTCTCGCATCCGACCACGCCCTCGGCGCATCCCTACGTGCTGATGAACTACCAGGGCAAGCCGCGCGACGTCATGACGCTCGCGCATGAGCTCGGTCATGGCGTGCACCAGGTGCTGGCAGCGAAGAACGGTGCGCTGATGGCGCCGACGCCGCTGACGCTGGCCGAGACCGCGAGCGTGTTCGGCGAGATGCTGACCTTCAGGCGCCTGCTGTCCGAGACCAAGGACGCGAGGCAGCGCCAGGCGCTGCTCGCCGGCAAGGTCGAGGACATGATCAACACGGTGGTGCGGCAGATCGCGTTCTATTCGTTCGAGCGTGCTGTCCACACCGAGCGCAAGAACGGCGAGCTGACCGCGGAGCGGCTGGGACAGATCTGGCTGTCGGTGCAGACCGAGAGCCTCGGCGAGGCGATCGAGATCAAGCCGGGTTACGAGAACTTCTGGATGTACATCCCGCACTTCATCCATTCGCCGTTCTACGTCTACGCCTATGCCTTCGGGGACTGCCTCGTGAACTCGCTCTACGCCGTCTACGAGCATGCCGCCGAGGGGTTCGCCGAGCGCTATCTGGCGATGCTCGCGGCCGGCGGCACCAAGCACTATTCGGAGCTGCTCGCCCCGTTCGGCCTGGACGCCAAGGACCCCAGGTTCTGGGACGGTGGTCTCTCGGTCATCGCCGGGATGATCGACGAGCTGGAGCGGATGGGGTAGGGGCGTATAACATGTGTTGAACGGGTCGAAGAGGCGCGCCGGCGAGGTCAGCGAGACCAGCCTGACGCGCTGGATCCGTGATAATTGGCCTTGCCAATAGGGCGATCGGAAAAGGTGATAAAACTGCCTTGCATGCCAGCCGTTGCCCTTGCATCGGCTTTGGGGTATGCGACCTTAACAAAGCATATTTTCTCTGGGGGACCCCGATGGCAAACCATGGCGAGATCGCCTACTCGACGGCTGACGGCAACGACTATCTGGCGCATGAGGCCACCTACGAGGGCTTCATCAGGCTGGTGAAGTACGGCACGATCAGCGTCGCTCTCATCGTCATCTTGATGGCTATTTTCCTCGCTTAATGTCGCGATTGGCCCGCCGGCATCCCCGCTGGCGGGCCTTCAGCTGACTGCCGAAGCCGATTGCTGACCAGGCGTCACGCTGTAGCCCATGGACGTCCCGCCCTCTTAAAGCTCGCGCGCGCATTCGCGCCGGAGGCCTCATGAAGATTGCCGTCGCCAAGGAAATCGACCCGTTGGAGCCGCGGGTCGCCGCCTCTCCCGACACGGTGAAGAAGTTCAAGGCGTTGGGTGCCGAGATCGCGGTCGAGCCCGGCGCCGGCATCAAATCCGGCCTGCCGGATTCGGAGTTCACGGCGGCGGGCGCAACCGTGAGCGCCGATGCGCTCAAGGACGCCGACATCATCATCAAGGTGAAGCGGCCGGAAGCCTCCGAGCTTGCCAACTACCGGCGTGGCGCCTTGGTGTTCGCGATCATGGATCCCTACGGCAACGATACCGCGCTCAAGGCGATGGCCGATGCCGGCATTGCCTCGTTCGCGATGGAACTGATGCCGCGCATCACCCGCGCCCAGGTGATGGACGTGCTGTCGAGCCAGGCGAACCTCGCCGGCTACCGCGCCGTGATCGAGGGCGCCGAGGCGTTCGGTCGCGCCTTCCCGATGATGATGACTGCGGCCGGCACCGTGCCGGCGACCAAGGTCTTCGTGATGGGCGTCGGCGTCGCCGGCCTGCAGGCAATCGCAACCGCGCGCCGGCTCGGCGCCATGGTCTCCGCCACCGACGTGCGCCCCGCCACCAAGGAGCAGGTGGAGAGCCTCGGCGCCAAATTCCTGGCGGTCGAGGACGAGGAGTTCAAGAACGCGCAGACGGCCGGTGGCTACGCCAAGGAGATGTCCAAGGAGTACCAGGCCAAGCAGGCGGCGCTGACGGCGGAACACATCAAGAAGCAGGACGTCATCATCACCACCGCGCTGATCCCCGGCCGTCCGGCGCCGCGCCTCGTCACCATGGAGATGGTGAAGTCGATGCGCCCGGGCTCGGTGCTGGTCGACCTCGCGGTCGAGCGCGGCGGCAATGTCGAGGGCGTCAAGCTCGGCGAGACTGTCGAGATCGACGGCGTCAAGATCATCGGCTACCCCAATCTCGCCGGCCGGGTCGCAGCGTCCGCCTCCGGCCTGTACGCCCGCAACCTGTTCTCCTTCATCGAGACGATGATCGACAAGAAGGAAAAGACACTGGCGGTCAACTGGGACGATGAGCTGGTCAAGGCCACGGCTTTGACAAAGGATGGCGCCATCGTCCACCCGAACTTCCAGCCGAAGGCCTAAGGAGCAGAGCCATGGAACATGTCGTCCAAGCCGTCGACCCCTTCGTTTTCCGGCTGTCGATCTTCGTGCTGGCGGTTTTCGTCGGCTATTTCGTGGTGTGGTCGGTGACGCCGGCCCTGCACACGCCGCTGATGTCGGTGACCAATGCGATCTCCTCGGTGATCGTGGTCGGCGCGCTGCTGGCGGTCGGCGTTCCCATGCTCTCGAGCGGCAGCGGTCTGGCGCGAGCGTTCGGCTTCGTCGCGCTGATCTTCGCCTGCGTGAACATCTTCGGCGGCTTCCTCGTCACCCAGCGCATGCTGGCGATGTACAAGAAGAAGTCCAGGTAACAACGCCGCACGACGCGGGATGACAGGCACAACGGGGCATCTGCAATGAACGCCAATCTGTCGGCACTCCTTTATCTCGTGGCAGGTGTGCTGTTCATCCTGTCTCTTCGCGGGCTGTCGAGCCCGGCCTCCAGCCGGCAAGGCAACTTCTTCGGCATGGCCGGCATGGCGATTGCGGTCGCCACCACCCTGGCCGGGCATCCACCGGCGGATGCGATCGCCTGGGTGCTCGTCATCCTCGGCGTTGCGATCGGCGGCGGTATCGGTGCGGTGATTGCGCGCCGGGTGCCGATGACGTCGATGCCCGAGCTCGTGGCGGCGTTCCATTCGCTGGTCGGCATGGCCGCGGTGCTGGTCGCCGCCGGCGCGTTCTTCGCGCCGGAAGCCTTCGACATCGGCACGCCCGGCAACATCCATCCGCAGAGCCTGGTCGAAATGTCGCTCGGCGTCGCCATCGGCGCGCTGACTTTCACCGGCTCGGTCATCGCCTTCCTCAAGCTGTCCGCGCGGATGAGCGGTGCACCGATCATCCTGCCGGCGCGCCACATCATCAACATTGCGCTCGCGGTCGCGCTCGTCTTCTTCGTGATCCGCCTGGTGATGACCGGCGGCGGCTTCGACTTCCTGATGGTCACGCTGCTGGCGCTGGCGCTCGGCGTGCTCATGATCATCCCGATCGGCGGCGCCGACATGCCGGTCGTGATCTCGATGCTGAACTCCTACTCCGGCTGGGCGGCCGCGGGCATCGGCTTCACGCTCGGCAATTCGGCGCTGATCATCACCGGCGCGCTGGTCGGCTCGTCCGGTGCGATCCTGTCCTACATCATGTGCCACGCGATGAACCGGTCCTTCATCTCGGTTATCCTCGGCGGCTTCGGTGGCGAGACCGCAGCGGCCGGCGGGGCGACAGGCGAGCAGAAGCCGGCCAAGCTCGGCTCGGCCGACGACGCCGCCTTCATCATGAAGAACGCCTCCAAGGTCATCATCGTCCCCGGCTACGGCATGGCGGTCGCCCAGGCGCAGCACGCGCTGCGCGAGATGGCCGACACGCTGAAGAAGGAAGGTGTCGAGGTGAAATACGCGATTCATCCGGTCGCGGGCCGCATGCCCGGCCACATGAACGTGCTGCTCGCCGAAGCCAACGTTCCCTACGACGAGGTGTTCGAGCTCGAGGACATCAACTCGGAATTCGCCCAGGCCGACGTCGCCTTCGTGATCGGCGCCAACGACGTCACCAATCCGGCGGCCGAGGAGGACAAGTCCTCGCCGATCTACGGCATGCCGGTGCTGCAAGTCTGGAAGGCCGGCACCGTGATGTTCATCAAGCGCTCGCTCGCCTCGGGCTATGCCGGCATCGACAATCCGCTGTTCTACCGCGACAACACGATGATGCTGCTCGGCGACGCCAAGAAGATGACCGAGAACATCGTCAAGGGCATGTAGCCCACGGCGTCGGGAGCCATGACGTTTCTGAAATGGCTCCTGATCGTCGTGGCGGCGGTCTACGGCATCGTGCTTGCGGCCCTGTTCGTCCGCCAGCGTGCGATGCTGTTTCCCATTCCGCCGGTGGGCCGCACGGCACCGGCTGCAGCCGGGTTTCCTCAGGCTGAGGAGCATGTGCTGACCTCGGCCGATGGCGAGCGGGTCATCGTCTGGCATGTGCCGGCGAAGCCTGGCCGCAAGGTCGTTCTGTACTTCCCGGGCAATGGCGATTTTCTTGCCGGCGTGGCGTCGCGCTTAAAGACGCTCACGGCCGACGGCACCGGTCTCGTTGCGCTTTCCTATCGCGGCTATGCGGGGTCCAGCGGCAGTCCCAGTGAGCCCGGGCTGCTGCAAGATGCCGCAGTCGCCTATGCGTTCACGACAGAGCGCTACGAGGCGGGACGGATCGTCGCCTGGGGCTTTTCCCTCGGCAGCGGTGTCGCCACCGCCATCGCGGCGGAGCATCCGATCTCCAAGTTGATCCTCGAAGCCCCTTATACGTCGACCGTGGACGTCGCCTCCGCGATGCTCAGGGTCGTCCCGGTCAGCCTGCTGATGCTCGACCGCTTCCATTCCGACCAGCGCATCGCCAATGTGCATGTGCCGCTGTTGATCATGCACGGCGAACGGGATCCGGCGATTTCGATCCGCTTCGGGGAACGATTGTTCGCACTTGCGCATGACCCAAAGCGCTTCGTACGGTTTCCCGACGGCGGACATAACGACCTGGATCTTTTTGGTGCGACTGAGACGGCAAAGAGCTTCATCGACAATCCGTAACGTCCGTGGATCGCGGTGGCCGGCCCTGCGCGGGACCATCCTGCTCCTTGTCTTTGCGAGCCTGCCAGTGCAGGCGCATGCGGCCGGGCTGAACGGCTCCGCGATGACCTGGCCGTTCGCGCTGCCGTTCGCGGGACTGCTGTTGTCGATTGCGCTCGGGCCGCTGCTGTTTGCCAGGTTCTGGCATCATCACTACGGAAAGATCGCCGCGGCATGGGCCTTGGTGACGTTGGCGGCGTTGACCTGGAATGCAGGGCTCGGCACGGCGCTCGCCGCCTTCGTCCACGCACTGCTCGCCGAGTATCTCAGCTTCATCGTGCTGCTGTTCGCTCTCTATACGGTGGCCGGCGGCATCCTGGTGACCGGCGACATCAGAGGTACACCTGCGACAAATACGGCCATCCTGGCCCTCGGCACGATCATCGCGAGCGTCGTCGGCACGACGGGCGCCGCGATGATCCTGGTGCGCCCCCTGATCCGCGCCAATCTGAGCCGGCCGCATAATGTGCATGTGCTGATCTTCTTCATCATTCTGGCCGCCAATGTCGGTGGTGCACTGAGCCCGCTCGGCGATCCACCGCTGTTCGTCGGCTTTCTGCGTGGTGTCGACTTCTTCTGGACGACGCAACATCTCTGGCTGCAGACCGCGATCGTCGCCGGATTGCTGCTCATCGTCTTTGCCGCTACCGACTGGTGGCGCTTCCGCGCGGAGAAGCTTGCGTCGCAAGCGTCCGTAACAAGGGAGCCGGTGCGCATTCGCGGCCTCATCAATGTCGTTTTGATCGCCGCGATCGTTGCCAATACGCTGCTATCGGCGACCTGGAAGCCGGGCATCTCCTTCGACGTCGTCGGCACGCATGTCGAGCTTCAGAACCTCGTGCGCGATGCCGTCCTCGTGGCGATCGCCGGACTGTCGCTGTGGCTGACGCCGGACGAGCACCGCGAGGCGAACGGGTTCAACTGGGAGCCGATTCGAGAGGTAGCCAAACTGTTCGCGGCGATCTTCACCGCGATCGTCCCGGTCATCGCCATGCTGAATGCGGGGCGCAGTGGCTCTTTCGGCTGGCTCTTGGATGCCGTGACGACACCCGCCGGCGCGCCGCGGGAGGTCGCCTATTTCTGGTTCACCGGGCTGATGTCGGCCTTCCTCGACAATGCCCCGACCTATCTCTTGTTCTTCGAATTGGCGGGCGGCGATCCCAAGGTGCTGATGGGCGAGCTCTCGGGAACGCTGGCGGCGATCTCGATGGGCGCAGTCTACATGGGCGCGCTGACCTATATCGGAAATGCGCCGAACTTCATGGTCGCAGCGATCGCCAATGAGCGCGGCATCAAGATGCCGAGTTTCTTCGGCTACATGCTGCGGGCAGGTGCCGTCCTCATTCCGCTGTTCGTGCTGCTGACCGTGCTTCCGATCCATCCGCTGCTCAGCCCGCATTGACCTGATCGACGGCACTTTCAGAGACCGTCCTGGTTGACCCTGTCACGGCCGGACCGCGTGACGATCGCCTCGCGGTCGCGCATAGTCGGACAGAACGGATCGAAGGACGCGAATCATGAGCGTGAAGGGCGCAACGCCCGCATCATCGGTGATCTTTCCCGGCCTGGCGGTCGCGCTCGTCGCGATCGTCACGGCGACGCATTATGACTTCACGCCTTCGGCCGCCGGCGTGGTCTTCGCCGCGGTGCTGCTGGTGATCCTGTTCGGCACGGTGTTCGCGGCCGTGCACCATGCCGAGGTGATCGCGCATGAGATCGGCGAGCCGTTCGGCACGCTGCTCCTGACCCTGGCGGTGACGGTGATCGAGGTGGCGCTGATCGCCACCATCATGCTCGGCGACAAGGCTGCGCCCGCGCTGGCCCGCGACACCGTGTTCGCGGTCGTCATGATCGTGTGCAACGGCCTGGCCGGCATCTGCATCTTCATCGGCGGTCTGCGCTATCGCGAGCAGGACGTGCTGGTCTCCGGTGCCAATCTGTATCTCAGCGTACTGTTCACGATGGCAACCATCACACTGGTGCTGCCGAATTATACCTTGACCTCGCCTGGTCCGGTGTATTCTGCCGTGCAGATCGCCTTCGTCAGCGTCGTGACGATCCTGCTCTACGCGGTGTTCCTGTATACGCAGACCACCCGCCATCGGGATTATTTCGTCGGCGGCTCGGCTGGGTTCGCCGATGACGATGTCCGGCTGCCGCGTGCGAAGCTGTTGCTCAGTGTCGGGCTGCTGCTGGTCGCTCTGCTCGCCGTGGTCCTGCTTGCCAAGAAGTTCTCGCTGGTGGTCGACGCCGGCGTTGCCGCAACGGGGGCGCCGCAGGCGGTCGCAGGCGTGCTGGTGGCGCTGTTGATCCTGCTGCCGGAGAGTGTCGCCGCCCTCTCGGCCGCCCGCGCCAACGACCTTCAGAAGAGCATCAATCTCGCGCTTGGCTCCTCGCTCGCCACCATAGGGCTGACCATCCCGGCAGTGGCGGTCGCCGCCCATGTGCTCGACAAGCAGCTCGTCCTCGGGCTGGACCCGCAGGGAACAGTGCTGCTGGTCCTGACCTTCGTCCTGAGCATGCTGACCTTCGGCACCGGACGGACGAACATCCTGTTCGGGCTGGTGCACATGGTGGTGTTCGCGATATTCGTGTTCCTGCTCTTCGTTCCCTGATTCAAGAGATCCCCCATGCTCAGCGCTCAGTCCGACGTCCAGGTCGATACGCCCGAAGTCCGCGTCACGGAGTGGCGGCTATTGCCCGGCAGTGCCACGGGGCGCCACGTTCATGAGATGGATTACGTGATCGTGCCGGTCACCGCGGGCGAGATGACGATCGTGGCGCCGTCCGGCGAGCGCTCGAAGGCGCAGCTCGCGGTCGGCAAATCCTATTTCCGAAAGGCCGGTGTCGAACACGATGTGCTGAACGAGACCGGTTCCGAGATCGTTTTCCTCGAAGTTGAATTGAAGCCGTAACCAATTGTTTACCGGGATGCCGCTGATTGTGGTATCTTGAGCCGGCGATCCGGAAGCTGTGGCAACACCCTCGGATTGCTGGCTCCGGTTTCAAAGGATTTCAGGAATCGACTTTTCGGCGGTCGCGTCTGCGCGGAGTGCAGTCTGCGAGCTTCGGAAGGTGTGGGATGGTCCCTTAATTGTGCCTCAAAGTTCCCGCAAATACCGCGCGGGAGTGGTCAGCATGCTGAAATATCTCACAAAGTTCGCCATGGAGATCATCCCGTCGGTGGTTGCCACCATCATCGGGGCCTACATCGTCAATCACTACATCAACACCAAGCCGGACTCGCCGCCATCGACCGTGGCGTCGGTGGCGTCGGCTGCCTACGCCAAGCTCACCGGCTCAAAGAGCGACGCTCCGAAATCCACGGGCAAGGGGACCGACCCTGCCAAGCTGGAAGCGAAGGCCGATCCCAAGTCTGACGCCAAGCCGGCGGAAACGTCGAACGAGATCTCGAGCATTCCCGCTCCCGGCATCAAGGCCAAGGGCGTGTCCGAGAAGTCGCTGGCCGACAAGGCTGCAGAGAAGGCAGTCGAAGTGAAGCCGGCCGAAACGGCGAGCCTCCCGGCCGATCCGCAGGCCTCGCGCCATCCCGCGTCGCCGCGGGAAAAGCTGATTGCGCGCGGTACTCCGGCCGAGGCCCCAGCGACCCAGCAGGAAGATCGCCGGGATGCCGCTGATCTCGCCCGCGCGGCGATCGAGCGGTTGCGCGCGAGCGAAGGTACCGGCAAGACGGCTGTCGAGAAGCCGTCGAGCGACGCACCCCGGGGCGCTGGCGAGGCGCCGCGCATCGCGACCGTCGCGCCACCGGTGTCGCCGGTCCGTCCGCTGCCGCCGCCCGTGACGGTGTCTGCGCCACCGGTCGAGCAGGGCTTTGCCTTGCCGTCGGCCTCGAGCCCGCCCTACACGGGATCATTGCAGCCGGACGGGCGCCCGACGCCTCCGGCGGAGATCCCTGTCCAGCAGTTGCGTCCGCTCGACCTGCGCGCCGACAGGACTGAT
The DNA here is from genome assembly GCF_032484785.1 of Bradyrhizobium sp. SZCCHNS1050. Lineage (NCBI taxonomy): Bacteria > Pseudomonadati > Pseudomonadota > Alphaproteobacteria > Hyphomicrobiales > Nitrobacteraceae > Bradyrhizobium > Bradyrhizobium sp. SZCCHNS1050. The sequence goes on along the minus strand of NZ_JAUETR010000001.1, from coordinate 1,483,667 downwards.
CCATCGATCAAGGACCAGATGTCCAACGTGGCGCAGGACATGATGTCCGCAGCCAAATCGGTGTTCCACTCGGTGTTGCCGAAATAGCTGACCGAATCGTTCGCCGACGTGATCGAGGCGGTGGGCCCGGGCGGTCTGCCGCTTTTTCTTTGGAGTGGCGAACTCTGCAGCGATGCGAGGAGTGGCGGCGCAACCCGGATTGACCCCGGTCGCCGGATGGCAGGAGGCGTGAAATCAAAGAGAGGCGCCCAAAACAAAAACGCGAGCCAAAGGCCCGCGCTTCAGACGACGTCAGATCAATCTGGCCAGATCAGCGCGGCGCGCTGGGACGGGCACCTGCACCCGGACCACGACCAGCACCACGGTCGCCGCCGGGGCCAGCGCCGAACACCGGCTTCGGCTTCATCGGCAGCAGGCCTTCACGCTGCAACTTCTTGCGGGCCAGCTTGCGCGCACGACGCACGGCTTCGGCCTTCTCGCGGGCTTTCTTCTCGGACGGCTTCTCGTAATGGCCGCGAAGCTTCATCTCGCGGAAAATGCCCTCACGCTGCATCTTCTTCTTGAGCGCCTTGAGGGCTTGATCGACATTGTTATCGCGAACGAGAACCTGCACGCGGCATCCTCTTTCTCAGTCTATCGGTTTGAAATCTGGTGAAGCCAGGGCTGGCAGATGGCCGCGCCCTTGACCTTGAGCGCGCCCGTGTATCAGAGGACATCCTCGCTGTCCACCCGCTGACGGGCTCTTGACCGCAAGTTTAACCTCGCCGGAGCGGTTTATTTCAGCCCTGCCTCGGCGGCAGTGGCGAGACCTGGGTCACATGCCCCATCTTGCGGCCCGGACGAGCGGCGCCCTTGCCGTAGAGATGCACGGTGGCGCCAGGAACCGTGAGCCACTGCTCGTAGCTGTCGATCTCGTCCCCGATCAGGTTCGTCATCGTGACGTGACCGTGGCGCAGCGGCTTGCCGAGTGGCCAACCGGCGATCGCCCGGATGTGCTGTTCGAATTGGGAAATCGAGGCGCCATCGAGGGTCCAGTGGCCGGAATTATGCACCCGCGGGGCAATTTCGTTGACCAGGACGCCTGGAGTGGGTCCGTCCGACACCACGAACATCTCCACGGCCAGCACCCCGACGTAGTCGAGGGCGGTGGCGATCCGGCTGGCAATGTCCCTGGCCTCGTCGGCGAGCGCATCAGGGATACGCGCCGGCGCCCGCGACACCTTCAGGATGTGATCGCGATGCTCGTTCTCGGTCACGTCGAAGCACTCGACCTGACCGTCGGCCGCTCGGGCCGCCACGACCGAGATCTCGCGCTCGAACGGAACGAACGCTTCGAGGATGGCCGATTTGGTGCCGAGCTCGGCCCAGATCCGCTCGAGATCGTCACCCTGTTGGATCTTGATCTGACCCTTGCCGTCATAGCCAAATCGCCGCGTCTTCAGCACGGCCGGTAAGCCGATCCGGAACGCAGCTTCGCGCAAGGTGGCGACCGAGGACACATCCGCATAGGGCGCGGTGCCGATGCCCAGCGAGGTGACGAAATCCTTCTCGGTGAGGCGATCCTGGGTGGTCTCGAGCGCCGAACGCCGCGGCAGCACCGGGCGTCTGGCCGCCAGCACCATGGCCGCAGCCGAGGGGACGTTTTCGAACTCGTAGGTGACGACGTCGACATCATTGGCGAACAGCTCGAGCGCCTCGACGTCGGCATATTCGGCGCAGGTTGCGTTCAGCACGACGTCGAAGGCGGGGGAGTCCGGGTCCGGCGAGAACACCTGGCAGCGCAGCCCGAGCCGCGCCGCAGCAAGCGCCAGCATGCGGCCGAGCTGGCCGCCGCCGAGAATACCGATGGTGTCGCCGGGCTTGAGCTTCACCCGATTGGAGTCGGTCACGCCGTGCCCTCCGGACGTTCGGCGATCGCATTGGTCTGCGCCTGCCGCCAAGCCGACAGACGGCTGGCGAGCGCGGAGTCCGAGAGAGCGAGCACGCTGGCCGCCAGCAGCGCTGCGTTAATGGCGCCGGATTTGCCGATGGCGAGCGTTCCGACCGGAATTCCGGCCGGCATCTGGACGATGGAATACAGCGAATCGACCCCCGACAGCGCCTTCGACTCGACGGGAACGCCGAACACGGGCAGTTCCGTAAGCGAGGCCGTCATACCCGGCAGATGGGCGGCGCCGCCGGCACCGGCGATCACGACCTTGTAGCCCGCCGCCTTGGCACCCTTGGCGAAAGCATACAGCCGGTCCGGGGTGCGGTGCGCCGAGACGATCCGGGCGTCGTAGCTCACGCCCAGGGCGTCAAGCGTCTCGGCGGTATGGCGCATGGTATCCCAGTCCGACTGGCTTCCCATGATGATGGCGATCGGGGCGGTCATGACCTCAATTCTTCTCGGGAATCCATCAGCATGGGCCGGAGTATAGGATCGGTCCTGACAGCGGCAAGCCATGGCATGGAGGTCCGAATGGACTATCCTGTCTTGGTCAAGCCCGGCAAGCCCAAACGATGGCGCGGCAGGTGTCCGATGAAAAAGAAGCGCATGGCGGCCGCGTGGCGAGCCGGGAAGCGAAGAACCCGCTACCGTCATCGGCCTTCGCGGCGCGCGCGGGCTCCTGAACCCGGTTCCGTACCGGCAGGCGCGCGGCACACGATCCGACGCCTCAAGGCCGAGTTGGCGACAGCACAGGCCCGGATCGCCGAGCTGACGGCCTCCGCTGAGCGCGATTTCCTGCTCGACATCTTTAATCGTCGCGGCTTCGCCCGCGAACTCCATCGTTCCATCGCCTTCATCAAGCGCTACGACGCGACCGGTGCTCTTGTCGTGCTGGACGTCGATCGGCTGAAGCCAATCAATGATACTTTCGGCCATGCCGCCGGTGATGAGGTCCTGAAGGCGGTTGCGCGTGTCCTCGGCGAGCATGTCCGATCCTCCGACGTGATCGGTCGGCTCGGCGGCGACGAGTTCGGCGTGCTGCTCTGGCACCTCAGCGCGGCGGACGCACATGCCAAGGCGACGGAGCTGGAACAGGCCATCGACAGCCTGACCTTCACCTTCGGCGATCAGACCGTGCGTGCCGGCGCGTCGGCCGGGATTGCCCTTCTCGACAAGCGCGTCAACCCAGTACGTGCGTTGGAGGAAGCCGACCGTGCGATGTATATGCGCAAGGCCCAGCGGAGGTACGAGAGCCCCGCGCACGGCACGGCCCTGTCGGGCGACCAGCGGTGACGCTCGTGGGCCGTCCGCTCCGATGACAGAGCTGTGCACGGCGCTCACAACTCGCCGAGATCGTCGGGCAACTCGCCGAACTTGTGCAGCAGCCGGGCGTCGCAGAATTCCCCCAGCAAGGGATCTCCGCTGCGGCTGAAGGCAATGGCGCCGATGTTGTCCGGCAAGCGCGACATCGCTTCGGCACGACGCAGCGCTGCGGACGAGCTCTGGCATTCCTCGGCCGCGCCTGCGACCAGCATCCCTGCCTCGTCCCGTCTGAACGGCATGGCGACGTAATAGGTGATGTCAGGCATTGCACGCACCTCCCGGCCTTCGTCGAAGCTGCGAGCGAGCGCGGTGGCAAACGTCCGGAGAGCCTCGACGGCCTAGGGCTCAGGCCGCATTGTTCTGCGCATCGTCCGAAATGGTGTTGGGCATGCAGCCGCAGGAGATTGCCGCCCGCATCTCCTGCAGCTCCAGCTCGAGATACTCGTTCGCCATGATCAGCGCCTTGATCGTGGAGCGCAGATTGCCGTCGCACATCGCGATGGCTTGGTCACAGGCCTGTTCATAGAGGCGATCCTGTGGGGAGAAGGAGGCGGGCATCACAACCATCCTTGTTGTCGTCAGGAGTTACGAGGGACTGGTCCCATTGTTCTCTTTTTGTTCTTATTGTCAAGGCGCTTCGGCAAATCCTGCACCGCTGTTGCGTATTGCTTGTGTGCATACGGTCAGCCGTGCTGACGCTTCGCCTCAGGCGATGATGTCGGGCGTGATCTGGTCTTCGATGAAGGCGATCCGATCGCGTAGCAGAAGCTTCCGCTTCTTCAGTCGTTGCAGCCGCAACAAATCGGGGGCGGGCGATTGATGCAAAGCGTCGATCGCCGCGTCGAGATCGCGGTGCTCCTGCTGCAGGCGCGCGAGTTCGGCCTGCAGTTCGCGCTCGTCTTGGTCAGCCATGATCTATGATAGCAAAAAAGCGGAAGGAAGTGGAAAGCCTTGCGAAGGCGGGCGCAAATATTGCGCCTGCGAAGCTGATAAGCAAGTCGCACTCCTCGAGATCGGTGCAGCTGTCCCGTGAATTTCGGGTTGGCGCCGGCTTTAGATTCGTCCGGATCTGCTCACGCTTCGTTACACACGGCGCTCAAATTTGCATGTGCGGTCTTTTGGCCCCATCGACAGGTCAAGCGACTTGTGTACACTCATTAGCCCTGGTCGAATCTCAGGTTCACCTACCGAGGAGGTTTCGAATGGCCATTCAGGCGCATCTCGTTGAACTGGAGCGTAAGCATAAAGTTCTTGAAAACGAATTGCATCAAGCTCTCCTGCATCCATCGACGGACGACCTGCGAATTGTCGAACTGAAGCGACGCAAACTGATGGTGAAGGATGAGATCGAGCGCTTGAGACAGGTAACCAGCGAAACACTTCACTGACATGTGACCATCATCCGCCGTACCATCTGATCGTAAGACCGTGCGCCTGGGATGGTGACGAGTCCATCCCAGACGCAACTCCAATCAAATTAGTTGCGATATACGATGACGCGGACGCATCTGCCTGCGTTGTCTGCCGGCGCATCTATCGCGACACGCCGTTCATCGCGATATCTGGGGTCTTCAGCTCGAGGCGAGATCGCAGACGTGAGCCGCAATCGCGAGCGATGACGTCAATCCAGGCGATTCAATTCCGAACAGATTGATGAGTCCGGGCACCCCGTGATCGCGCGGGCCCTGAATGACGAAATCCTGCGACGCCACGGCCGGCGGTACGATCTTCGGCCTGATACCGGAATAGCTCGGCATCAGCGCCCCATCCGGCAGCGACGGCCAATACTTGCGGATCGCCGGGTAGAAGCGCTCGGCGCGCGCCGGATCGACCGTATAGTCGATCCGGTCGATCCACTCGACGTCGGGGCCGAATCTGGCTTGGCCTGCCATGTCGAGCGTGAGGTGCACGCCGAGACCGCCTGGTTCCGGCACCGGGTAGATGAGCCGGCTGAACGGTGCCCGGGCGCTGCAGCTGAAATAGTTGCCCTTGGCGAGATAGGCCGTCGGCACCAGCGACGACGGCATGCCGTCGATCAGCCGCGCCAGCTTCGGCGCGTCGAGGCCGGCGGCGTTCACCAGCAGCCGGCAGCTCAGCCTCATCGGTTGCGCGCCGCCCGCATCGACCTCGATTGATCCCCCGGTCGCCTTGGCCCGCAGCAACGGCGTGTGGAAGGCGAAGGCACCGCCGGCATCCTCGATCTCGCCGCGCAGCGACAGCATGAAGGCATGGCTGTCGAGGATGCCGGTGGACGGCGACAGCAGCGCGGCCTGGCAGGCCAGGGCCGGCTCCAGCGCCAGCGCTTCGGTTCCGGATAGCAGCCGCATACCTTCGACACCATTGGCTTCGGCGTGCGCGCGGATGCCCTGCAGCTTCTCGGTCTCGGCCGGATTGGTCGCAACGATCAGCTTCCCGCAATTGCGGTAGGGCACGCCATGGTCGTCGCAATAGCGGTAAAGTAGGCGTTTGCCGGCCACGCAGAAGCGGGCCATCAGGCTCCCGGCCTTGTAGTAGATGCCGGCGTGGATCACTTCGCTGTTGCGAGACGAAGTGACGGTTCCGATACCCTCGGCCGCCTCGAGAACGATGACCTCGCGTCCGGCCCGCGCCAATTGACGTGCGACGGCAAGTCCGACGACGCCGGCGCCAACGACGACGCAATCCACTCTATCCATGCATAGTCCTGAGACGATTGGGAGAAGTCATGACTCGCTGCAATCCCTGGTGGGCGGAACCTCGGTCCGGAGTGCGAGGGCCCTTAGCAAACCATTCATCATAAGGCGCCATTGACCAAATTTGCTTCGTCTTTTTCGAAGTTTGCAGAACCCGTTTACCCGATCCCAATAGGTGAAGCCAGATACTGTCGCCGAATACCGCGGGTGATTGATGGCTGGCAAGAATTGGCAGGCGAGCGACCGAAACGCGTTTTCTGCGCGTGTCGTTGCGGCCTCGGTGGCCGCCATGGCAGCGTGGGCGGCTGCGCCGACCCGAGCCTGGGCCGCTTCCTCCGATTTCTCGCCCTCCGGCTACCTGGCCACCATCGAGCCGGACGTGCTCTGGAAGGTGTTGATCGCCGGCGTTGTCGTCTGCGCCTTCCTCGCGTCGGTCGTGATCTGGATCCATTCGGCCTTGCGGCGCGCCAAGCGAGCACAACTGCGGCGCAATGTTTTCATCAGCTCCGCGCTCAACAATCTGAGCCAGGGGCTGATGCTGACGGACGCCGCCAACCGCGTCGTCTTCTACAACCATCGCTTTCTCGAGATCTACGGCATGAGCCGGGCCGACATTCCGCCCGGTTGCACCGGCCGGGATCTGGTCGAGTTGCGGCGGCAGCGTGGCCTGCTCAATCTGACGGTCGAGGACTATGCGCGCCAGGCGCGGGCACCGGATGGGTGCCTGACCGAACTGCCCGACGGACGTGTGGTGCGTGCCCAGATTTTCCGTCTTCCCACCGGAGGATCGATCGGCATCCATGAAGACTGTACGGTGCAGCACCGGCTGGAGCGCGAGCTCGCCTCGACCAAGCAGTTCCTGGAATCGGTGGTCGATCAGGTTCCCGTCTGCGTCGCCGCCAAGAACATCGAGGACGGTCGCTACATCTTCGCCAACCGGGCGTTCGAGCAGTTCGCGCAGGTGCCGCGGGATCAGATCATCGGACGGTGCCCGAGCGACCTGTTCGGCGAGGAGACCGCGGCCGCCATCGCGGCTGCCGATCGCGAAGCGATGCTGGCGCCCGGCACCACCTATTGCAGCGAACTCGTGGTTCAACGCGGTGACGAGAAGCGCATCCTGGACGCCCACCGGGTCGTTGCACGCAACGACAAGAACGAACCGCAATTCCTCATCGCGCTGTTCGACGATGCCACGGAGCGGCGATCGCTGAGCCGCGAGCTGGAGAACAGCAAGAAGTTCCTGGAACTGGTCGTCGACAACATTCCGGTTTCGCTCATCGTCGAGAGCGTCAGCGACGGCCGCTATCTGCTCGCCAACCGCAGCGCCGAGATCATCCTCAACCGCAAGCGCGAGGACGCCACGGGCCTGACCACCGCCGACATCTTCAATCCGCGCGAGGCCAGACTGATCACGGCGCGCGACGAAGCCGCCATCAAGAAGCGCGGCCTTCTGACCGAGGAACATCCGATCTCGACCAAGGACGGCCTGCGGCTGTTCCTGACCCGGCGGGCAACCGTGCTGGGCGAGACCGGCGAGCCGCAATATCTGATCAAGACCTATGAGGACGTCACCGACCGGCGCCAGACCGAATCGCGGATGGCGCACATGGCCTATCACGACGGCCTGACCGATCTGCCGAACCGCGCCGCGTTCCTGCAGGCCCTGAGCCAGATGATCGAGGCCTGTGCGGATACGGACGAGGAGTTCGCGGTCCTGAACGTCGATCTCAAGGGCCTGAAGGACGTCAACGACGTCTTCGGCCACGCCATCGGCGACAAGCTGTTGATCGAGGTCGCCCGCCGCGTCCACGCCGTTGCCCGCGGCGGGGTGGTTGCGCGTCTCTCCGGCGATGAGTTCGGGCTGATCATCGACGGCAAGCAGCCGGAAACGGGCAGGGCGCTGGCCGAGCAATTGGCGAAAGCGATCGCGGTGGACTTCCAGATCTACGGCAAGTCGATCCGCACCGCGCTGACGACGGGCATCTCGGTGTTCCCGCACAATGGTTCGGATCCGGCGTCGCTGCTCGCCAATGCGGGTGCCGCTCTGTTCCGCGCCAAGGCCAAATCGCGCGGCAGCATCACCTTCTACGAGCCTGAAATGGATCAGCAGATTCGCGACCGCCGCGTTCTGCATCAGGAGCTGTCTGTCGCGATCAAGCATGGCGAACTGTCGCTGTACTTCCAGCCGCAGGCCGTCTCGGGCCGCACGGTCGACGCCAGCGAGATCATCGGCTTCGAGGCGCTGGCGCGCTGGCAGCACCCGGTCCGGGGTTTCGTGCCGCCGAGCGACTTCATTCCGCTCGCGGAAGAGAGCGGCCTCATCGTCGAGATGGGCGAGTGGATCCTGCGCGAGGCCTGCCGCGAGGCGGCGTCGTGGCCGAAGCCGCTGCAGGTCGCGGTCAACCTGTCCCCGGCCCAGTTCGTCCATGGCGACCTCGTTGCGCTGGTCCACTCGATCCTGATCGAGACGGGGCTCGCGCCCGGCAGGCTCGAGCTCGAGATCACCGAGGGTGTGCTGATCGAGGATTTCGATCGCGGTGTCGCGCTGCTGCGCCGGCTGAAGGCGCTCGGCGTTCGCGTCTCAATGGACGATTTCGGCAGCGGCTACTCGTCGCTGAGCTACCTGCAGGCGTTCCCGTTCGACAAGATCAAGATCGACCGCGCCTTCGTCATGAATATCGGTCGCAATCCGCAATCGGCGGCGATCATTCGTGCGGTCATCGGTCTGGGTCACGGCATGAACATGTCGATCGTGGCGGAAGGCGTCGAGACGCCCGAGCAGCTTGGCTTCCTCGCCGAGCAGGGCTGCGACTCGGTTCAGGGCTATCTGCTCGGCAAGCCCCTGCCGATCAACAAATACGACGGCATTGTCGGTCGCGCTCACGACGACGACGTCGCGTCCGTTCGCAAGACGGGCTGACCAGGCACTCCGGTCAGAGGCTGTTGCGCAACAGCGCGAATTTATCCGCGCGCACGACAGCTCGGCCGCTACGAGAATCACTTCCGCCGGTCTACGATCATTCGCCCTGGCACGCTCGAAGACCTTGCGTATGGCGGACTACGATCTTGCGATCATCGGCGGCGGTCTGAACGGCGTCAGCCTGGCACGCGATGCGGCCGGCCGCGGCTTGCGCGTGATCCTGGTCGAGCAGGGCGATCTCGGTGGTGCCGCCTCGTCGGCCACGTCGCGGCTGGTGCATGGGGACCTCGCGGCGCTGGAGCGCCGCGGCTTTCTGCGCGTGCGCCGCGCGCTCGCCGAGCGCGACGTCTGGCTCACGGTCGCGCCGCATCTGGTGCGGCCGATCCGCTTTGCGATTCCGGCTCACGCCAATGAGCGGCCGCCATGGCAGTTGCGCGCAGGGCTCTGGCTCTACGACCGCCTCGCCGCGCGCAACCGGCTGCCGGCCGCGTCGACGCTCGACGTCACGCATCATCCGATCGGCGATGCCCTGAAGCGTCCGATCGGGACGGCGTTCGACTATTCCGACTGCGTGGTCGACGATTCCCGCCTGGTGGTCCTGACCGCGATGGATGCCGCCGAGCGCGGCGCCGAGATCCGCACCGGCGCCCGCTGTGTGCGAGCCGACCGCGACCATCTATGGCGGCTCGCCATCATCGACCGCGGCCATCGCCGCATCGTCACCTCGCGCGCGCTCGCCAACGCAACCGGCGCGTGGAGCGTCTCGACGGCGGAAACCGTGCTGCGTCAGCCGCCGCCGCGGGTCACCGCGCGGCAGGTCAGCCAGATCATCGTGCCGCGGCTGTTCGATGTCGAAGCGGTCTACGTGTTTCAGAATTCGGATGGAAGGCTGATCTTTGCCCAGCCCTACGAGCAAGATTTCACCCTGATCGGCACGGTGGCCCACGGCTTCAAGGGCGACCCAGCCGTGGTGGCGGTGCCGGCGGCAGACGTGGCCTATCTCTGCAAGGCGGCGAACCGCTATTTCCGCTCGGACGTCCAGCCCGCGGATGTGGTCCGGAGCGTGTCCGGCGCCAACATGATGGTGCTGCGTGCCGCCGACAGCGGGGGATTGGAAACGATCGTGAGCCTTGATGCCGGCCGCGCCAAGGAGCCCGCCAAGGCGCCGCTCCTGACCATGTGCGGCGGCGATGTCACGACAGCCCGGCACCGGGCCGAGCGGGCGGTCTCGCGGCTTGCGCGCTTCTACCCGATGTCGCCGCGCTGGACTGCGAGCGCGCCGCTTCCGGGTGGCGATTTCGCCTGGGATCGGTTCGAGGATCTCGTCGACGACGCACGGGAGCGCTGGCGCTTTCTCGGCGAAGCCGAGGCCCGGCGGCTGGTCGGCGCCTATGGCACCCGGCTGGCGGAGATCCTCGGCGGGGCGAGATGCCGGGCCGATCTCGGACAGGCGTTCGGGCCGAAGCTGACCGAGGCGGAGGTCCGCTACCTCATGACGCGCGAATGGGCGCGGTTTCCCGACGACGTGCTGTGGCGGCGGACCAAGCTGGGCCTGACGCTTCCCGCTGCCGAACGCGATGCGCTCGCCGCGTTCATGGCGACGGTCGCCTGTGGCCGGGGCTCGCCGCAGGCCGATGACGCGAGCGGGGATAGTCGGGCCTGTGCGGTTGAGCTGCAATCCATGGGCGGCTAGCTTGCCGACCGGCCGGGCGTTATGGCCGGCCAGGGGTGATTTGATCAGGACATGGCTGACGACATCGCAAATCCAGCGCCCGCCGAGGAGCCGGCGGCATCACTACTGCCGGAACCGCGCCCCGATCCTCAGCCGCCGATCCTGCGGATCGAGAACGTCGTCAAGACCTTCGGCAGCTTCCGCGCCGTCGACGGCGTCTCGCTCGACATCCGAGCCGGCGAGTTCTTCGCGCTGCTCGGCCCCAGCGGCTGCGGCAAGACGACCTTGCTGCGCATGCTGGCCGGCTTCGAGACGCCGGATGAAGGGCGCATCCTGCTGTCGGGCGAGGAGATCGCGCAGGTGCTGCCGCATCAGCGGCCTATCAACATGATGTTCCAGAACTACGCGCTGTTCCCGCATCTGAACGTGCGCGACAACATCGCCTTCGGCCTGAAGCGCGCCGGCATGCCGCGCGCCGAGATCGCCACCCGCGTCGCGGAGATGGTGGCGCTGGTCCGGCTCGAAGGCCTGGAGAAGCGCAAGCCCGATCAACTGTCCGGGGGACAGAAGCAGCGCGTCGCCCTGGCACGCTCGCTGGCGCGCCGGCCGAAGGTGCTGCTGCTCGATGAGCCGATGGCGGCGCTCGACAAGAAGCTGCGCGAGAGCACGCAGTTCGAGCTGATGGAGTTGCAGCGCAAGCTCGGCATGACCTTCATCATCGTCACCCACGACCAGGAGGAGGCGATGACGGTGGCGAGCCGGATCGGGGTAATGAACGCGGGAAGGCTCGAGCAGGTCGCTGCACCGCGCCGCCTATATGAAGAGCCCGTGTCGCGGTGGGTCGCGGAGTTCGTCGGCGACATCAACCTGTTCGAGGGCGAGGTGACCGCGCGTGAGTCGCACCGGCTCCGGATCACGACCGCCGCTGCCGGCGAGCTCGCCGCGGCGCAACCCGTCACTCCGATCAGCGAGAGCAAGGTCGCAGTCGCGATCCGTCCCGAGAAGATCCGCCTCGCGCTTCGCCGGCCGGCGGCTGATGCCGCAGCGATCAACTGTGTCGAGGGCGCCATTTCCGATGCGAGCTATCTCGGCGGCAAGACCGTGTACAAGATCAAGCTCGACGGCGGCGCTGTCCTGCACGCGTCGCAAGCCAACACGGCCCGACTCGACGCCGACGGCTATGGGCTGAAACAGCGCGTCGTGGCCTGGTTCACGCCCGATGATTGCGTGGTGCTGGAGCGATGAGCGCGCGCCGCATCTTTTCGCGTCCGGCGCGATTTGCGGCGATCGCGCCTTACGTCTGGATGGTGCTGTTCTTCCTGGTGCCGTTCGCCTTCGTCGCCAAGATCAGCCTGTCGCAGACTGCGATCGCGCAGCCCCCCTATACGCCGGTGTTCTCGCTGGCTGATGGTTTGTCGTCGCTCTCGGATGCGTTCGCTGCGTTGTCGCTGGACAATTTCCGCCTGCTGCTGTCGGACGATCTGTATCTCGCGTCCTATCTGCGCAGCGTCGTCGTCGCGGCGACGTCGACCGCGATCCTGCTCCTGATCGGCTACCCGATCGCCTATGGCATGGCGCGGCTGCCCAGGCGTTGGCGGGGCATCGCGATGATGCTGGTCATCGTCCCGTTCTGGACCTCGTTCCTGATTCGCATCTATGCCTGGGTCAACATCCTGCAGCATGACGGCCTGTTGAATCAGATCCTGCTCGCGCTGCATCTGGTGTCCGCGCCGGTGGTGTGGCTGTCGACGGACAGCGCGATGTACGTCGGGATCGTCTATTCCTATCTGCCCTTCATGATCCTGCCGCTGTTTGCGACGCTGACGAAGCTGGAGCCGGCCCTGGAAGAGGCCGCCGCCGATCTCGGCGCCTCGCCGCGCCAGACCTTCTGGCTGGTGACGTTTCCGCTGTCGCTGCCGGGTGTCGGCGCCGGCGCGCTGCTGTGCTTCATTCCGATCGTCGGCGAGTTCGTCATTCCCGATCTGCTCGCCGGCTCGAAATCGCTGATGATCGGCCAGACGCTGTGGCTCGAATTCTTCACCAACAAGGACTGGCCGGTGGCTTCGAGCATCGCCGTCGTGCTGCTCGCGGTGCTGCTGCTCCCGCTGCTGCTCTACGACCGGCTGCAACGCCGGCAGCTGGAGGAGGGCAGGTGATGAATGGACCGCGGCAAGGCACGACCTCTCGCTCCCCTCCCCCTTGCGGGGATGGGTTGGGGTTGGGGGTCCGCATCGGCAGTCGTTGTCGGGTACCCCCCTCCCTGACCCTCCCCCACAAGGGGGGAGGGAACGGAAAGGGCCTCCCCCGGATCGATGGAGGGGGAGGTCATGCCTAGTCCCTCTCGCCTGTCGCGCTTCAACGTCGCCTCGCTGGCGCTCGGGTTCGCGTTCCTTTATCTGCCGATCCTGATCCTGGTGATCTATTCGTTCAACGCCTCGCGGCTGGTCACGGTCTGGGGCGGCTGGTCGCTGCGCTGGTATCACGAGTTCTTCAACGACGGCGCCATGATCGATGCGGCCTGGATGAGCCTGCGGGTCGGCGCCACCTCGGCGACGGTGGCGACCTTGCTCGGCACCCTTGCCGCGGTGGCGCTGTCGCGCGGCCAGGGATTTCGCGGCCGCATGCTGTTCTCCGGCATGCTGTATGCGCCGCTGGTGATGCCCGAGGTGATCACCGGCCTGTCGCTGCTGCTGCTGTTCGTGGCGCTGGAGGCCGAGCGCGGCTTCTGGACGGTGACGCTCGCCCACACGACTCTCACGATGTGCTTCGTTGCGGTGATCGTACAGTCGCGGCTGGTCTCGCTCGACCGCAGCCTGGAGGAAGCCGCGATGGACCTCGGCTGCGATCCCTTGCGCGCGTTCGTGATGGTCACATTGCCACTGATCGCCCCGGCGGTGGTCGCCGGCTGGATGCTCGCCTTCACGCTGTCGCTCGACGATCTCGTGATCGCGAGCTTCACCACCGGCCCGGGCTCGGCGACATTGCCGATCCGGATCTATTCGGAAGTACGGCTCGGGGTGAAGCCGGAGATCAACGCGATCTGCACGCTGGTGATCGGGCTGATTGCCGTGGTGATCGTCGTGGCGTCGTTAGCTTCAAAGCTGTCGAGTGATCGCGGCGAGAGCGCTGCGCCATTATAGAAGTCGTCATTGCGAGCGTAGCGAAGCAATCCAGGGCCGCGCAAGGACTCTGGATTGCTTCGCTGCGCTCAAAATGACGGAGAATGCTGCGGCAGCGTCGCTCAGGCGCCGAACAGCTGCAACGCGGCGGCCACAACCGTGCGGTGGACCGCGCCGCGGTCAACCAACGGCGGATCGACGCAGCACGCCGGGTCGGCGCTGCGTCCGAGCGCGGTGCTCTTCGGCAGGAACACATAGTGGCCGGCCTCGTCGGCAACGACATCAAAGGTGCTGCCGCTGAGCCGCTCATGCAGCCAGCGCGCGGATGGCAGCAGGGCGTCCCCACCGCCGACCATGATGCGTGCGGGTACGCTGATCGCGGCGACGCTCTCGTCGGAGAAGCCCTGCACCGATCGGCCCGGCGCCAGCAGCAGCGCAGCCTTGATGCGGGGATCGCGATAGGAGGCCGACATCCGCCCCCAGGAGTCGCGGAAGATCTGGCTCTTCTCCATCAGCCGCGGCAGATGATCGACGAGATCGGGAAACTCGCGCGGTCCGCGGCCCAGATTGGCGCCTGGCTCGAACGGCGAGCGGAGCATGATGGCGCCGAGCAAGGCGGTGGCGGTGACGCCGCCGAGCGAATAGCCGACGACGTAGATGCGGTCGAGGTTGATACGGCCTTCGAAATCGGGATGAGCGGCGATGTGGTCGATCAGCAAGGACACGTCGCGCGGGCGTTCCCATGAGCAGAGGAAGCCCTCTGCGCGGTAGGGCTCAGCGTTGCTGTTGCCATGATGATTGACGGCGACCGCGACAAAGCCGCGGGACGCCAGCTCGCGCGCCAGCCATTCGAACTGCAGGCCGTTGCAGCCGGTACCATGCGAATACATTACGAGCGGGCAAGTCCCGTTGGGACCGAGCGGCGCATCCAGCGCCGCAGGTCCCGCCTCGAACCATCCTTGCGGCCATGGGGCGACCGGAAGCGCTGCTTCGATCGCGCTATCCGTGGCCGGATACCAGGCGAACCAGTCGATGGGCCGCGGCCCGTCGCCGTCCCAGTTCGGCCGCGAAGCGTCGGCGAACCGTCCCTGACGAAATCCGACCCTCATCGCTCCGTCACGACTTCACGGCGCCGGCGGTCAGGCCGCCCACCATGTAGCGCTTGAAGGCATAATAGACCGCCGCGGGCGGCAGCGCGTAGATGAAGCCGGTGGTCATCAGAAGCTCCCACGGCGAATCGTCGGCGGCCAGGAAGTTGCCGAGCGCCACGGGCAGCGTGATATCCTTGTCGTTCGACAGCAGCAGGAACGCGTAGAGGTACTCGTTCCAGGCCAGCAGCACCGCATAGGTTCCGATCGCGACCAGCGAGGGCATCATCAGCGGCACATAGACGAGGCGGAATATCTGCAGCGGGCTGGCGCCATCCATGACGGCGGCCTCGTCCAGCTCGACCGGCAGCTTGTCGGAGGCCTGTTTCAGCACCCAGATCGCGTAGGGCGAGGCAATCGTCACCATCGCCAGGATCAGCGACCAGTCGTTGTTGAGCAGGCCGTATTTGCCCATGGTGCGATACATCGGCACCGCGAGGAACGCCGCCGGGATGAAATAGGTGAACAGCGCGAGGTTCATCACCACCCGGCTGCCGGGCACGCGCAGGCGCGAGATGGCGTAAGCCGCGCAAGTCGCGATCACCAGGGTCAGCGCGCCGACGGCGGCGGCAATGATGACGGAGTTGCCGAACTGGATCCAGAAATCGCGCAGGAAGTAATGCTGCTGGTGGAACACGATCGAGAAATTGTGCAGCGTCGGATGGTCCGGCCACAGCTTGCCCGAGAACGCGTCCTCCTTCGGCGAGATCGCGAACAGGAACATGTGGTAGATCGGGATCATCGTCCAGATGAAGACGGGGATGCCGATCAGCAGCAGCCGGGCCTCGGTGCCGACTTCGCGCAGGGTGGGGAGCTTCATCGCGACAACCGCTTCATCATGAAATAGACCAGGGGGAGCACCAGCGGCATCGCGCAGACGATCGAGGCCATCGCGAGGCTGAGCTGATCGAGCCGGAGATAGCGGATGCCGAGCGTCGCCAGCACGTGGGTGAGATCGGCCGGACCGCCGCCGGTCAGGAGATACACGCTGTTGAAGTCGCCGAGCGTCCAGATCATCGAGAGCAGCGTGCAGGTGATGTAGAGCGTCTGCATCGACGGCCAGGTGATGAAGCGGAACTTCTGCCACCAGGTGGCGCCGTCGACCTCGGCGGCCTCGAACAGGTCCTGCGAGATCGCCAGCCGCCCGGTCATCAGGATCAGGGTCCAGAACGGCAGCGATTTCCAGATGTGCATGCCGATCGCCATCGACAGCGCGACCGTCGGGTCGTTCAGCCAGTTCGGGCCGTCTTCGCCGGTGAACTTGAAGATCAGCTGGTTCACGACGCCCCATTCGGGATTGAGCATGAAGCGCACCGAAAGGATGGTCGGGATCGAAGGCACCGCCCAGGGCAGGATGAAGATGACCGACAGCCATTTGATCCAGCCGCGCTGCTGAATGAAGAAGCCGGACAGGAACAGCGCGATCACCATCTTCAGATTGATGCCGACCACAAGGAAGATCAGCGTGTTGACGGCGGCGCGCGCGAAGATGGGGTCGTTATACAGCGCGACGTAGCTGGCCGGCTCCCGGGCGAGCCACAGGCCGTAGCCGACGGGATAGACGACGAAGGCGAGGAAGACGAGCAGATAGGGGGCAAGCATGACGATGCCCCACACCTGTGACGGTGTCAGCAGCACCGGGCGCGGCGCCTCCGCGATTGCGGAATCGGAAGCTGAGAGCGTGATCGCCATGGTCGTTTTTCCCGGGTCGTCTCTTCCCGCCTATAAGCCATCCCGGCCGCATGCGCTGCGGCCGGGATCTGTTGTCGTTGTCAGGATATCGAGCTAGTGCCTCGCGAGGCGAGAGACTAGCCGGCGACCTCCTTCAGCCGCGCGATCAGCTCGTCGACGGCCTTCTCGACCGGCACCTTCTCGCTGACCACGCGGTTCATCGCCTTGGCCCAGACGTTCTCATTGTTGAGGATCGTGAACTTGTAGTTCTTGGTGAAGTCGAACGGCGTCGTGCCGCCGGTGAACTGGGTGTAAACGGCCTTGCGATGGCGGTCGGCCTGCCAGAACGGGCTCTTCTGGCCTGCGGTCGTCACCGGGAACCAGCGGCCCAGCGCGCCCTCGATGTAGGGGCCGAGGTTCTCCTCCTGCATCAGGAACTTGATGAATTCCTTGGCCTGCGCCTTGTGAGGAGCATTGGCGAAGATCAGTCCGGTCTTGACGTCGGAGCGGTACTTGATCGGCGTGCCGTCCGGCTTGTTGGGGAAGGACGCGGTGATGATGTCCTCCTCATAGGCCTTCTTGCCAGCCGCGCGCTGCTCGGGCGTCAGCGCCGGGTTGGTGGAGTCCTCGAACCACTTGGCCGCGATCGAGATCGTGAAATTGTGGGTCATCACGATCGTCTTGTTGTGGAACGCGACGTTGTTGTCCGGATCCTTCCAGGTCGTGGACGAGGGCGGCGTGCAGCCCTTGATGTAGGTGTCGGTATAATCCTTCATCGCCTTGACGAGGCCGTCGCGCACCTTGGGGTCGTCGACCAGCAGCTTGCCGTCGTCGTCGACCAGCTTGACGTTGTAGGCGTCCATGAAGGTGTAGAACGACTGGAACGAGTCGGTGGATTCCACGCCCATCGGCTGACCGACGCCATACATGCGCTGGCCGGTGGCCTTGCGGACCGCCGGCTGCACCTTGTCGCACCAGAACGTCCAGTAGTCTTCCCACTTGGTGGGGATGTCGCTCTGCTTGAAGCCGGCCTTGCTCAGCAGGTCGCCCCAGATCTGGACGTGCATGCTCTGCTGCTTCAGCGGGAAGCCGTAATAGGCCTTCTTCTTGGTGACGTTGTTGTAGAGGTAGGCGGTCTCGAGCGTGTTCGGAGCGAACGCCGACTTCATCGGCTCCAGGATGTCGGTGAGATCCTCGAGCTTGCCTTCGTAGGCCCACTTGCCCTGGGCCTGAACGTCGTAGGTGTCGGCGTAGGCCACGTCGGGTACGGTGCCCGAATCGAGCGCGGCGACCGTCTTCGGAATCATGTCCTGGATCGCGTATTGCGACAGCTCGACCTTGATGCCGGTCTTGGCCTCGAACTTCTTGACGACGTTGAGCAGCGCATCGTCCTCGGACTTGTAGAAGCCCTTGCTCCACCAGATCGTGATGGTGTCCTGAGCGATGGCTGGTGCTGCAGCGCAAAAAAGCCCGGCGGCTGCGACTGCGATCGAAAGCGCACCCATTCCCCTGGATTTCACGTGTCTCTCCCTGATCCGCCGATCTTGCTTGATCGGTTGCGGCCGGACACTAGCCCAGGGACCCGACGTGATCCAGAAGTAATATATCAGACATAGGTCGTGACGGCGGCCGCGTATCGGCACGCGAAGCAAGCCGCGTCGGTCAGTTCTGCTTCGTGGGAGGGTCGCCCGTCGGGGCGTCAGCCTGCGGCGCAGTGTCTGGCTGCGCCGGGCGCAATCCGCCGCCGGTGAATCGTTCCAACACCGAGCGCACCGCATCCCTCGTCTTGCGGTCCTTGACCGCATCGAGCAGAGGGGCGGCGGCCGGAGCGCGGCGGATCAGGCTTTCCGGATCGGGAAAGATCAGTGGATCTTCCCAGGGGCCCTGGACGACGAAAGGCAGTTCGAAGCCGTTGCTGCCGTTGCCGGACGACAGCAGGCTCGCGACGCCCTTGAAATCGTATTCCCGTGTCGGCACCGAGGCCGTACCGGTCATCGTGATGCGCGCGGTCGGGCTCTCGACGCGGATGTCCTCTGCGGTCGCGATACCCTCGGAGAACTTGACCGCGATCGTCAGCGAATCGTAAGGCGTCGAACCGGAGCGGAAATTGCCGCCGCGCGACAGCGGGCTGCGCTCGAGGCGCTTCAGGAGCTGCTCGACGTTGAAGCCGGAGATCGCGCCATCGCGGCCCTGCAGGTTGGCGCTGCCGTCGAGCGACTGGGCGAGCCCGAACGGGCTCGAGCCCGAAGCCGTCAGCGAGACGTTGAGATTGCCGCGTCCCGACAGCGACGACACGCCGAACATCTCGTTCGCGCAGGCCTGCAGATCGACATCGTTGAATTGCAGCTCAGCCTTCACGTCGGCCACGGTGTCGGCACGGGCGATTCCGAACGAGCCGCGCACGATGCCGCCATACATCTGAGCCTCGCCGACCGAGAGGGCGAGCACGCCGTTGCGCAGGTTGGCGCCGAAGGCCGTGCGTCCGATTTTCGAGGAGCCGACCGTGACCTTTGCGGCCGATAGCCGCATGTCGAGGTCAGTGGTGGACAAGGCCTTGAGGTCGAAGAGTTGCCGATTCCAGTCGCGGGCCCCATTGGCCAGCAGCCGGACCGTCGAGATGTAGGGGGTGAAGTCGAGCGCGTCGGCCGCCAGCGTCGCCTGCAGCGTCTGCCGGCCGTTATTGGCGTAGGTCATCACGCCTTCGGCGGTGTTGCCGTCGAGTTCGACGTTGACATTGGTGAGGGCGATCGAGGCGCCGACCACGTTGGCACGGGCGCGCAAGGCGAAGCGCCCGAAGCCGCCGCCGCCGAGCGGCGTCTGCCCCGTCCAGCGCAGCGCATCGCGGAGCGAAGGGCTATCCACCGTCAGCATGCCTTCCATCAGCGCGCTGGTGCGGTTCGCGACCGTGCCGTCGAAGGCGACTTTCAGCGGCGCGCTGGCGAGCCGCATCTTCAAGCCGGACCGGTCCCCCGACAGCGCAGCCAGGAAGTCGCTGACGCTGATGGAGCCCTCGATGCGCTGGCCGCGCCAATCGAACTGCCCGGTCGCCGCGAACGAGCGCGAGATCGACGGCCAGGCGAGCGACAGGTCGATATCGTCGAGCCGCTCGGAAGCGTGGTGGTCGGTGTCCTCGTAGACCAGGATGCCGTCCTGAATGCGGATCTCAGAGAACGACATCTGGCTGTCGGGCCCCGGACGCATCGTGCGCGCGATGGTCTCGATGAAGGGAGTCCAGTTGCTGTTGCCGTCGGCCTCGCGGGTGACGTTGATCTGCGGCCGCAGCATCATGACATCGGCGATTTCGAACCGCTGCAGCAGCAGCGGCAACAACTGCAGATTGGCGGTCAGCACGTCGACGCGCAGGGCCGGATCCTCGGTGCCGCTGCCCTTCAGGCCGACATCGTGGAACGAGACATAGCTGCCCGGAAACAAGGAGACGTCGATATGTCCCTTGACGACGAGCTCGAGGCCGGTCACCGCGCGGATCTGGCTCTCCACCGCCTGCCGCAGTGCCTCGCGATTGACCAGCCAGGAGCTCGCGAGCAGGGCCACGAACGCGATGCCCAGCAGCACCGCGATCGGTGTGCCGAGGCGCCTCATTCCTTGGGCCATGGTCACGGACATGTCCTGGGATCGTCGGATCGCTGGTTACGCGGGATGGGCAGGGTGCGCCGAAAACCCCTGCCAACATCAACAACTTGATGCGCTTTCTTGACGCTTTCAAGGCCACGCCGCCGGTGTGGCCGGATTGCGGCGGAGCCCTGATATTCCGGACTCCGGATCGCCACGGAGGCGCAGGCTGGTGCGACAGCTAAAGCAGGATGTGCGCGTTGGGAAGGCATCATTGACGCATTGCGAAGATTTCGCCTAATAATCCGGTCGATATCCGCGCGGTCGCCGCTCTCCATCAGGTCATTCCCGTATGAACAAGGTCTATCCGGACGCCAAATCCGCCCTTGCCGGCCTCCTCAAGGACGGCATGACCATCATGTCGGGTGGGTTTGGTCTTTGTGGCATCGCAGAAACCCTGTCCGACGCCATTCGCGAGTCCGGGGTGAAGGACCTCACCGTCATCTCCAACAATGCCGGGGTGGACGGCATCGGCCTGAGCCGGCTGCTGGAGACGCGGCAGATCAAGAAGATGATCTCGTCCTATGTCGGCGAGAACAAGCTGTTTGCCCAGCAATATCTGGCCGGCGAGCTGGAGCTCGAATTCTGCCCGCAGGGCACCCTGGCCGAGCGCATCCGCGCCGGCGGCGCCGGCATCCCGGCCTTCTTCACCAAGACCGGCGTCGGCACGCTGGTCGCGGAGGGCAAGGAGGTGCGGGAGTTCGACGGCGAGAAATATCTGATGGAGCGCGGTCTGTTTGCCGATCTGGCGATCGTGCACGCCTGGAAGGGCGACACTGCCGGCAACCTCGTCTACCGCAAGACCGCGCGCAACTTCAATCCGATGATGGCCACTGCGGCCAAGGTGACGGTCGCGGAGGTTGAGCATCTGCTGCCGGCCGGCCAGATCGATCCCGACCACATTCATACGCCGGGCATCTTCGTGAAGCGCATCATCCAGGTCGGAACTGCGCTCAAGCGCATCGAGCAGCGCACCGTGCGCAAACGTGAAGCCGCCGCCGCAGCCGGGGAGGAAGTCTGATGGCCTGGACGCGAGAGCAGATGGCGGCGCGCGCCGCCAAGGAGCTGCGGGACGGCTACTACGTCAATCTCGGCATCGGCATTCCGACGCTGGTCTCCAACTTCATTCCGCCGGGCGTCGACGTCGCGCTGCAGAGCGAGAACGGCATGCTCGGCATGGGTCCGTTCCCCTATGAGGGCGAGGAGGATCCCGACCTCATCAATGCCGGCAAGCAGACCGTTACCGAGCTGCCGATCACCAGCTATTTCTCGTCAGCCGAATCCTTCGCCATGGTCCGCGGCGGCCACATCGACCTGTCGATCCTCGGCGCCATGCAGGTCGCCCAGAACGGCGATCTCGCCAACTGGATGATCCCCGGCAAGATGGTGAAGGGCATGGGCGGCGCGATGGATCTCGTCGCCGGCGTCAAGCGCGTGGTCGTGGTCATGGAGCACAGCGCCAAGGATGGCCCGAAGCTGCTCAAGCAGTGCACCTTGCCGCTGACCGGCGAGCGCGTGGTGGACATGGTGGTGACCGATCTGGCGGTGTTCACGATCGACAAGCACGGCAATGACGGCATGGCCCTGATCGAGCTCGCCGACGGCGTGACGCTCGACGAGGTCAAGGCCAAGACCGAAGCCGAGTTCCGGGTCGCGCTCAAGAATGCCTGAGGGCGCGGCTACCAGCGCCGGCACAGCATCTCCGCGACCTTGACGGCGAGCCGGCATGCCGCTCGCCGCGGCGGGCTCGCAGCAGTGGACTGCGCGGTCTCCGCCAGCCCCTGAATGATGAGACACGGCACACTGCGGCTGAGGCAGATCAGCCCCATCGCATAGGCCATGTTATCCGTCGCAAGCGCGCCTGGAAACGCTGCCGAGATCTCGGCATTCGTGCCGTCGCCATCGCACGTCACCGTCATTCCTTCGAAGAACACGCCGATGTCATCCAGCATGCCATCCGCGGCCTCGTGCGCGAGGCGGCAAAGCTCGGGATCGGCCGGAATGATCATTCCGCTGTCATCGACCAAGGGCGGCTCGGCAATGCTGAGCGCGTCGCGCAGCTTGATCTGAATCCGGAATGGCGCGACCGCGGTGGCGATGACGAGATCACCGGGGCCGGCGCCGACGAATCGCGGGCCGCGGGCCGCGTGCGGGAGATTCGGGCCCAGTGCTTCGGCCCGTCCCGGCATGATCAGCCACTGCGCCCCATGCTCTTCGATCGCCACTGCGGCCGCGCTCGCCACCTCGGCCATCGATCGCCCGAGGCACACGACCGCATGGAAGCAGGAATGCCTGATGATGGCGCGCGCCGCGTTGCGCTGTTCAATCAGTGTGCCCGGGCCCATGGCCTGGACCAGGGCTTCGATATCCTCCGGCGTTTCGACCACGAAACCGATCGTGTTGGCTTTGGCATGGAGAAATCGCAGCGCGTCGAGCATCGCGTTGATGCTGGCCTTCTCCCGACCATCGAGCTGCTGCCACAGCGCTTCGAGCACGTCCAGGGAGGCCTCGATGCCGGCGCCGATCACGCCCTGGCCGAGCGGGCGGCCGGGTGTCTCGCAACGGTAGAGCTCCTCCAATGCCTGCAGGACGGTCCTGCGGTCCTTGACGGCGTAGGCTCCTTGCAGGATGCGCGCGAGAACCTGGGCGCGCTTGCCAAGTTCGAGCGGAACGGCGAGCCAGGCAAAATCAGCCAGCTCGGCCGCCTGCTCGCTTGCGGCGCGCTGGAATTCGCCGACGACCTGACCGTAGTGCCAGCTCAATTGCCACGGCGTCACCTGCCGTCCGCGATACCTGCCGCGCTCGATGCGTTCGAGCGATTGCGCCTGCAACTCGTTGCGCAGGTCGGGATCTATTCCCGATGCGCGGGAATCCAGCAGACGATAGGCGCGTGTTGCGATCGCCGGTCCGAACCATTCGTGCTCGGGGTCGCCGACCGAGAGACCGCTCGGCATGCGGATGTGGACGGTCCTGCGAAACTGGTCGAGCTCGCGTCTTGCGACCTGGGCCGCGGTCACCGAAACCTGCTGCACCTCGCACAAACCGTCGACCACACTGGCCCAGTCCCAGAAGTCGTCGCCATAGAACGGAATGCGATATTGGCGGCTCGCGACGATCCGTGCGCAAGCCTGTTCGATGGCGGGAGCCACGCGATCGAGAATATCCTTGCGCGCCAGCGCGCCGTCCGTGAGACATTGGTGCACGAGACGCGCCGCGCCCGCATTCACCACGTGCCAGTCCCTGGCGGCGAATTTAGGCGACGTCCGCAGATATTCGAGCGCGTCGATGAGGCAGCGTCCAGCCAGTGCGCGGGGCGAATCGTCGTCGAACCAGCTGGTGTTGCCAATTCCGTAACCATGCAGGTCGGACGTGAAGAAGACCGGCGGATGTCGAGAATTCACACTCGCCTCCTGGTCCGCTTATCGCGTCTCTCAACGAAAATTGTCTAACGTTTGTAGCTTGCATCTCGCAATCGAAAGTTGATTTTGCGTGACTGTCATTTGTGCCAGTGTCAGGGCACCGCCGATCCGGCACCGGCATGGGTTGCTGTCGAGCGTGCTTAACGCTGAGCACGCCGCGTCAGGCGCGAATGGCGCCGAGGAGCCGGCTGAGACGCTGCGTCATGCTGCGGCTCCATGAGGGCTGTTCGCGGACCAGCCGGAAGCCGAGATTGGCAGGTGGCGTGCCGGAGGCGCAGCCGCCGGCGCGCGCGTCGCGGATGAAGTCGGTCACGTAGGCTCGATGCGCGCCTTCGGCCAGCCGCACGCCGCAATTGCTGACGGTCTTGGTGACGCGACCTGCACTATCCTGCATCTTGCGTGTGAAGCAGGTCGAGGTCCACTCCCAGACATTACCCGCGAGGTCGGCAATGCCGTGCTCGTTGATGCCGAAGCTGCCGAAGCCGCGCGTCTCGGAGTCCTCTTGCAGCGCGGCTTCCCGCTCGTAGCGGGCAATCCAGCGTCGGGAGGGATCGGCGTCGTCGATCGAGACGCCATCGTCCTTGAAGCGGCTGCCCGCTGCATAGGCCCACTCGGTATCGGTCGGCAGACGATAGCTGTGGCCGGTCCGGTGTGAGAGCCATTCGGCGTAGGCCACCGCGTCATGCCAACTCACCTGCACGGCCGGGCGATCGCTGGCGATGGGAACGTTGCGATCGAGCGCGCGGCACGCATGCGCTTCGACGCAGGCGTGGTAGTCCGCGGCACTGACCTGGTTCGTCATGATCGTCAGCGGATGATCAAAGCGGACCGTCGTGATGGGCGCTTCGGCCTGCCGCCCGCTGCGGAGATGGTCACCGGAGTCGCGGTAGCTGATCGTACCAGGTGCGATCTCGGTGAGGGCGGGGCCGTCGAAGTCCGCAACGCGGTTTGGCAGATCGGCAAGGATCGGTGCCATTGCGGTCGGGCCAGCCAATCCGACGACGCAGGCGATGGTGAGCTTGAGCTTGAAAGCGAGCAGCATGGCAGCACACTCAGGAGAGTGGGGGCCGGATACGCCGGCCCCCAGGGCCGATCAGTTCGTCGTGCCGGTCGGAATGTCCGCCGGGGCCTTGACCTGCGTCATCAGGTCGTCATTCCACTTGCCTTCGACCTTGAAATGGGCCGTCGCGCCGAGATTGGCCGCCTCGATCAGGTTGTGGGTGACGTAGGCGTAGATGCCGGGCTGCAGGAATTTGTAGAGCGCGGCGCCTGCCGAGCCGCCCCGGATGAACCAGGTCTCGAGCCCGGTCTCCGGCGCGTTGGAAAATTTGCCGGTCTCCCAGACATAGTCGCCGTGGCCGCCGATCAGATGCGGACGACTGTCGCGGTTCGCCTGCGAGTGCACGATCAGAACGTTCTCGCCGACATTGGCCGTGAGCGCATTCTTTCCGGTGAGCGCGCCGGCCTTGCCGTTGAACACCACATGGGTCGGCGTGAGCTTGCGCATGACCTCCTCGGTGTCGCTATAGGCTTCGCCGGGCGAGTCGTAGGACTTGAAGTTTCCCTTCTCGTCGCGCGGGACGTAGAGGTCCTGCTCGCCGATGTAGTAGACGCGATCGTAGCGCAGCGCGTGTCCGCGGCCGTCATTGAGACCGTCGCGCGGCAGCACCATCACGGCGCCGTTCATGCCGGAGACGACATGCCAGGGGATCATCGGTCCGCCGGGGGCGCAGTGATAGACGAACACGCCGGTCCGCGTCGCCTTCCAGCGTAGCACGACCTGTTCGCCCGGATTGACCAGGGTCAGCGCGCCGCCGCCCAGCGCTCCGGTCGCGGAGTGGAAGTCGATGTTATGCGGCATGCTGTTGGTCGCGGGATTGACCAGGGTCACCTCGACATAGTCGCCCTCATGGACCACCATCAGCGGGCCTGGCATCGAGCCGTTGAACGTCATGGCCTGGAAGGTGGTGCCCTTCTCGTCGATCACCATCTTCTTTTCCTGGACCACGAGCTTGAACTCCATGATCTTGGGCCCCTGCTTCGTCGCCTGCTCGTGCGCATGCACGAACGGCGGAGCCACCAGATCGACCTTCTGGCGCGGCAGCTTGAGGTCCTCGGCCATCGCGGGAGCCGCAAGCATCATCGCGGCGATGGCTGCACTGAACATGGCGGTGCGGCGGGTCAACATGGATCGCTCCTTCATTGGATCTGTTGTAGTGCCGCAATCACCATGCTCCCGTTGGAACTCGGCTTGTTTGTGCTGCAACAAGCAACTTCGCAATTGCGGAATCAGGCGGCGGATTTTGAGCGAATTTGGCGCGGCTGCGCCCGCGCAGCGCGCGAATGAGTTGCATCGGCGCGCAGTTTCTTGGGAGGCCGGACAGGGTGCGGAGCAAAGCGGGTCGGACTGTCCCGCGCGACGACGCGATAAGATGGGATCTGTCCGTTTGCCCATACGGCACGAGAATCGCGGGCGCTATGATGCGCGCTTCAGAGCGCAGCTCTGGACCGATCGACGATGGGCTCCCGAACTCGTCAGCTCAGCCAGCGCACCGCCAGCAACACCATGAAGGCCACTGCCGCCGCGATGCAAAACACCGTGGTCATGAACATGGCGATGTTGCCGAGCAGGCCTGTCGGCCCCGACTCGTCGCGGAACGATTCGAAGCCGTCGGACTGGGGGATATGGCCGCGGATGCCGGCGAGGAGAGCAAATGAACGGATCAGCAGTTGCACAGCTTCCATTGCGATTTCCTCGAATCGTCGATGATTCGATGATGACGGGAAATGAGCCGGCCACTTTGAGGAAGCGCAAAGTCCGCGGTGATCACCGGCGTTCTACTGCTCCAACAGGGTATCTGCCGGCCGCGCCTTGAGAAAGCTCAAGGTCGTCCCTCTTGCCTTGTGTCAAGAACCTCCGAACCCCAGGTCGACACGCTCAGGTGACAGGCAGGACATGAGACCAGATCTTGCAGCATGCTACGGACAGGAGCGCCTCCCGCGCTACACCAGCTATCCCACGGCGCCTCATTTCTCCAACGCGGTCGGCCCGTCCACCTACGCAGAATGGCTGCGCGCGATACCAGCAAGCGCGACGGCATCGTTGTACCTGCACGTGCCCTTCTGTCGCTCGATGTGCTGGTATTGCGGCTGCAACACCATGGTCGCCAAACGCGACGAGCCGATTGCGGTCTACGAATCGGCACTACGTTGCGAGGTCGACATGGTGGCGCGCCAGATCGGCCGGCGGCTGCAGGTCGGGCACATTCATTTCGGCGGCGGCACGCCGACCATCATGGCGCCGGAGTCCTTCGTCGATCTCGTCGGATCGCTGCGCCATTCCTTTTTCGTGTTGCCATCGGCGGAGATCGCCATCGAGATTGATCCGCGCACGCTGACGGCGGAGATGATCGCGGCGCTGGGGGTGAGCGGGGTCAATCGCGCCAGCCTGGGCGTGCAGAGTTTCGATCCGCGGGTGCAGCAGGCCATCAACCGCGTGCAGAGCTTCGAGCAGACTGCGGCGGCCACGAACGGGTTGCGTCAGGCCGGTGTTGCCGGCATCAACTTCGACCTGATCTACGGACTGCCGCATCAGAGCGTCGAGTCCTGTCTCGACACCGTCCGGCGCGCCATCGACCTGCGCCCCGACCGGCTCTCCGTGTTCGGCTACGCTCATGTGCCATCGTTCAAGACGCACCAGCGCAAGATTCAGGACTCGGCGTTGCCGGACAGTCTGGAACGCTACGATCAGGCGTGCGCGATCGCTGACGCGCTGAAGGACGCAGGCTACGTCCAGATCGGGCTCGATCATTTCGCCTTGCCCACGGACCCGATGACCATCGCGTTCCGCGAAGGCCGGCTGCATCGTAATTTCCAGGGCTACACGACCGATACCAATGATCTGCTGCTCGGCTTCGGCGCCTCGGCGATCGGACAGCTGCCGCAAGGCTATGTCCAGAACGCGCCGCAGGTCCGGGCCTATGAGCAGAAGATCGCGTCCGGCAGCCTCGCGACCGTGAAAGGCTATGGACTGACCGATGACGACCGCCTGCGGGCGGACATCATCGAGCGCATCATGTGCGACTACGGCGTGGATCTCGACGTCATCTGCACCCGCCATGGCACGGACGCCGACGACATGCTGAGATCGGCGCCGCGGCTGCAATCGCTGATCTCCGACGGTGTGGTGGAGCTCAACGGCGGTACGCTCGCGGTGAGCGAGCATTCCCGGTTCCTGGTGCGCAGCGTCGCTGCGGCGTTCGATGCGCATCTCGACGCGTCGAAGCAGCTGCACAGCCGGGCGGTCTGACTGTCGAGGTGCCGCGGTGCTTGTGCCGCGACAAAGACCGCAAAGGGCATGCCCGCTACCGTTCGCGCTGGAATGGAGGCGCGCATGCCAATCTCCTTCGATGAACTGGTCGACGATGTCATGCGGCGAAGGCCGGAGACGATCGGCGTCTTTCTTGCTTTCCAGATGCGTTGCGTCGGTTGCCCGATCGCCTGTTTTCACAACGTCGCGGATGCCTGCCACGAGCATGGCGTCGATCCCGACGCGTTCCTCGCGGCCCTGTGTGCCTGCACGTGATCAGGTGCGGGATGCGGCCGCGTCGCCGGCGCCCTGCTGCGCCAGCAGCACTATCTTGTGCGGCTCGCGCAGGACGATCTTCTGACGGCCGCTTTCGACCAGGCCGAGCTGCTCCCAGCCGGAGAGGATGCGGCTCACCGTGTGCAGCGTCGTCCCGGTCATCTGCGCAATGTCCTGCCGGCTGATCGGGAAATCGATCTGCACGCCATGATCGAGCTTGCGGCCGGCCTGGTTGGCGAGCCGAAGCAGCGCATGCGCGATGCGCTGCTCCACCTGCTGCGTCGACATTTCGATCACGCGCGCATGGCTTTCCTGCAGCCGCTGGCCGACCGTCTGCAGCGTGTTCGCCGCCAGCGATGGGAACTTCGCGACCAGCCGCGGCCATGAGGCGGACGGCCAGGCCAGCACGATGCTGTCATCGACGGCGGTCGCTGTCGCCGGATAATGTTGGAGTCCGATGGCGGGGGCGACGCCGAACGTGTCCCCTGGCACGACATAGCGCACCACGATCTGGTCGCCGGTGGGCGTCGTCTTGCTGGCGCGGACATGACCGTGGAGCAGCAGGAAGAACGAGGTCGCATCGGCGCCCTGCTCGAACACCGCGCCGTTGCGGGGGACGCGAAGGGAGCGGGCCTCCCGCAGCACGTCCGTGAGATCCTCAGCGGACAGCCCTGCAAACAGCGGCAGATGCGCGACCAGCGAACGGTCGATGGAAGCCATGATGTTCTCCGGGGCCGGATTCGGCTCAATTTTGCGGCGCTCAATAGCACGTTTTTGCGATCCGTCGGAAGTTTGTGCTGGCGCAAGCCATAGTGGGCGACGCGCAACTACATGTTAAGCACAGCGCCGAGATCGGTGCGGTTCCCGTCCTTCATCGAGCGAGCATGCACATGGCCATTCCACGCAACTATCAGGGCTGGACCGTCCTCGCCAACGGGTTCAGGCCGTTCTTCCTGCTCGGCGCGCTCCAGGCTGCGCTGGCGATCCTGATCTGGCTCCCGGCCTTTTACGGTGAGCTGAAGCTGAGCTCGGGCTTTGTCCCCCGAGACTGGCACGTGCACGAGATGCTCTACGGCTACCTGCCGGCCATCGTCACCGGCTTCCTGTTCACGGCGATCCCGAACTGGACCGGACGGCTGCCGATCCGGGGCCTGCCGCTGCTCACCCTGGTGCTCGTATGGACGGCCGGACGACTGGCCGTCACGGTGTCGGCGCTGGGTCCCTGGTGGGCCGCGCTGCTGATCGATGCGAGCTTCCTCGTGC
This sequence comes from Bradyrhizobium sp. SZCCHNS1050, assembly GCF_032484785.1. Classification (NCBI taxonomy): domain Bacteria; kingdom Pseudomonadati; phylum Pseudomonadota; class Alphaproteobacteria; order Hyphomicrobiales; family Nitrobacteraceae; genus Bradyrhizobium; species Bradyrhizobium sp. SZCCHNS1050. Next base: position 1,454,315 of record NZ_JAUETR010000001.1, on the reverse strand, counting down.
TCGTCGTCCTGGCCGCGGCGCGCGAGATCGTCGCCGGGCGCAATTGGCGCAATCTGCCGGTGGTCGCGATCGTCACGGTGCTGTGCGCCGGCAACATCGCCTTCCACGTCGAGGCCCATCTGCGTGGCTCGGCCGATTACGCGATCCGCGTCGGCGTTGCCGTGATCGTGCTGCTGCTCGCGCTGATCGGCGGCCGCATCACGCCGAGCTTCACGCGCAACTGGCTGGTCAAGCACAATCCCGGCCGGCTGCCGGCGCCGTTCGGCCGCTTCGACATCGCGGTCGTGCTGTTCAGCGCGCTGAGCCTGCTCGGCTGGATCCTGGTTCCTGAGAGCGCGCCGACCGCGCTCGCGCTGGCTGCGGCCGGCATGTTGCATGTGGTGAGGCTCGCGCGCTGGGCCGGCGATCGCACCTTGCGCGAACGGCTGCTGGTCATCCTGCATGTCGGTTACATGTTCGTTCCGCTCGGCTTCCTGCTCACGGCGGCCGCCAGCCTCGGATGGATTCTGCCCAGCGCCGGGCTGCATGCCTGGATGGTCGGAGCCGCCGGCATCACGACGCTTTCCGTGATGACGCGGGCCACGCTCGGCCACACCGGCCAGGCGCTGACGGCCGCGCCCGCGACCCAGGCGATCTATCTGGCGATCATCATCGCAGCGGTGACGCGGATCTGCGCCGCAGTGGCGCCGGCGCACGGCGAGGTGCTGCTGCACGTCGCGGCGTTGGCCTGGATCGTCGCATTCGCCGGCTTCGTCCTGGTGTTCGGTCCGCTTCTGCTCGGTCTCAAGCGTCGGTCACTGGCCGTGCGGCGGGCGGGATCGGCTCAACCAGTGCTCTGATTGCGCGCCACGGCGCGGGGAAACACCACCTCGATCAACGTGCCGGATTTCGGCGCCGCCTTGATATGAAACTGCGCCCGGTTGGCTTCGACCAGCGCCTTGGTGAGCGACAGGCTGAGACCGGCGCCATCGGGGCCTTGCTCGGAAGCCGAGGGCGCACGGAACGGTTCGAGCGCGGCGGCCACCTCCTGATCGTTCAGGCCATGACCGGTGTCGCGCACGCGCAGCGCGACCTCGCCGAAATCGGTCAGCGCGGTCGAGACGATGACCTGGCCGCCGGGATTTGCCAGCGAGATCGAGGCCGAGATCAGGTTCATCGCGATCTGGCGCAGCGCCCTTGTGTCGGCGATGACCGGCGGCAGCAGTTGCGACAGCGAGGTGCGGATGATGATGCGGGCGCGGTTGGCCTGCGGCTGCATCACTGCGACACAGTTCTCCACCAGCTCGTTGAGGTTCTGGCTGGTGAAGGTGAGCTCGAGCTTGCCGGTCTCGATGCGCGACAGCTCCAAGAGATCGTCGATCAGGGAGACGACGCGCTCGCCCGAGGCGCGGATGTCCTTCATGTATTCGGCGTAGCGCGTGTTGCCGATCGTGCCGAAACGTTCGCCGATCATGACCTCGGCAAAGCCGATGATCGCGTTCAGCGGCGCGCGCACCTCGTGGCTGATCCGGGCCAGCATGTCGGCCTTGGCGTTGGCGGCCCGATCGGCCACGCGACGAGCCTGCAGCAACTCGCTATCGCCGCGATGGAGTTGCGACAGGTCGCGGAACACGGCAAAGAAATTCGGACCGCCGGGCCGGGTCCGGCCAATTGCCATCGACAACGGAATGACGCCGCCCTGAGCGACCTTCCCGAGCACCTCGCGGCCCTGATCGAGCCCGCTCGACGCGCCGGCCTGCTGCACGCTGTCGAGGTCATCGAGCACGAGGCGGGCGCTTTCCGGCGCGAACAGCTCAATCAGGTTACGGCGCACCAGCGCCGCGCCATCGTAGCCGAACAGCGCCTCGGCGCTGCGGTTGCAGGCGTGGATGTTGCCGCCGGCGTCGAACATCAGGATGCCCTCGGCTGTGACGTCGAGGATCGCCGCAAGATCTTCGGCTTCGGCGTGGCCGGCGGCCGGAGGCGGGGCCACGACCAGGGGGGCCGGTGCAGCCGAGGCCTGCGCCGACATCGGTGCGGCGTCGGCGGCCGTCGGAACCGCGGCTGCGGTGCCGGGCGCCGGAGCGAAGATCAGGGCATGGGCGGTATCGCCGTCCCAGGTGATCGTGAACAGGCGGGCTTCCGCCTTCACCTCCTCGCTGGAGGAGCCGTCGGCGGCCGAGATCGTGACGGGGGTGCCGGCCTCCGACTTGTTCGACGCGGACGACACGCCCGGCTCGACATAGAGCGCATCGAGCCCGCCTGCCTGCTCCAGGGCCGCAAGATCGGCGTAGCCCATCTGCCTGAAGAAGGCCGGATTGCCATAGAGCAGACGATCGAGCCGGTAGATCAGCATGCCCGTCGGCAGCAGGTCGAGCAGGATGCGGTCACGCTGACTGTCGCCCTGGGCCGGCGGCTCCTCGGGGCTGAGCCATTCGGTCTGCAGCTCCGCGCCATGATCGGTCGCCGTTTCCGTCGCCGACGGAGCCTGCTGCTGCGGCGGGACCGACGGATCGCTCACGCGCGATCCCGGCTCGAGCGCCGCACTCGCGACGCCCGCGGCTGAGTTGCGGATCTCGCCTTCGAGCCGGGCCGACAGCTGACGCGCGAGTTCATGGAACGCACTGTTCTCCACCGGCGTGAGCACCGGATGCTTGGACTCGCCCGGAGCGCGGAACGGGACCACGTTCCCGGTCGTTTCGAGCCCGATACCGTCGATGTGGTGTACGTCCGGCGCAATGGAAGCCTCACGCGATGACGCAGTGACGTTGTCCTGCTGCGGCGGCACATCTGCGGCCTGCACATGGTCGGATTGGGCAGGTTCGGTTTCGTCGGCGTCCGGAGCATCGGTCGCGGCTGCATCGGTCGATGCGGGGCGACGCAGTGCGGCCAGCCGGTCCAGGGCGTCGAGGTCGCGACAGACGCCGAAGCCGCGATAGCCGGCATGGGTTCTTTCGTCCGTCAGGACAGGCAGTCCCGACAATTCGACCGCAAGCCGCTCGCCCTCGGCGGGCCAGCTGACGACGATCCCGCTCCAGGTCTCTTTCGTTTCGATCGCGGCACCGACCCGCCCTTCGGGATCGAGGCCTAACGATGCAGTGAGCTCATGCCAGGGACGGCCGAGCTTGGCGGCGCTGTGCCGCCCGATCAGGCGGATGAATTCATCGGAGCCGATCGAGAACCGTCCCTCGGCATCCATCTGCCAGGAAAATCGGAGCGGATGGCGGCGGCCGACTGAAGGGTCGGCCGCGCCGGAATCGGCAGGATGCGCGTGATCTTCCGTTTGCGGCGCCGACGCCTTGAATAGGTCGGCCTCGGCCGGATCGTCGATCAGCAGGAACTCGGCCGGCGCTTTCGACAGCGCGGGGGATTCGTCGTCGGTTTGGCGTTCAGTCATTGCATCCATCGGAAGAGGAGGCGAAGTCACGACCGCGGGCCCAGCGGCAACGTCCACGGGGGGTGGTGATGCCGGGGCGGCATCCGCGGTTGGCTCAGGTATTGGCGCCGTGCCCGGCGCCTCGATCTCCTCGGCAGGGGCCGGCATCGGGACGGCCACCAGCCCAACCTGGTTGCCGCTGCCGATGCGGTAGAGCGCTGCGCGCTCCGTGCCGAACGCCACCTCGGCCATGCCATCGGCCAGCGCCGCCCTGCGTATCCCGACGAAATCCGGCTCGCTCAGGTCGCGCATGCCAAACAGGCGCCGTCCGGCTGAACTGATGCCGGCGAACTGACCGTCCTGGGTGAATGCGATCAGCGCATGCTCACTCGTCTCCACGAGCCGCTTCAGGCGATCCGCCAGGGGGAAGCTACGTCCACCCCCGTCGGTGCCGGTGATCAGCACCGCGCGCGTGCCATCCGGCAGATCGATCCGGGCGCAGCCGCAGGTCGCGAGCGTGCCGAGCGGCGCGCCGAAACCACGTAGACGTTCGAGCCGCACGGCGCCGGTCTCGGGCAGCCGCCGTCCCAATTGAGCGACCTGGCGACGATGCGCGTCGGCAGGGCCGAGCGCCTTAGCGATCAGCGCCGCTGCGCTCGCCGCGCCGAGGGCGCGCGCACCGGCCGCATTGGCCCACAGCACACGGCTGCCATCGGCCGACCAAAGCCAGGCCGGCAGACTGCCGGCGGCGTGGACGGCCAGCCGGGGGTCGCTGAGGGCCTGCAATTCGAGATCGGCGTAGGTCATGGGCGACGACGGCAAATGGCTCTTGTGATGTTGATCGGCCGACGGATCGGCTGTCGGAACTGGTCGCGTTAAGAATTCGTTACTATCGCGCGTTTTGAGGGCCGAGGTCCACGGCGGGGCCGCGCTCCTGTCCTGCTAAAGCTTGGATAACCTTAATGTGTTCCTCGTGGGCCGCAGCGCGCGGAATCGCGGCGAACCCCCTGTTGGGGACCACGATGATACCTGGGCAGGTCGAGAGCTGCGCGGGCAACGGGACGGTCACCGCGAGGACGAGGCGCTAAGGGCGCAGCCAATCGTGACGTCAGAAGGAGGGAACCATGACCGACGACGGGCGACGATTCGAGATTCCGAAAGACATGCGGGCGATGGCGGCGGCAGGCTTCAACCAGGCACGTCAGACGTTCGAGAAGTTCCTGGCTGGAGCGGAGGCGACGGCCGGCTCGCTCGAACACCGCAGCACGACGGTGCGGGCCGGGGCCAAGGACATCGGCGCCAAGGTCTTGTCCTACGCTGAAAAGAACGTCCAGTCGTCGCTCGACTACGCCCAATCGCTGGTGCACGCCAAGGACCTGCCCGAGGTGCTGCGGCTGCACGGCGAATTTGTTCAGGGCCAGATGCGGTCGCTCGCCGAGCAGGCAAGCGAAATGGGGCAGGCCATCGGCAAGGTTGCGATCGACGCCACAAAGCCTAAGGCCTGACCGAACGTTCTCCGCTCCCGAAAAATCTGGAAGCGGGTGCGGCAAACAGTTCCTGATAGTGGAATTTCCGTTGCGTTGCACAAAAGCGCCACGATATAGCTCTACGCGAGGTTGTTACCTCCCAGGGGCGGTTCCTCTGCGTGATCCGAAGTGACGTCCCGATTGCCGGGACGGTCCAGTCTCAATGTTTCGAAGGATGCATGCCATGACCAATGCCACCGATCCTTTCTCCGCGTCCATCATCCCGTTCGAGGTCCCTGAACAGGTGCGCGCGTTCGCCGAAAAAGGCGTGTCGCAGGCCCGCGAGAACTACGCCAAGTTCAAGGACGCAGCGGAAACCCACAATTCGGCCATCGAGGCCTTCTTCGCCAACGCCAGCAAGGGCGCCGGCGCCTACTCGTCAAAGGTCATGGAATTCACGAAGGCCAATACCACGGCTTCGCTCGACTTCGCCCAGGAGCTGTTCGGCGTGAAGTCGCCGTCGGAGGCGATGGAGCTGTGGACGGGCTTCGCGCGCAAGCAGTTCGAGACCTTCACGGCCCAGGCCAAGGAGCTCGGCGAGCTCGGCCAGAAGGTTGCGGCCGAGACGGTCGAGCCGATCAAGGAAAGCGCCACCAAGCTGTTCAAGACGGCGGCCTGAGGGCCAGCCTCAAGTCTCGCCGGGTGCGCGGTACGGCCGTGTGCCGGCATGGACGGCGGGAGATCCATGACCCGGGCGCGTTCGCGGCCGGGTTTGCTTTCTGGGGCTCACCGTTTGCACGGGGGCTCGTTCGGGCCGAAGCCGCGTCCAAAAAACGCCGTCACGGCAGGGGACTTTATCCGTTCTCGGCCTTGCCAAATTCGCCCGTTGCACCTAGTTTCCGCCCCGTTCGGACGCCCCTCGTGGGCCGTCCCATGCGGATGCAGTTGTAGCTCAGTTGGTTAGAGCGCCTGTCTGTGGAACAGGAGGTCGGTGGTTCGAGCCCACCCAACTGTACCATGGCCACGCCCATCGCTGTGCCGTTCGCAAGCTCACCTCCATCCGTGCTCCGCGCCCCATTGATCCTGCGCCGTGATTTGTAGCCCCGTCGCGACCTCTCGCGCAGGGCCGGGGCGTGGGCGCAGAGCTTTGGTCGCGGAAGCCCGAGCCCGGTCTCCGTATTTCGACGGATATATCGCCGGATCGTGCGCTCGCTTGCGGTTTTGCTGCGCCGGATCGGTAGCACGGCGTGGCGCCGTTGCTTGCGAATCCGGTCTCCTTCAATCACAGTTGGCGGCAACGAGGGGGAGGGGGCGATGAGAGGGATTGATCTCGATCCATGCATCTCTGCCGTACTGATCGCTATAGCCGCGCTGTTAGTCCCCGTAACCGCACGGGCCTATACCGCCGAGCAGGAGCAGGCGTGCACAGGCGATGCGTTCCGGCTTTGTAGTTCCGACATTCCCGATGTCGATCGTGTCACCGCCTGCATGGTCCGCCGCAAGGCCGAGCTGTCGCCGCCATGCCGCGCCCAATTCGGGCCGCCAGAGCGCCAGACAGCGTCATCGGGCCGCGCGGAGCGGCCGATGAGCATTCGTCTTGTCACCAGGAAGCCGATCACTGCGCGCGCCGGCAAATCGAAGAAGTCGACGCGACCGGACGCGACGTGAGCGATGCCGATGGCCGCATTTGGCGGCACCGGGAATGGCGGCGGTTCTCGACGCGCAGCCTCAACATGTAAATGCGATGGGGCATGACCGGATGTTGTCGAACATCGCGGCCTGATCTGCTGTTTTGCCTGCTTTGGTGTGACTCAAAAACCAATGCGTTTCGGCAATCAGGAGTTACGTCTTATCGATCGCTAAATTTATCTTCCGCGAATCAGTCCGCTGATTCATTTTCGCTGCCGGGGTCAATCTGGAGGCCAAGGTATGAACGTTATTGTTTTCGCATCGCGTAAGGGCGGTTCAGGCAAGAGCACCCTGGCCGCCCATCTCGCTGCGCAGATCAAGTCGAGCAAGTCTTGTCTGCTCATCGATGCCGACCCGCAGGGGTCGCTGACGCTTTGGCACAAGCTGCGCGGCACCAACGAGCCGCCGATCAAGACGGCCGTGAACTCGGTGAGCGCGATCGTGTCCGCCGCCCGCCGCGACGGCGTCGAATGGGTGCTGATCGATACGCCGCCGACCATCTCGGCCGTCGTCGAGGATGCGATCAAGAACGCGACCATGGTGATCATCCCGGCCCGCCCCGGCGTGTTCGACGTCAACGCGGTACAGGAGACGATCCAGACCTGCCGCGCCGCGCGCAAGCCCTACGCGGTCGTTCTCAATGGCGCGCCGGCGCGCCGCGACGATGCCGAAAGCCCGATCGTCACCATCGCCCGCGAGGCGCTGGCGAAGTTCAAGGCCCCGGTGTGGGGCGGCCAGATCACCAACCGCGCCGATCTGCTGATGGCGCTGGGCCAGGGTGAAGGCGTGCGGGAATATTATGCGGAGGGCCGGGCTGCGGCCGAGATCGCACGCCTCTGGGCTGCGATCGAGCGTTCGGTGCGGGCGATTCGCGGGACTGTGTCGGCCAACGGCGCCATGCACAAGCAGGCGGCCTGATCGCGGCATCAGATGAGGCATCGACGCGCGGTCTTCCGCGCGTTTTTTGCGTCGGGTCACACGATCTGGCGTGAGTGCCGACCTCGCGCCGCGCGAGAGGGCGCGGCGAGGTCAGGCAACCATCAGGAAATAGAAGGCGATTGCCGGCGTCAGGGTCAGGATGACGGACCAGATCCCGACCGCCCAGAGAATGTCTTCGACGCTGAACCCCTGGTGCTCAGGGTATGGATGATCCTGCAAAGCCACGACGCCCTCGCGCTCTTTGATGTTTTCAACATCCATAGCGGAACATCTTTAAACACGAGGTTGCGGACTGCGCCGCTTTTGATCGCGTTTGTTAGCTCGGATTAACCACGGAGATTCTGCTCCGGCTCCGCAGCGGTGGCGCGGCTCTGCCTGGCCGTCCCGATCGGGACGGCAAGGCAGAGCCGGCGAATAGGTTGGGGCGTGCTCAGGCAACGCGGTTCTGCGTGGTCGTCGGCTGGCGCCGCTCGATCTGCTGATCCAGCCGTGCGGCGAGGTCGTCGCCAACCTCCACCATCGGCAGCCGCACTTCGGGGCTCGCAATGACGCCGGTCCGCGCCAGCCAGTACTTGGCCGGGGCCGGGCTCGGCTCGGTGAACAGCAGCCGCGTGAGATGCTCGACCTGCGCCCAGCACGCTGCTGCCGCGTCGTGACGGCCGGCCTTTACGTGCTGCAGGATTGCGGCAAACGTCTCGGTCTCCAGATGCGCCGAGAGCAGGATGGCGCCGTCGGCACCGGCCTGCAGCGCATCGAAGCTCTGGGCGTCTTCGCCCGTCAGGATATGAAAGCCAGCGCGCCGGCGCGTGATCAGGTCGCGCGTCTGCGTGCGGTTGGCGCAGCAATCCTTGAGCCCAGCGATGGCGGGATGCTCGGCGAGCTGCAGCAACGTCTCGTTGTCGAGGCCGACCGCCGACCGATAGGGAATGTTGTAGAGCACGATCGGATGGGCGGTGCGGTCAGCCAACGCGGTGAAATGCGCCAGCAGGCCGCGCTGCGACGGACGCACGTAAGGCGGACTCGAGATCAGATAGAAGTCGATCGGCCATGACGCGGTTCGGTCGAGCGCTTCGATCACCTCGGCCGTCGCCACGCCGCCGACACCAAGACAGATCGGCAGCGACCGGCCGGTGGTGTCGAGCTCGTCCCGGACCACGCTGATCAGACGGGCGCGCTCGTCCCATGACAGCGCCAGTCCTTCGCCTGACGTGGCACCGAGCACCAGTCCATCGATCCGCTTGGCGGCGTAGTGCCGAACCAGACTGCGTAAGGATGGTTCGTCGAGCGCGCCATCGCGGAACGGCGTGATCAGGGGCAGCCAGAGGCCCTGCAATCGGGTCGTAACGTCGGTCATGGTCCATCTCCTTGGGTTGGCAGGAGCCGGAGACGGGACACGCAAAAAAAGCCCCGTCCTCGCGGCGGGGCTGGTGATGCGGCGGTGAATTCGAGAGATTCTAGCGCGCGCGTCCACATGTCCCCGGGAGGGGAGCTTTTTTCGACGACAACTTGGCGTGCGAAGACGTGGACATAAGATCTAGATGCGCGGTGCGGGCGATGCTGTCAACGCCGCATCGGGCACGACACGGAAACATTCGGCAAAAAAATAGCCGGGCCCAAATGAGCCCGGCTGGAGGTATTGGCCAAAGCGGCCGACACAATCACCTTCCAAGAGGGATTTCTGAACGCTCGCGCCACTGGAGGAGGGGGACAATGCGCAACGCCAACGCTCAGCACATCCTCAGTATGGGCTCTCGCATGGCGTCGCAGCAACCATGCAAGCCGCATGTCAGACATGCACAATCTTACGCCGGCCAGCGCTGCGCTTTGCTCACGACGAAGTCACGGAACACTTGAACGCGAGCGACCGTTTTCAATTCCTCGGGATAGACGAAGTAGGTGTCGAGCTGGATCGAATCCGACTCCCCAAACAATTGCACGAGACGGCTGTTTTCCTCGACGAGGTAGTCCGGCAGCGCGGCGATGCCGAGTCCTTGCTGGCAGGCGCGGACCAGGCCGAGAATGTTGTTGACCCTGAAATAGGCCTCGCGCGGACCGGAGCCGTTGCGGCCGGCATCGACCAGCCAGCTGCGGTTCTGGAGATGCGGCGCGACTTGGCCGTCGGCCAGCATGATGATGCGATGATCATCGAGCTCGTCGAGCGTGCGCGGCGTGCCGAAGCGCTTGACATATTCCGGTGAACAATAGGCGTGGAAGCTGATCGCGAACAGCTTGCGCTGGATCAGATCGGGCTGGGTCGGCTTGCGGGTGCGGATCGCCACGTCCGCCTCGCGCATCGACAGATCAAGCTCCTCGTCGGTGACGATCAGCGAGATCCGGATCTCCGGATAGAGCGCGGTGAATTCTCCGAGTCGCGGGATCAACCAGTTGATGCCGACGCCCGGCGTGGTCGTGATCTTCAGGTCGCCGCTCGGGCGCTCGCGGCTATCGGTCAGCTTGGCGCGCGCCGCCTGCAGCTGCATGAAGACGTCATGCGCGGTTCGGAACAGGAGGTCGCCTTGCTCCGTCAGGATCAGCCCGCGGGCGTGGCGGTGGAACAGCGAGACTGCGAGCTCCTGCTCGAGCGCGCTGACCTGGCGCGACACCGCCGATTGTGACAGCCCGAGCTGCTCCCCGGCATGCGTGAAGCTGCCTGCTTCCGCCGCTGCGTGAAACACCTTCAGCTTGTCCCAATCCATATCCGTAAATCCATCCCGTGATCGTGGCATCGTCAGTTCATTCCGCCGCGGCGCGTTCGCTCGCGGCGTGGGCGAGGAAGCGTTCGGCCTCGAGGGCGGCCATGCAGCCCATGCCGGCTGCGGTGATCGCCTGCCGATAGGTTTCATCGGCGACGTCGCCGGCCGCAAACACGCCGGGAACGGAGGTCGCGGTCGAGCCCGGCGCCACCTCGACGTAACCGGAAGGCTTCAGTTTCAGTTGCCCCGCGACCAGCTCGGTTGCCGGCGCGTGGCCGATTGCAACGAACACGCCATCGGCGGGCAGCTCGGTGAGCGCGCCGGTCTTGACGTTCTTGAGCCGGACATGCGTGACCTTGGATGGCGAGCTGGCGCCGCAGATCTCATCGAGGGCGCTGTCCCAGACGACCTTGATCTTGGGATGCTTGAACAGCCGCTCCTGCAGGATGCGCTCGGCGCGGAAATGGTCGCGCCGGTGTACGACGGTGACGGTCGATGCGAAATTGGTCAGGAACAACGCTTCCTCGACCGCGGTGTTGCCGCCGCCGACGACGACGACCTCCTTTCCGCGATAGAAGAAGCCATCACAGGTCGCACAGGCCGAGACCCCGAAGCCCTTGAACGTCTCCTCCGACGGCAGCCCGAGCCAGCGCGCCTGGGCGCCGGTCGCCAGAATGACGGTCTCGGCGAGGTAGACGTCACCGGAGTCGCAGGTCAGGCGGAACGGACGCTGTCCCAGCTCCAGCTTGGTCACGAGGTCCGTCTTGATCTGGGCGCCGACATGCGTCGCCTGCTTTTCCATCTGCTCCATCAGCCAGGGACCCTGGATGACGTCGGCAAATCCCGGATAGTTCTCCACGTCGGTGGTGATGGTGAGCTGGCCGCCTGGCTGGATGCCCTGAATCAGCACCGGCTCCAGCATAGCTCGTGCCGCGTAGATCGCCGCCGTATAGCCAGCAGGGCCGGAACCGATGATGACGACTTTGGCATGGATCGGAGCTTGCATGTGGCCGAAGACTCGCTGGAAAAGGGAGGATTACCGACGCAGCGAGCGGAATGCGCTGAAGAAACGCTCCGAAGCCCCATCGAAAATGTCAAATCCAAGTCTAAGCCATCTGGCAAGCTATGCAAGAATTGCAACGCATCTCGGCGAATTTTCCCTTCACGAGCCGGTCAACAGGGGAAATCTAAAGCAATAAAATTGCGTGGATTGACCGGCTTGCGCTAAGAGAGTTGCCCATCGTCGCCCGGCGCCCCCTGCGCCTCCTCCTGTTCCGCCAGAGCCCACAATCCCCGTGTCCAAGAATCTTGATGAGATCGATCTCAAAATCCTGAGCGAAATTCAGGCCGACGGCAGGATCACCAATGTCGAGCTCGCCAAGCGGGTCGGCATCTCGCCGCCGCCTTGCTTGCGCCGCGTGCGGACCCTGGAGGAGGAAGGCTACATCACCGGCTACCGGGGCCTGCTCGACCCGCGCAAGCTCGGCTTCGACGTGACCGTGTTCGCCTCGGTCCACCTGTCGAGCCAGGCGGACGCCGACCTGAAGGCGTTCGAAGAGTTCGTGCGGTCCGAGCCGCTGGTGCGGGAATGTTGGATGCTGTCCGGCGAGGTGGACTTCATCCTGAAATGCGTGGCGCCGGACATGGCGACGTTTCAGGAGTTCGTGACCCACCTGACGGCGGCACCTCACGTGCGCAACGTGCGAACGTCCCTGGTGCTGCACAACTCGAAATACGAGGCGGCGGTGCCGCTCGAGGTCAAGGGACGCAGCTAGGCCCACCGCCATTCCGGGGTCGCCTCGTTCGAGGCGCCCCGGAATGACTGTGAGTGAAAGCCTACGCCTTCTTACGCAGCATCGCGTCGAGGCTGATCGGACCCCCGCCGGCCGTCGCCAGATAAAGGCATGAGAAGCAGAATGCGATTGCCGCGGTGCCGTTGTTCAGGAGCGGCAGCCACACCGGCTCACCTGTCTTGAACATGTGACCGAGGAAATAGGCGAAGGCCATCTGACCCGACAGAATGAACGCGACGGGCCGCGTGAGCAGACCCACCATCAGCAATCCGCCCAGCACGAGCTCGATCAGGCCGGCCGTATAGATGAGCGGCGGAATGTTTGCGAAATACGGAAGCACTGGAAACTTGAAGATCTTCGCCACGCCGTATTGAAACAACAACAGACCCGTGACGAAGCGAAACAGGCTGAGTACAGCCGGTTGCCATTTCGAGAACATCTGCTCCATGTCGATCATCCCCCAATCAAAGCCATCATGATGCGACGGACCGGACCCATCCTCCCGGCACGGCTCGTCGGTTCTGCACTAGCTCATTCCCGAAAGCCCGTCACCGGCGTGTGGCCTGGAGCCCGATGAATTGACCGTGTGCTGCCGAACGCCATTGTGCCGCAGTGCGGCCGGCCAAACGACGAAGGGCCGCGCCTTCGCGCAGCCCTGGTTTCGTCCGAACGGTTACAGGCACCGCTCCGGTGCCTCGGGTCCTCAGCGCCACTCGACCTTGGCGATCTCGTAGGACTTGGCGCCGCCGGGCGCCATGACCTCGACGGTAGTGCCCATCTTCTTGCCGATCAGCGCGCGCGCCAGCGGCGAGGTGATCGAGATCTTGCCCTTCTTGGCGTCCGCCTCGACCTCGCCGACGATCTGCCAGACCGTCTTCTTCTCGGTGTCCTCGTCGATCAGGGTCACCGTCGCGCCGAACTTGATCGTGTCGCCGGAGAGCTTGGTCACATCAATGATGTCGGCGCGCGCGAGCTTGTCCTCGAGCTCGGCGATGCGGCCCTCGTTGTGAGACTGCTCTTCCTTGGCGGCGTGATATTCCGCGTTCTCGGACAGGTCGCCATGCGAACGCGCTTCCGCGATATGTTCGATGATGCGCGGACGGTCCACCGATTGGCGCTGCTTGAGCTCGTTCTCCAACGCGGCGTAGCCCATCGAAGTCATGGGAACCTTTTCCACCATCTCTTCTCGTCCTTCAGTCGTGCGGGCGGGGGCGCGCACGATCAGCATCTTCAGAATAGGCCTTTGCGGCTCAAAGCAAAGCCTCAAGGCCCGGCAAGACCGTCCCGTCAAAGGCCGGTACAACATCGAACGGGGCGGCGAGTTCCTGAAAGCTTCTATTGCCGATTGTTGCCAACCGCTTAGCGGGCGTTCGCCCGCACGCTGCGATTAGTTTTCGGAAAAGTAACTCTGCAGGGTGCGGACCTCAAGGTCTCCCCCGAGATAGGCACGGATGCCTTGCGCGGCCGCCACGGCACCCGAAAGAGTGGTGTAATACGGCACTTTATGCAAGAGGGCAGCGCGCCGCAGCGAGCGGCTGTCGGCCAGCGCCTGCGGGCCTTCGGTGGTGTTGAAGACCAGCTGGATGTCGCCGTTGGTGATGGCGTCCACGATGTGCGGCCGGCCTTCCAGCACCTTGTTGATCTTCTCGGTCGGCACGCCCTGGTCGGTCAGGAAGCGCTGGGTCCCGGAAGTCGCTACCACCTTGAAGCCGAGTTCGTGCAGCATCCGCACCACCTCGGTGATGCGCGCCTTGTCGCTTTCACGCACCGACACGAACACCGTTCCTTTGCGCGGCACGCGTGTGCCGCCCCCGAGCTGGCTCTTGGCGAACGCCACGGCGAACGAGCGGTCGATGCCCATCACCTCGCCGGTGGAGCGCATCTCCGGGCCGAGCACGGTGTCGACGCCGGGGAAGCGGGCGAACGGGAAGACCGATTCCTTCACCCCGACATGCTTGAGCGCGCGCTTGGTCAGCCCGAAATCGGCGAGCTTCTCGCCCGCCATGATCCGGGCCGCGATCTTGGCGACCGGCGTGCCGACCACCTTGGCGACGAAGGGCACCGTGCGCGAGGCGCGCGGATTGACCTCGAGCACGTAGATCGTGCCGTCCTTGATCGCATATTGCACGTTCATCAGGCCGACGACGTCGAGCCCGAGCGCCAGCTCGCGGGTCTGCCGCTCAAGCTCGGCGATGGTCGCCTCGTCGAGCGAATGCGGCGGCAGCGAGCAGGCGGAATCGCCGGAATGGATGCCAGCCTCCTCGATGTGCTCCATGATGCCGACGATGAAGGTGTCCTTGCCGTCGGAAAGGCAGTCCACATCGATCTCGGTGGCGTCCGACAGGTAGCGGTCGAACAGCAGCGGGTTCTTGCCCAGCACCGTGTTGATCTGGCCGGTCTTGTCGTTGGGATAGCGCGCCTTGACGTCGGCCGGCACCAGCTCCGGCAGGGTGCCGAGCAGGTAGTCGCTGAGCTGGTTGTCCTCGCGGATGATCTGCATCGCGCGGCCGCCGAGCACATAGGATGGGCGCACCACCAGCGGCAGGCCGAGATCGGCCGCCACCAGGCGCGCCTGCTCGACCGAATAGGCGATGCCGTTCTTCGGCTGCTTCAGATGCAGCTTGTCGAGGATGCGCTTGAAGCGGTCGCGGTCCTCGGCCAGGTCGATGGCTTCCGGCGAGGTGCCGAGGATCGGTACCTCGGCGGCTTCGAGCGCGCGCGCGAGCTTCAGCGGCGTCTGGCCGCCGAACTGCACGATGACGCCATGCACGGTGCCGTTCTTTCGCTCGGTGGCGATGATCTCGAGCACGTCCTCGGCCGTCAGCGGCTCGAAATACAGCCGGTCGGCGGTGTCATAGTCAGTCGAGACCGTCTCCGGATTGCAGTTGACCATGATGGTCTCGTAGCCGGCATCGGCCAGCGCGAAACAGGCATGGCAGCAGCAATAGTCGAACTCGATGCCCTGGCCGATCCGGTTCGGACCGCCGCCGAGAATGATTACTTTCTTCTTGTCCGACGGCGCGCTCTCGTCGCCGAGAGCGCCGGCAAACGGCGTCTCATAGCTCGAATACATGTAGGCGGTCGGCGAAGCGAACTCCGCTGCGCAGGTGTCGATTCGCTTGAACGCCGGACGGACGCCGAGCGCCTGCCGCTTGGCGGCGACCTCGGCTTCGGTGGTGTTGGCGAGCACCGCGAGCCGCGCGTCGGAGAAGCCCATCGCCTTCAGCGTGCGCATGCCGCTGGCATTCGGCGGCAGGCCATGACGGCGAACCTTGTCCTCCATCTCGACGATGCCGCGCATCTGCGCCAGGAACCACGGATCGATCTTGCAGGAGTTGAAGATGTCCTCGTCCGACCAGCCGAGGCGCATCGCCTGCGCCACCTGGAGCAGGCGGTTCGGGGTCGGCGTGCCCAGGGCGGCGCGGATCGCATTCTTGTCATCGCCGCGGCCGAGCCCCTCGATGTCGATCTCGTCGAGGCCGGTGAGGCCCGTCTCCAGGCCGCGCAGCGCCTTTTGCAGGCTTTCCTGGAACGTGCGGCCGATCGCCATGACTTCGCCGACCGACTTCATCGAGGTCGTCAAGGTGGTCGAGGCGCCCGGGAATTTCTCGAAGGCAAAGCGGGGGATCTTGGTGACGACGTAGTCGATCGTCGGCTCGAACGAGGCCGGGGTCGCGCCGCCGGTGATGTCGTTGGCGATCTCGTCCAGCGTGTAGCCGACCGCGAGCTTGGCCGCGACCTTGGCGATCGGGAAGCCGGTCGCCTTGGAGGCCAAGGCCGAGGAGCGCGACACGCGCGGATTCATCTCGATCACGACCATGCGGCCGTCGGCCGGGTTGACGCCGAACTGCACGTTGGAGCCGCCGGTCTCGACGCCGATCTCGCGCAGCACCGCCAGCGAGGCGTCGCGCATGATCTGATATTCCTTGTCGGTCAGCGTCAACGCCGGCGCCACCGTGATCGAGTCGCCGGTGTGCACGCCCATCGGATCGAGGTTCTCGATCGAGCAGACGATGATGCAGTTGTCGTGTTTGTCGCGGACGACCTCCATCTCGTACTCCTTCCATCCGAGCACCGATTCCTCGATCAGCACTTCGTTGGTGGGGGAGGCATCGAGACCGCGCTCGATGATGTCGAGATACTCTTCCTTGTTGTAGGCGATGCCGCCACCGGTGCCGCCCATGGTGAAGGAGGGACGGATGATCGCGGGCAGGCCGATCTCGGACAGCGCCATCAGCGCCTGTCCCAGCGCATGCTCCTGATAGCGCTTGCGGCGCTCGTTCTCGCCGAGCGTCCATTGCCGGTCGAGCTCGTCGCGCGCGGCGCCCGACAGCGTCTCGCGCTCGGCCAAGTATTTGTCTCGATACTGCTTCTTCAGCGCCGACGCATTGGCGAGCCGCGACTTCGGGGTCTGCAGCCCGATCTTCTCCATCGCATTGCGGAACAGCTGGCGGTCCTCGGCCTTGTCGATCGCGTCAGCCGTCGCGCCGATCATTTCGACGTCGAACTTCTCCAGTGTCCCCTGCCGGCGCAGCGACAGCGCGCAGTTCAGCGCGGTCTGCCCGCCCATGGTCGGCAGCAGTGCGAAGCCGCCGGGGATGACGTGGCGTTCCTTCTCGATGATCTTGGCGACGATCTCCGGCGTGATTGGCTCGATATAGGTCGCATCGGCCAATTCCGGATCGGTCATGATCGTGGCCGGATTGGAATTGACGAGGACGACGCGATAGCCCTCCTCCTTCAGCGCCTTCACCGCCTGCGTACCGGAATAGTCGAATTCGCAGGCCTGGCCGATCACGATCGGACCGGCGCCAATGATCAGGATGGTCGAGATGTCGGTTCGTTTCGGCATTCAAGCTCACGGGCAAGAAACGGGCAGGAATTGGGCACAAAAAAAGGGCGCGCGTGCCGCGCGTCCCCGAAGGCCAAGGCGCGACCATTGCTCGCGCGCGAGCGGTCTTTAGACCAGTTTCCTCTGAGCGAAAAGGGTTTTGGGCCGAAATCAACGGCCAATTTGGCCGAAGAGGGTCTGAGGGGCACGGCGCCGTCGCTGGCTCGCCGAGCCGAAGCTGCGCAGCAGCGACGGCTGGAGGCCCGGCCTGGACTTGAACCAGGTTCAAGAGCGTTGCACCGCTCTTCGCGTCGTAGCTTCCGCCACCGGGCCGGGGGGTGATCTTACCTCTCACGGCCGCGTGAGCCAGCCCGTGTTTCAGTTAACCCTAATCCGGTTGCTCGATGTTGGGCCACGGCGTGGGGTTGGTCGGCTCGGCCGGTCACACGGTTCCCATTGCCGGCTGCGCCACGAAGGTCATGCGCCAGGGATTGTGGCCGATATTCTTCGGCGCCCGGACGGCAGAGAGGCCGGCCTTCTTCAGCCGTGCCAGGATCTCGGCCTCGCTGTAGCGCTGCAGGCCGACCTTGGTCCGCAACTGCCGGTAATCGGACAGGGCAGTGGCGACCAGCCCGACCAGGGCATCCCTGAGGAAGCCGTCCCGCGCCGCGAACATCAGCAGCGCGAGCACGTCACGGCCCATGCCGACGTCCGGACGCAGGACGTCGCCGAGGACGAACTTTCCCGACGGCTTCAGCAGCCGCCTGATCACGGCCAGGGCTGCATCGAATTCCGCCTCGCTCATGTACTGGGCCACGGAGTTCATGACCACGAGGTCGATCGAGCCTTCCTGCATGTTGCGCAGCTCGTCCAGCGACCGCACGCGGATCTTGGTGTTGGGGGCGAAGCGCGCGATCAGCCGGCCGCGCACGCCCGGCGCCGGCTCGGCCAGGATGAGCGTCATGCAGGCGTCGGCGACCTTGGCGGCCGACAGGGCCTCTCCGCAGGAATAGTCGAGAACGACTGCGTCGGGCGAGGGAATATAGCCGACGATGTCGCGCGCGATCCCCTCGAAGTGCAGGTCGCGATGCAGCTTGCTCGCATAGATCGTGTGCGTGGAATCGTAATAATCGATCCAGTCGTCCATGGCGGGTTCCGGCAAACACAGTTCCTTGATCGGAACTGGAGGGGTCAGCGAGCGTTAACGGGTCCGATCATCCGTGTCCATCGCTGCTTCTAACAGGAAGGCCAAGCCGTGAGTAAAGCAAAGACCGACAAGACCGCCCCCGAGCTCGATACCCCGACCGATCTGTCCCCGGATGCCGTGAACAAGATCTCGACGGCATTGAACACGCTGCTTGCGGACGCCTTTGCGCTCTATCTGAAGACCAAGAACTTCCATTGGCACGTCAGCGGACGGCATTTCCATGACTACCACGAGATGCTCGACGAGCAGTCGGACGCGATCTTTGCCACCACGGACCAGCTCGCCGAGCGCGTGCGCAAGCTCGGTGGCACCACGCTGAAATCGATCAGCCAGATCAGCAAGCTGCAGACCATCAAGGACAACAACGAGGAGTATGTGCCGCCGCGCGAGATGTTGCGGGAGTTGATGGAGGACAACAAGCACGTCGCGGCTGCGATGCGGAAAGCGCACGGGCTGTGCGACGACAATGACGATCCCGCCACCGCGGGATTGCTGGAGACCTTCATCGACGAGACCGAGCGCCGCACTTGGTTCTTGTTCGAAGCCAGCCGTCAGGAAGGCAGCAACGCGGCATAGGCGGGCCCGCGTCGAGTTGAGGTCCGGGCGCGCTGCGAGGACGTGGCGCGCCGGTCCGGCCTCGATGCCGGCCTCCGGCTCATGCCAGGCTATGCGGAGTGGCCGAGTGCCGACCAGCTCCGATAGATCATGTAAGCCGCCACCACGAATACCACCGTGGCAAACACCTTGTTCAGGGTGCCGCGCGTACCGGACAGGCGAGCCGCCAGCTTCGCACCGACCAGGCCACCGGCGATGCCGGCGACGAGAAAGGTCGCCGCCAGCGCCCAGTCGACCAGTCCCGACAGCGCGTAGTTTGCTGCGGTCGTCAGTCCGAACGCCGTGACGGACACGAGCGAGGAGCCGATCGCGTAGAGGATCGGCATGCCCGTCGCAAACATCAGAGCCGGAACGATCAGGAAGCCGCCGCCGATGCCGAAGAAGCCGGACAGTGTTCCCGTGCCGAAACCGAATGCCAAGAGCGGCAACAGATTGTCGCGCGAAAGCTTGACGTCCAGCTGGCTGTTCGTGCCGCGCCTGCGCAGCATCAAGAGGCCGATCACGATCATGACCAGGGCGAACAGCAGCAGCAGCTTCTGACCGTCGACCATCTTGCCGAGCGTCGAGCCAGCGAAGGCGCCGACCACGCCCGTTGCAGCAAACACCAGCGCGCAAGGCCATTTGACGTTCCCGGAGCGGGCATGATTGGCGAGATTGGCCGCCGCGTTGATCGCTACGGCGACCGCGCTCGTGCCGATCGCGACGTGGGGATTGCCGACGCCTACCAGATACACCATGAGCGGCACGGCCAGCACCGATCCGCCCCCGCCGATCAGGCCGAGCGTGAATCCGACGAAAGAGCCGGACAGCGAGCCGAGCGCAAGCTGGGCAGCGGACAAGGTCATCCTGCGATGCTCCGGAGTGGCGTGCCGCGCCGGTGCCCGGCCGTTGCCAAATGGGAAAGCCGAGCCGCGACGTCTGCCGCGCGGTCGGTGGGGCGAGGGGTGTCCTAGAGTGCGTTGAGCGGGACTTTCAGGAAGCGCCGGCCGTCCTGATCGGGCGTCGGCAACCGTCCCGCCTTCATGTTCACCTGCAGGGAGGGGATGATCAGCTTGGGCATGTCCAAGGTGCGGTCGCGCGCCTCGCGGGCGGCGACGAACTGATCCTCGGTGATGCCGTCGCGGACGTGGATGTTGTGCGCGCGCTGCTCGGCCACCGTCGTTTCCCAGCGGATGTCGCGGCCGTTTGGACCGTAGTCGTGGCACATGAACAGCCGCGTCGCGTCAGGCAACTCCAGCACCCGGCGGATCGAGCGATACAGCGTGCGGGCATCGCCGCCAGGAAAGTCGGCGCGTGCCGAGCCGCCGTCCGGCATGAATAGCGTGTCGCCGACGAAGGCGGCGTCTCCGATCACATGAGTCATGCAGGCCGGCGTGTGCCCCGGCGTATGCATGGCGAAGGCGGTGATTGTGCCGATCCGGTAGGTGTCGCCATCATGGAACAGGCGGTCGAACTGGCTGCCGTCGCGCTGAAACTCGGTGCCTTCGTTGAAGATCTTGCCGAACGTCTCCTGCACCATCCTGATGTTGGCGCCGATGCCGATCCTGCCGCCCAGCCTTGACTGGATGTAGGGCGCCGCCGACAGATGATCGGCATGGACATGGGTCTCGATCAGCCAGTCCAGTTGCCAGCCGCGATCCTCGATCAGGCGAATGATCTCGTCGGCCGAATGCGGTGCGATGCGCCCCGATGCATAGTCGATGTCCATGACCGAATCGATCACCGCGCAGGCCCGCGAGCCTGGGTCCTTGACCACATAGCTGACGGTGTTGGTGGCGCGATCGAAGAACGGTGTGACCTCGGGTTTCACTGACAGGTCGACCGGATGAGGAATGCCGGACATTCAAGCCTCCCTCATTCTGAAGCGACTGCGGCGAGCGAGGGCCGGCGGCTCGCGAGCATGCGGGCTGCGGCCATTCCGATCATCATGGCCGTGACGAACAGGACGATGGCAGGCGAGCCGTAGCCGAGCGCCACGAAGGCCGGGCCCGGGCAGATGCCGGCGAGGCCCCAGCCGATGCCGAAGATCGCAGGGCCGGTTGCGATCCGCCAATCCAGCGTCTGAAAGGATGGCAGGTGGAATTGGTCACCGAGGACGGGACGCCGGCGCCGGAAAACCAGTCGGAAGCCGGCGAAGGTGACCCCCACCGCTCCAGCCATCACGAGGATCAGGCTCGGATCCCAGCCGCCGAAGCGGATCGCCGCGAAATCGAGGAAGTTGAGCACCTTCTCTGGATTGGACATGCCCGAGAGCAGCAGCCCGAGTCCGAAGATGAGGCCGACGGTGAACTGGACGAAAATGATCATGGTGCCTCACAGCACGTGGCGAACGAGGAAGGTGGTCACGACCGCGGTGGCCATGAACACCAGCGTGGCGACGATCGAGCGCGGCGACAGGCTGGCGATGCCGCAGACGCCATGACCCGAGGTGCAGCCGTTGCCCCAGACCGCCCCGAAGCCGACCAGCAGCCCGGCTGCAACCATATCGATCGAACCGACCTCCAGCTTCAGCGGCGGCAGGCTCCCGCTGACGATGCGGACTGCAAGGGCGGCCGCGACCAGCCCTCCTATGAAGGCGAGCCGGCCAGCGAGCGCACCGTCCCAGGGCGGCAACAGCCGCGCGGCAATGCCGCTGACGCCGGCAATACGGCCGGTCAGGCCCATCAGCATGACGGCTGCAGCGCCGATGAGGGCGCCGCCTGCGAGCGCCGTGACCGCTGTATACTCCGTGATCATATCGTCCTTGATTCCCTCGTCGGGGGCATGTTGCAATCGGCTGTCATGTGCATTATTGCATATATACGAAAATGAAGAAGTAACAATCATGACAACACAGGCCAGGCGCAAAACCCGTGAGGCCATGGTGGCGGCGCTCGACGACAAGGCGGAGGAGGCGGCGGGCCTGCTCGCTGCCATGGCGAATTCGAAGCGCCTCATGGTGCTCTGCAACCTCATCGACGGCGAGCGCGCGGTCGGCGATCTCGCCGAACAGGTCGGGTTGCGACAGGCGGCGCTGTCTCAGCATCTCGCGAAGATGCGCGCGCTCGATCTCGTCGCCACCCGGCGCGATGGCCAGACCATCTACTATCGGCTGGCGAGCCGGGAGGTCCGCGAGATCCTGCAGACGCTGTATCGGCTGTATTGCGCCTGATCAGCGCGCCTGGTGCCACAGGCGCGTGAGCGGGCCGCCCGCGCCGAGCACAGGATCGGTCGCGGGCAGCGGCACCTCCGGAATGGTTTTCGATGCGCGGGCGTGGTTCTCCGGCGTCGGCCGCGTGATCTGCATCTTCGGTCCGGGCGGATAGGCGCCGACGATGCAGAAATCGCTGCTGGCAGCGATGCATTGATGTCCAGTGCCGGCCGGCAGGATGGCGACGTCGCCCGGCCTGAGCTCCAGCTCCCGGCCCTGATCGCCGCCGAAGCGGACCCGCGCCGTTCCGCCGGCGACACCCAGCGCCTCATGCACGGTCGCGTGATAGTGCAGATAGTCGTAGACGCCGTTGCGCCACATGTCGCCCCAGCCATTGGCGGCGAACACGCGCTCGATGTCGGCCGCCGGATCGGCGCCACCCAGATCGATGACGGCCTTGTAGACCAGGAACGGCATCGGATTATTGGGCACCAGGCCGTCATCCGCGAACACGATGCTGAGCGACTTGACGCGGGGCGAGGGGGCGGCAGGCATGGCGACCTCGGAACAAAGGATGGGGCCTCACCCTATCAACCGGCCTGCGCGGTAGCCGTTCCAGGCTCACGCCTTGGGCAGCTCGAGCACCAGGCAAGTCGTGGTGGCGTGCGCCAGCAGGCGCCCTTGCGAATCGGCGATGCGTGCCTCGGCGATGCGTGCCTCGGCGGTCGCGGCGCGGCGTCCGAACGACAGCGTCCTGCCCTCCGTTCTCACGATGCCGGTGGTCTCGGTCATTGCCTTGATGAAGGAGACCTTGAATTCCAGCGTGGTGTAACCGCTGCCCTGCGGGCACATCGTGGGACGGCGAGCCCCATCGCGGAATCCAGCAGGATCGCGGTGTAGCCGCCATGCACCGAGCAGATCGGATTGTAGTGCCGCAAGGCCGGCACGCTGTGCATGACGACCCGGCCGGGCTCGGCGCTGCAGTCGAACGGCGCGACGGTCTGCATGATCGGCGGCTGCGGCAAGGTCCCGGCGAAGATGCCGCGCACGAAATCGAGCCCGGGCATCGAGGCCAGTACCGCCAGGGGCACCACGCCGAATTCAGCGCGCGAATCCGTCTCGCTCATATTGTCGATCTACAATATATGATGATCATCATATGAATGCGGTGCGAAAAGATCGAGGGCAAAACAGATGCCGGCGATCACAAGATTGCGGACAGAAAAATGCCCGGGACCAGCCCGGGCATGTCGAGTGTCGTCAAGCTGCCGACCTCAGGCTGCGCTGCGCTTCTTCTCGCGCATCAGCTCGGCGAAGCGCTGAAAGAGGTAATGCGAGTCGCGCGGGCCGGGCGAAGCTTCCGGGTGGTACTGCACCGAGAACACCGGTTTGCCCTCGAGCTGGATGCCGCAATTCGAGCCGTCGAACAGCGAGATGTGGGTCTGCGTCGCGCCCGATGGCAACGTGTCCTGGTCGACCGCGAAGCCATGGTTCATCGAGGTGATCTCGACCTTGCCAGTGGTCTCGTCCTTGACCGGATGGTTGGCGCCGTGATGGCCCTGGTGCATCTTCTTGGTCTTGGCGCCGACCGCAAGCCCGAGCATCTGATGGCCGAGGCAGATGCCGAAGGTCGGTGTGCCCGACGAAATCACCTGCTGAATGACCGGCACGGCATATTTACCGGTCGCCGCGGGATCGCCGGGTCCGTTCGACAGGAACACGCCGTCCGGCTTCATCGCCAGGATGTCCTCGGCCGGCGTCGTCGCCGGCACCACCGTCACCTTGCAGCCGACGCCGGCGAGCAGGCGCAGGATGTTGCGCTTGATGCCGTAGTCGATCGCGACGACGTTGAACTCCGGATTGACCTGTCGGCCGAAGCCCTCGTTCCACACCCAGGGGGTCTCGTCCCAGGTGAAGCGCTGGGCGGAGGTCACCATCGGCACGAGGTCCATGCCCTCCAGGCCGGGCCATTCCCGCGCTTCCTTCTTCAGGGCGTCGAGGTCGAAATTGCCGTCCTTGGCATGCGCGATCACGGCGTTCGGCATGCCCTTGGAGCGGATCAGCGCGGTCAGCGCCCGGGTGTCGATGCCGGACAGCCCGATGATCCCGCGCGCACGCAGCCACTGGTCGAGATGGCGGGTGGCGCGGTAGTTCGACGGATCGGTGATCGCGGTGCGCAGGATCACCCCGCGCGCGCCCGGCGTCGCCGCCATGTTCACCGTCTCGATATCCTCGTCGTTGGTGCCGACATTGCCGATATGCGGGAAGGTGAAGGTGATGAGCTGGCCGGCATAGGATGGATCGGTCAGGATCTCCTCATAGCCGGTCATGGCGGTGTTGAAGCAGACCTCGCCCACGGCGTGGCCTTCGGCGCCGAGGCCGTAGCCTTCCAGCACCGTGCCGTCGGCGAGCACGAGGAGCGCGGTCGGTTTATGGTCCGGCCAGGCGGCGTCAGTATCGATGTGTGTCATGAGGCCCCTACATAGTGCCCCAGGCGCGCGGCGTCAAAGCGGGAAGCGGCCGATTCACATGCGATTTCGGTCAATTCGGCCGGAGTTTCGAGGCATCCGACCGGAACGGATGCGGAACCGTGTTGTTTCGGGTGGGCGAACCGCCTAGACCAGCGCCAATGGATTTTGAGAGGGCGAGAGCATGCTGCGCGACGACATCAACAATGCGGTCAAGGAGGCGATGAAGGCCAAGGACGAGCGCAAGCTGTCCACCCTTCGCATGGTGAACTCGACCTTGAAGAACGCCGACATCGCCGCGCGCGGCGAAGGCAAGCCGCCCTTGACCGACGCCGACGTGCTCGCGGTGCTGCAGAAGATGATCAAGCAGCGTCAGGAGTCGGTCGAGCTGTATGAAAAGGGCGGCCGCGCCGAGCTCGCCGCCGGCGAGCGCGAGGAGATCGCGGTCATCTCGGCCTATCTGCCGAAGCAGATGAGCGACGACGAGGTGAAGACCGCTATCTCCGCTGCAGTCGCCGAGACCGGCGCCGCCGGCATGAAGGACATGGGCAAGGTGATCGCCGTGCTGAAGGCCAAGTATACCGGCCAGATGGATTTCGCCAAGGCGAGCGCGCTGGTGAAGGCGGCGCTGTCGGGCTAGGCCGCGCGACGCGAAGCGCCGAGCCATCCCCACATCGTCATGCCCGGGCTTGTCCCGGGCATCCACGTCTTTAAGACTGTCATCAAGAAGAAAGACGTGGATGGCCGGGCCTTCGCCGCGCCGAAGGGGCTTCGGCCCCGCAGGCGGGTCTTCGCCTGGCCATGACGGAGAGAACGATGCTCAAGGAAACGTCCGACTACGACCAGCTCACTCGCGACTTCCGCTGGGACATCCCGGCGCAGTTCAACATCGCGGTCGCGACCTGCGATCGCCACGCCGACGGCTCGGGGCGCCTGGCGCTGATCGTCGTCGAAGAGGACGGCGCCGCACGGCGCGTCTCATTCGATGAGCTGCGCGATTACTCCTGCCGCTTCGCCAACGTATTGAAGGCCGATGGTCTCGCGCAGGGCGACCGCGTCGCGGTGTTCCTGTCGCAGTCGCTGGAGCTGCCGATCGTCCATCTGGCGGCGTTCCGCGCCGGTCTCGTCTCGGTGCCGCTGTTCACGCTGTTCGGCGAGGACGCGCTGCAATTCCGGCTGCAGAACTCCGGCGCCAAGGTCGTCGTCACCGACGCCACGGGCCTTGCGAAGCTCGCGCGCATTCGCGACCGCCTGCCGGAACTCAAGACGATCTATGTCACTGACGGCGACGGCCTCGGCGCCCAAGCCTTCTGGCCGACGCTGGAGCGCGCCTCCGATCAATTCCCGACCGTCGCCACGTCGAGCGACGACCCTGCCATCATCATCTATACCTCGGGTACGACCGGAAATCCCAAGGGCGCGCTGCACGCCCATCGCGTACTGCTCGGCCACCTGCCCAATGTCGAGATGGTGCACGGCTTCCTGCCGAAGCCCGGCGACGTCATGTGGACGCCGGCGGATTGGGCATGGATCGGCGGCCTGTTCGATGCGCTGTTTCCTGCATGGTATCACGCGATCCCGATGATCGGTTATCGCGCCAGGAAATTCGAGCCGCAGGCCGCAATGCAACTGATGGCGGACTACGCCGTCCGCAACGTGTTCCTGCCCCCGACCGCGCTGAAGTTGATGCGCCAGGCCAATGTCAAGCACGAGGGCGTCAAGCTGCGCAGCATCCTCACCGGCGGCGAGTCGCTCGGCGCCGAGCTGCTCGACTGGGTGCGCGCGACCTTCGGCATCGATGCGCACGAGATCTACGGCCAGACCGAATGCAATCTCGTCGTCGGCAACAATGCGAGGCTGTTTCCGATCCGGCCGGGCTCGATGGGCAAGGCGACGCCGGGCTTCGAGGTGCTGATCGTCAACGACAAGGGCGAGGAGCTGCCGCGCGGAGAGAGGGGCATCATCGGCGTGCGCCAGCCCAATCCCTGCACCATGATCGAATATTGGCGCAATCCGGAGGCGACGCAGAAGAAGTTCGCGGGCGACGTGCTGCTGACAGGCGATCTCGGCACCCAGGATGACGACGGCTATTTCTGGTATGCGAGCCGCGAGGACGATGTCATCACGTCGGCCGGCTATCGCATCGGCCCGGCGGAGATCGAGGACACGCTGCTCAAGCATCCGGCAGTCGCGCTGGCGGCCGTCGTCGGCATTCCCGACCCGGTGCGCACGGAGGCCATCAAGGCGTGGATCGTGCTGCGCCCTGGCTTCGTTGCAAATGACACGCTGTCGCGAGAGATCCAGGACTTCGTCAAAGTGAAGCTTGCCGCGCACGAATACCCGCGCCACGTTGAATTCACCGACACCCTGCCGATGACGGCGACCGGCAAGGTGCTGAGGCGGGAGTTGCGGGCGCGGGGGTAGGGGGCTCCCGTTCGTGGGTGCCCAATGGTGCGCCTGGCTCCCTCGCCTCGCCGGCAGTCCCGCACGGCACGACGGATGGCGACAGACGAGTGCAAAACTGCATCGTCATATGTGATCGCTCCGCCCCTCTGCCCACAAGTTGAAATTGAAATCCCCGCCCTCCCGCTGTTAGCATCACGGCAACAACAACATTCAGGAGGGACCGCCGATGACCGCATCCGTCTCGGGACGATCCGATCCCGTGGTGCGCCGCATCACCACGGCCGATATTGCCGAAGCCTTGACGCAAGGCCTCCGCGATTTTCAGGCTCAGCCCATGTTCGGCCTTGCTTTCGGGCTGATCTACGTACTCGGCGGCATCAGCATCGTGCTGTGCGTCACCGCCTTCGGGATGGTCTACTTGGCCTATCCGCTGGCCGCGGGGTTTGCGCTGATCGGCCCGTTCGTCGCGATCGGTCTCTACGAGGTCAGCCGCCGCCGCGAACTCGGCCAGCCGATTTCCTATGGCGGGATCTGGCGCACGATCACTTCGCGCGGCGAGATCGGCTGGATGGCGTTCGTGACACTATTTTTCTTCATCATCTGGATGTACCAGGTGCGCCTCCTGATCGCGCTGCTGCTCGGGCTCAATGCCTCGTTCTCCAGCATCAAGGAATTCATGACCGTGGTGCTGACGACCAACGAGGGTCTGCTCTTCCTCGCGATCGGCAATCTCGACGGCGCCGCTCTATCGCTGGTGCTGTTCTCGCTCACGGTCGTGTCGTTTCCGCTGCTGCTGGAGCGCGACGTCGATTTCGTGACGGCGATGATCACCAGCGTGCGCGCGGTCGTGACGAGTCCCGGCCCGATGATCGGCTGGGCCGCCGTCATCACCGTGCTGCTGATCATTTCGGCATTACCGTACTTCCTCGGGCTGCTGGTCACTGTGCCGGTGCTAGGCCATGCGACCTGGCATCTGTACCGCCGGATCGTAGCTCCGGCATAAGGCAAGGGCGAGCCGCGACGTAGGTTCGATGGCGCATGGACGCCGTCGAACGGGCTCGTTTCGAAACGCGGCTCGCCGGTGGTCCGGCCGGCCCCAATGTCGGAGGAGGATGATGCCGGACAACATCGCGTTGTTTGCCACGATCGTCTTGTTGCTGCCGATGTTCTATCTGCTGCTGGCCGCGCCGGCCTTTCTGTTGGTGCGGCTCGACATCGTGCCGGTCACCCGGCTCCTGCGCGGCATGTTCGACTCCTACTTCGTGGCGCTTTCGATCGCTGGCGGCATCGGCGCGCTCGCCGTGCTGGCCGACGGCCGCCCCGTTCTGGGGCTGGGCATTGGGCTGATCGCGGCGTTCGCGCTGCTCTCGCGCCGCTGGTTTCTGCGGCAGATGGACGCGCGCATCCGCGACAGGGATTCCGGCGATGCGACGGCCCTGCGTCGGCTGCGCTGGTTACATTGGGGTGGCATGCTGAGCAATGCGGTCCAGGTCGGCGCCGTCCTCGCCAGCATCCCACAGATCGCCGCGGTGTCGTAGCAGGCGTTGTCGTTTAAGGCACTGCAATCCCCATCGCCTTCAGGGCCGCCAGCATGCGCGTCGGCGGCGTCATCTTCACCGCGAGCGGCTTGCCGGTCTCGAGCACGCTCTTGAGGCTCGACAGGATGGCCGGCCAGCCCTGGCGTCCGCCAGACAGGATGTCGTCGGAGAGCGGCCGCTCATGCGCTTCAGTCATCGTGAGACGGACGGCGTCGCCGGCCGGTTCGATCTCATAGGTCACGAGCGTGCGGCCCAGTGCCTCGACGAGGCCGGGCCAGTTGACGTCCCACGTGACGGTCAGCCGGTGCGGCGGCTCGCAGACGATCACCTGGCCGCTGATGTGTTCGGAGCCGTCCGGCGC
Organism: Bradyrhizobium sp. SZCCHNS1050; assembly: GCF_032484785.1. NCBI lineage: Bacteria > Pseudomonadati > Pseudomonadota > Alphaproteobacteria > Hyphomicrobiales > Nitrobacteraceae > Bradyrhizobium > Bradyrhizobium sp. SZCCHNS1050. The sequence goes on along the minus strand of NZ_JAUETR010000001.1, from coordinate 1,425,824 downwards.
GCGCACGATGAAGGCGCCGCCCGCCCTCAGTTCGGCTTCCACGGCGAAGCCGAAGAAATATTGTCGGCTGAACTCGGCGGAGGTCAGCGCCTGCCATACCTTCTCAGGGCTGGCGGCGATGTAGATCGTGTAGACGGTGGCGGGCTTGAACTTTGCAAGATCCATCGCTCAGACTCCTTTGCCGAGCGCTGACATCGGGATCGCCAGCGCCGTTCCGGTCTCCAGCAGACTTTTTAGGCCGGACATGATCGCGGGCCAGCCGTTGGAAACCGCATCGAGCAATCTTGCCGCCCCTTCGAAGCCTTCATGCGTCAGGGTCAGCTTGACGGAGTCGCCGTGCTGTTCGATCGCGAACACGACCTTGGTCGGCTGCTCGTTGCGAAACTCGTCTTTCAGGACGTGCTGGAAGGTGTAGGAGAGCCGGCGTGGCGGATCGAACTCCAGAATCTGGCCGACATCCGTCGTCATCCCGTCGGTCACCAGCGTGAACGGCGAGCCGACGCGCCAATCGGAATGCAGTTCGGTGCCGAACCAGTAGCGCTTCGCGAATTCGTTTGATGTCAGCGCTTCCCACAATTTCTCGGGCGTCGTCGCGATATACGTGACGTAGACGAATTCGGGCTTACTCATCGCGCTCCTCCAATTGCCGCTTCAACTCGCTGAGCGCGGCGAGCTTGCCGCGCTCGAATTTCTTGATCCAGCGCTCCCCGATGTGATGGATCGGCACCGGATTGAGATAGTGCAGCTTCTCGCGGCCATGCCGGATCGTCGCGACCAGATTGGCCGCTTCCAGAATGGCAAGGTGCTTGGTCACGGCCTGTCGCGTCATCGCGAGGCCGTCGCAGAGTTCGGTCAGGGTTTGCCCGTTCCGCGCGTGGAGCCTGTCGAGCAGGGCGCGTCGTGAGCCGTCCGCAAGCGCCTTGAAGACATCATCCATGTGAGAAAGAATAGGCAACCAAATGGTTGCGTGTCAAGGGCGCTGCGTTGTGGATCGCGCGAGGACAAGCGGGCTTCCCTCTGCAGACATGTCGTGCATTAGTGAGCGCCTCATTCGCATCGAGGCGCTTCATGTCCCTGCAAGTCTATCTCGCCTTCGTCGCCGCCTGTATCGGGCTGGCGCTGCTGCCGGGTCCCGTCGTGACGCTGCTGATCGCCAACGGTCTGCGCCACGGGACCCGCGCCGCGCTCGTCAATATCGCCGGCGTGCAGACCGGGCTGGCGATCGCGATCGGCATCGTCGCCGTCGGCCTGACGTCGCTGATGGCCACGATGGGCTATTGGTTCGAATGGGTACGACTGATCGGTGCGGCCTATCTGGTGTGGCTCGGCATTCAGCTCATCCGCTCGCCGATCGAGGGGATCTCTGCGGGCGAGGCGCCGCCACCGCCGCCGCGCGGCGGCTTTTTCCTGCAGGGGCTGCTGGTGCTGCTCTCGAACCCGAAGGTGATGGTGTTCTTCGGCGCGTTCCTGCCGCAGTTCATGGACATGAGCCGGGATCACGTGCCGCAGGTCGGTTTGCTCGGCGTCACCTTCATGGTGATCGCGGGTCTCACCGACGCGATCTATGCGCTGCTCGCGGGCCGTGCGCGAAAACTGTTCTCGGCCAGGCGGACGCGGCTGGTGTCGCGCATCTCCGGCGGCTTCATGATCGGCGGCGGCGTGTGGCTGGCGCTGACCCGGGCACGGTGAGCACGCGTTCGGCCCCGCGGCCGCATCGCCGTCTGCTGACGCGCGTTACAGGCTGATCGTCCCCTTCACCACAGGCGCGACGTCGCCGCCGATCCAGATCGTGTCGCCGTCCTGCGCGACATGGACGCGGCCGGCGCGGCCCAGCACGGTGCCCTGGGAGGCGACGTATTGCTTCGGAGCAATTCCCGCTCCGATCAGCCATTGCGCCAAACTTGCATTGAGGCTGCCCGTCACCGGGTCCTCGCCGCCGCCCCACATGAAGCCGCGGACCTCGTAGTCGGCATCTGTGCCATCTTGCGCCCGATCCCATGGCGCAACCACGCCGATCGGCTGTTGCGGCAGCGCCGCCGGATTGTAGCGGATGTCGAGCAGCGCGCGGCGGGAGTCGATCAGCACGCCGATCCAGCCCGGGCCGTTGTCGATCCACTGCACGGCGCGCATCGTGCTCGTTGGGATGCCGAGCGCTGCCGCGATCTTGCTCGTCAGCTCGGCATCGACGGCGCCGGAGCGGCGGAGGGGCGGGGCGGCGAAGGCGAGGCGGTCTCCGTCACGCTTGATGCGCACGAGGCCCGCGCCGCATTCCTGCACCACATGCTCGCCCTTCGGCCGGCCGCCGAGCGCGAGCCATACGTGGCATGAGCCGAGCGTCGGATGGCCCGCAAAAGGCAGTTCGCGCTGCGGGGTGAAGATGCGCACGCGATAATCAGCGCCCGGATTCTGAGCGCGTGACAGGAAGGTCGTCTCGGACAGATTGGTCCAGTTGGCGATCGCCTGCATCGCGGCATCGTCGAGGCCGTCGGCCTCGGCGATCACGGCGAGCGGGTTGCCTTTGAAGGCGACCTTGGAGAACACGTCGACTTGATGGAACGGAAGCGCGAGCATTGCGGTGCCCTCCTCGATGTCGGCGTCAGTCGCGCCAGAACGGCTTGTTGGCCTCTTCCTGCACGACCACGGGATCAAGGCCGCAGTCGCGCATCTGCTCGCGATCGAGCATCGCCAGTTCGGACCGCCAGAACAGGCGCCGCAGCCAGAGTTGCGGGACCTGGAGCAAATTGCTCTTTCCGTGGGCAACCTGCGGAGTTGCCCAACGCTGCGCCAGGGAATATGCCATGAGTCACCTATCGCTCTTCAATTGCGTTGTTCGAAGAGCAATCGCGCAGTACATATCTCGGTGCAATCGAAACATTGCTCTCGGTGCAATATAGCATGAATGCTTCGTATACGACCCTGGTGGACGACATTGCCGAGGACATCGCCAACGGCAGGCTGAAGGCGGGCGACCGGCTGCCGCCGCAGCGTCAGTTCGCCTATGAACGGGGAATTGCCGCATCCACGGCAGCGCGCGTCTATGCCGAATTATTGCGCAGGGGTCTGGTCGTGGGCGAGGTCGGGCGCGGCACCTTCGTCGCGGGAGAGGCGGTACCGGTACCACCCTCGCTGCGGCTGGAGCCGTTCGATGGCCGCATCGATCTCGAGTTCAATTTCCCGACCCTGCCGGATCAGGCGGCCCTGATCGCGAAGTCGCTTGCCGCATGGCAGCGGCCGGAGAAGCTGGCGCCGGTGCTGGCGCCGATCACGCAGCGGCGGCTGGCCGAGGCCGGGCGCACCGCCGCGGCCTTCTTCGCCGGCGAGCGCTGGCGCCCGCGCGCGGAGAACTTCGTCTTCGCCGGCAGTGGTCGACAGTCGCTGGCTGCGGCGATCTCGGCGCTGGTGCCGGTCGGTGGCCGGCTCGGCGTCGAGGCCGTCACCTATCCGATGATCAAGGGCATCGCGGCGCGGCTGGGCGTGACCCTGGTGCCGCTCGCGATGGACGGCGAGGGCATCCGCCCGGATGCCCTGACCAAGGCGCACCGCGCGAGCGCGCTCAACGCGATCTACATCCAGCCGGTGATGCAGAATCCGCTCGGCCTGACGATGAGCGAGGCGAGGCGCGAGGAGATCGTGCGTCTGGTGCGCAAGCACGAGCTGATGATCATCGAGGACCTCGTCTACGGCTTCCTCAGCGATCAGGTCTCGCTGGCGACGCAGGCCGAGGAGCGTGTCGTCGTGGTCGACAGCCTTGCCAAGCGGCTCGCGCCGGGGATTGCGGTCGGTTTTCTCTACGTGCCGGGAAGCATGCGCGAAAAATTCGCCGCCACGGTGCGCACCGGGGCCTGGTCGGTGACGTCGCTGGCGCTGGCCGCCGGCATGGGGCTGCTCGCCGACGGCACGGCGGCCGAGATCACCAGGCGCAAGCGGGCCGATGCGCTGGTGCGGCAGGCGATCGTCGCCGAGTGCCTCGCCGGCCATCACATCGAGGCCGATCCGCGCTCCTACCATGTCTGGCTGCATCTGCCGGAGGGCTGGCGCGCCGAAGCCTTGACCGCCGCGGCCGCGCGCGCCGGCATCGCGATCACGCCGGCGAGCGCGTTTGCGGTGGCGCACGGCCATTCACCGAACGCGGTGCGGCTCGCGCTCGGCCTGCCGAGCCATGACGATCTGCGCACGGCGCTGTGGCGGCTCGCGGGCCTGCTCGCCCATCACGACGCCTCCGACATGACGGAGTAGCGGGCTACGCGAGACCCTTGCTGCGCAGCTCGACCTCGATCTCGCCGAGAATGCGGATCAGCCGCTCGGCCCAGCGCTGCTGGCCCTCGGGCTCGGCGATTTCGTTCTGACGAATCTCGATGCCGGAATTGATCAGCCCGCGCGCCTCGCCATGCACGGGGATGGTGTAGTCGGTGCCGTCGCCGACCGCATAGGGCTGATTGTCGCCCACCACGAGATCGGGCTCGGCCCGCAGCGCCCTCAACAGCAGCGGCGGCAGCACACGGTCGTGCTGATACAGCGTGCCAATGTGCCAGGGCCGCGCGATGCCCGCATAGACCGGCGTGAAGCTGTGCAGCGAGACGAGGATGGTCGGCCGCCCCGCGGCCTTGCGCGCATCGAGCACTTCGGTGATGCGGTCGTGATAGGGATCGAAGATCGCGCGGCGCCGGAGCTCGGCGTCCTCATGCGTCAGGCCCTCATTGCCGGGGATCGTGGTGCGCTCGCTGATCATCGGAATCGCGTTCGGCGCCTTCGGCGAGCGGTTGCAGTCGATCACCAGCCGCGAATAGCGCTGCGCGATCAGATGCGCATCGAGCGCCCGCGATACGGCCTCCGCGACGCCGGCGATGCCGATGTCCCAGGCGATGTGCCGCTCCAGTTCGCTTTCGGGCAGGCCGAGATCGCCGAGTGCGCGCGGCAGCAGGCGGCCATAGTGATCGCACGTGAAGAACAAGGCCGACGCCCCATCGGCGTTGCGCTCGAGCACGGGTGGAACTTCGTCTGGCTGAAGGAGTCGATGAGTGTTGCTCGTGCCGGACACGGTCATGCTGCCTCTCGTTGCTTCATGAAGCGGCAGACCGATCTCGGATTGGGCAGACGGATGAGGATTGGGCCGGCGGACATCATGATGGTCGCCCAAACGATGCTGATTCTGGCGATCATTCACAAGACAGAAGTTCGCAATGGGCCTACGGTCCGGGCTGGATGAGGCTGGCGCATCGTGCCGCCCGAACGGGGCGAAGGAGCCTTCATGCTGATCAAGGTTGGATTTGAGATCGCCTATGCGGCTCCGGCGGCAACGCCGATGGTGATCATGCTGTCGATCCATCCGTCGCGCTTTCCCGACATCGTCGGCACCGAGACGATCACGACCGAGCCCAAGGTGCCGATCAAATTCTACAACGACAGCTTCGGCAATCTCTGTGGACGGCTGGTGGCGCCGGCCGGCGGGGTCACCTTCCACGGCAGCGCCATCGTCCGCGACAGCGGGCGGCCGGACGCGATCGATCCCGGCGCCCAGCAGTTGTCGATCGAGCAGCTGCCCGATGAGCTTCTGCTGTATCTGATGCCGAGCCGCTATTGCGAGACCGACAAGCTGGCCGAGGTCGCGTGGTCGCTGTTCGGCAGCGCGCCGGCGGGATGGGCGCGCGTGCAGGCGATCTGCGACTTCGTGCACGGCCACGTCACGTTCGGCTATGAGCACGCCCACGCCATGAAGTCGGCGCACGACGTCTATCAGCAGCGCACCGGCGTCTGCCGCGACTTCGCCCACCTCGCGCTGACCTTCTGCCGCTGCATGGGCATTCCGGCACGCTATTGCACCGGTTATCTCGGCGACATCGGCGTGCCGCCGGACCCGGTCCCGATGGATTTCTCGGGCTGGTTCGAGGTCTATCTCTCGGGCCGGTGGTACACGTTCGATGCCCGCCACAACGTGCCGCGCATCGGTCGCATCCTGATGGCGACCGGACGGGACGCCGCCGACGTCGCGCTGTCGACCTCGTTCGGCCTGATGACCCTGACCAAATTCCACGTCGTCAGCGATGAGATCGCGGCCGCCTGAGCAGAGAAAGGCGCGGCCGGCCGCCGCTTCGCATCATCGGCGATCGCCGCTATAGACGGGCCATGACCACCGATCTCCTGTTCGTCTACGGCACGCTGATGCGCGGCTTCGACCATCCGATGGCGCGGCTGTTGTCGGCCAATGCCGATTTCGTCGCCGAGGCAAGCTGCCGCGGCCGGCTGTACCGCATCCAGCATTATCCCGGCCTGGTGCCGTCCGATGACGCGGCCGATCTCGTCCATGGCGAACTGTTCCGGCTGCACCAGCCCGAGCCGATGCTGCGCGAGTTCGACATGTACGAGGCCTGCGGCGAAGGCTTCGCCGCGCCGACCGAATATCTGCGCCGGTGCCTCGCCGTGACGCTGGCCGACGGCGCGGCCCGCGAGGCCTGGACCTACGTGTACAACTGGCCCGTGGACGAGGTCGCCCGCATCGCCTCGGGACGGTTTTTGGCGCCCTAAGTCTCTCCGCGCCGTCATTCCGGGACATCGCGCAGCGATGGGCCCGGAATCCATAACCACAAACGGTGCGAGGACAGGCAGTGGCGCGGCCGTCCCGCCTCACGACTGGTCGTGGTTATGGATTCCGGGCTCGCCCTGCGGGCGCCCCGGAATGACGAGAGGAGAGGGCCGTGCCTGTGAATAGCCCGGACAAGCCGGAGGAAGTTCACATTTCGTACACGGGTGCCTATATGCCTAGGCCACCACCACAGGACCACCAGCCCGCTCATGGCCCGCTTCACGCCGGAATTTCTCGATGAGCTGCGCGCCCGGCTTCCGGTCTCGGACGTCGTCGGCAAGCGCGTGAAGCTCAAGAAGGCCGGGCGGGAGTGGAAGGGGCTGTCGCCGTTCCAGCAGGAGAAGACGCCGTCCTTCTACGTCAACGACCAGAAGGGTTTTTATCACGACTTCTCGTCCGGCAAGCACGGCAACATCTTCGACTTCGTGATGGAGACCGAGGGCTGCAGCTTCCCCGAAGCCGTGGAGCGGCTCGCGGGAATCGCCGGCCTGGCGCTGCCCGCGGTCACGCCCGATGCGGCGCGCCAGGAGCGGCAGCGCAAGACGCTGTACGACGTGATGGAGCTGGCGGCGAAGTTCTTTTCTGACACGCTGGCGTCCCGTCATGGCGCGCGCGCCCGCGGCTATCTTGCCGATCGCGCGATCCTGCCGCAGACGCAGCTCCAATTCCGGCTTGGCTACGCGCCGCCGGATCGGTTCGGCTTGAAGGAATATCTCGGCGCCCAGGGCATCCCGGTGGCCGACATGGTCGAGGCGGGATTGCTGGTCGGTGGCGACGACATTCCCGTGCCGTATGATCGCTTCCGCGACCGCGTGATGTTCCCGATCACCGATCTCCGCGGACGCGTCATCGCCTTCGGCGGTCGCGCGCTGCAGAAGGACGTGCCGGCGAAATACCTGAACTCGCCGGAGACGCCGCTCTTCCACAAGGGCGACAACCTCTACAATCTCGCCAGCGCCCGTCAGGCCGCCCATAACGGCGCGCCGATGATCGTGGTCGAGGGCTATGTCGACGTCATTGCGCTGGTCGCGGCCGGCTTTGCCGGCGCCGTGGCGCCGCTCGGCACCGCGCTGACCGAGAGCCAGCTTTCGCTGATCTGGAAGATGGTCGACGAGCCGATCCTGTGTTTCGATGGCGACCGCGCCGGCCAGAAGGCGGCCTATCGGGCCGCAGACCTTGCTTTGCCGCATCTCAAGCCTGGCAAGAGCCTGCGCTTCGCGCTCTTGCCCGAGGGACAGGATCCCGACGACCTCGTCCGCTCCGGCGGTCGCGGCGCGGTCGAGGAGGTGCTCAAAATCGCAAAACCCCTCGCCGAGGTGATCTGGTCGCGCGAGATCGAGGGCGGCAGCTTCAACACCCCGGAGCGCCGTGCCGCGCTGGAGGCGCGGATCGGCCAGCTCACCGGCGGCATCGCCGACGAGGTGGTACGGCGCTACTACAAGCAGGATCTCGGCGACCGGCTGTACCGGGCGTTCGCCCCGGACGGCGGCCGGGGGTTTGGCCGCGGCTTCGGTGCCGAATCAGGACGGCGTTTTGCTCCCCGCAGTCCCGGTTCCGGACAGCCTGGGCGGTTATCCACAGGAGGCGGTCGCCGCGGCGGACCGCCATCCACAGGCCAGGCCATGGCCCGCGGCCCCTACCAGGCGGCCAGCCCGCAGCTCGCCATGAGCCCGATCATGCGCGGCCAGCGCTCGGCGATCTCGCGCCGGGAGGCCCTGATCCTGCAGTGCCTGATCAACCACCCCTGGCTCCTGCACGACCACCTGGAGGAGGTCGCCGCGCTGGAACTGGCCCATCCCGAGGCGCACAAGCTCCGCGCCGCCATCATCGCCGCCTTCGCCCACGACCATCACCATTCGCCGGATCCGGACGAACAGGCCGAGAAGATGCGGGCCGATCTGGAGAAGGCAGGCTTTTCCGAGCTTCTTCAACGGGTTGAGCGCGCGATCACGACGGCGGCAGTGTGGGCGACCAAATCGGGCGCGGCGCGCGATGACGTTCTTGCGACCTGGCATCAGCTGGTTGCCTTGCATCGGCAATGGCACTCCTTACTTAGGGAATTGAAGGATGCCGAGCTGGCGCTGGGCGAGGAGCCGAGCGAGCCGAACATGGGCTGGTTGAGGGACGTGAAGGCCAGGATGGCCGAGATGGACGGCACCGAAGCGCTGATCGAAGGCTTCGGGGAACTGTCCGGACGCACCAACCGCAACGTGTAGACGGGACGCCCGGCGCCCTGTCGCCAGTTGAGCACATTTCGGCCCGGTCCGCCCGCGCGGTATCAGGTCCGCGCGAAAAGACTCGCCAAATCCATGGTTTGGCTGCAAAAACAGGGTTAATCGAAGTTTAAGAGGTCCGGGGCATTTTCTGCGGCAGATGGGTTGGTTTCGCTGTCGGACACCGCGCCTGCATGTCGGGCGCCGGATTCGATTGCAAAACCGGTATCGCTTTTGCAAGAAACGCGCGCCGGTCCGAAAACGGGACGACACCAGCGTAGGACGAAACGAGCGACGGGCTTCAGGGGGTGGCGACGTTAAAAGTGCGCCGCCCTTTCCGCGTCGAGAACAGTTTGAGTAGAGCAGGCGGGCGCCGCGATGCCAAGGGCTACGATGCCACGGGCGGAGCGGGCGCGTTTCGGGAGCAATGAATGGCCACGAAGGCAAAGACGCTGCAGGTGAAGGACAAGGAAAAGGACGACAAGGCCGCGGACGCTCCCGAGAAGGACGCCGCCGATGCGCCGTCGCCGTTGCTCGACCTGTCGGACGCCGCCGTCAAGAAGATGATCAAGCAGGCCAAGAAGCGCGGCTTCGTGACCTTTGATCAGCTCAACGAGGTCCTGCCTTCCGACACTACCTCGCCGGAACAGATCGAAGACATCATGTCGATGCTCTCCGACATGGGCATCAACGTGACCGAGGCCGAGGAGGCCGACGAGTCCGACGAGAAGGACGACGGCGAGGACGAGACCGACAACGAGCTCGTCGAGATCACCCAGAAGGCCGTCACCGAGGTCAAGAAGTCGGAGCCCGGCGAGCGCACCGACGATCCCGTGCGCATGTATCTGCGCGAGATGGGCACCGTCGAGCTGCTGTCGCGCGAGGGTGAAATCGCCATCGCCAAGCGCATCGAGGCCGGCCGCGAGGCGATGATCGCGGGCCTCTGCGAAAGCCCGCTGACGTTCCAGGCCATCATCATCTGGCGCGACGAGCTCAACGAAGGCAAGATCTTCCTTCGCGACATCATCGATCTCGAAGCCACCTATGCCGGCCCTGAGGCCAAGGGCGGCATGAATCCGCAGATCGCCGCGCCGGTGAATGGCGAGGGCGCTGCGGCCGAGGGCGGCGAGGTCCAGGCCGCGGTCGCGCCGCCGGCCGCCCCGCAGCAGCCGACCCCGTTCCGCGCCGTGCCGAACGGCGCGCCCGCCGAGGAGAAGGATCCCGGCGAGGCGGCGGCCGAAGCCGACATGGACGACGACGAGTTCGAGAACCAGATGTCGCTCGCCGCCATCGAGGCCGAGCTGAAGCCGAAGGTGGTCGAGACCTTCGACAAGATCGCGTCCGAGTACAAGAAGCTGCGCCGCCTGCAGGAGCAGGACATCGCCAACCAGCTGCAGAGCGAGTCGCTGTCGCCCTCGCAGGAGCGCAAGTACAAGAAGCTCAAGGACGAGATCATCGTCGAGGTGAAGTCGCTGCGCCTCAACCAGGCCCGCATCGACAGCCTCGTCGAGCAGCTCTACGACATCAACAAGAAGCTGGTCTCGTTCGAGAGCCGGCTGATGCGCCTGGCCGACTCCCACGGCGTCGCGCGCGAGGACTTCCTGCGCAACTACCAGGGCTCGGAGCTCGATCCGCGCTGGCTCAACCGCGTCTCCAAGCTCTCCGCCAAGGGCTGGAAGAACTTCGTCCACTACGAGAAGGACCGCATCAAGGACCTGCGCCAGGAGGTGCAGGCGATGGCCGCGCTCACCGGTCTCGAGATCGGCGAGTTCCGCAAGATCGTGCACTCGGTGCAGAAGGGCGAGCGCGAGGCCCGTCAGGCCAAGAAGGAGATGGTGGAAGCCAACCTCCGTCTGGTGATCTCGATCGCCAAGAAGTACACCAACCGCGGCCTGCAGTTCCTCGACCTGATCCAGGAAGGCAACATCGGCCTGATGAAGGCGGTCGACAAGTTCGAGTACCGCCGCGGCTACAAGTTCTCGACCTACGCCACCTGGTGGATCCGGCAGGCGATCACCCGCTCGATCGCCGACCAGGCCCGCACCATCCGCATCCCCGTGCACATGATCGAGACGATCAACAAGATCGTCCGCACCTCGCGCCAGATGCTGAACGAGATCGGCCGCGAGCCGACCCCCGAGGAGCTCGCCGAGAAGCTCGGCATGCCCTTGGAGAAGGTGCGCAAGGTCCTCAAGATCGCGAAGGAGCCGCTCTCGCTCGAAACCCCCGTGGGTGACGAGGAGGACTCTCATCTCGGCGATTTCATCGAGGACAAGAACGCGATCCTGCCGATCGACGCCGCCATCCAGTCCAACCTGCGCGAGACGACGACCCGCGTGCTCGCCTCGCTCACCCCGCGCGAAGAGCGTGTGCTGCGCATGCGCTTCGGCATCGGCATGAACACCGACCACACGCTGGAAGAAGTCGGCCAGCAGTTCTCGGTGACCAGAGAGCGCATTCGTCAGATCGAGGCAAAGGCGCTGCGGAAGCTGAAGCATCCGAGCCGGTCGCGGAAGCTGCGGAGCTTCTTGGATAACTAATTCGGCCACCGATTGGTCGTCATTGCCGGGCTTGACCCGGCAATCCATCGAGACATCAACGGCGGGCCGAAAGGCCCGTCTTTTTGTTTGTTCTGCTCATGGTTCCAGCGCACGAAAGAAGAGCTTCCGATGTCCTCGACTCTGTTCGCGAGCATGCGCCTGCTCGACAAACTCGGCCTTCACTTCTTCATTGAACGAACGCGCCCCGATACGATCCGCCTGTCGGTGACGTTGGTAGGCGAGCGGCTCGAGATCGATGTGTTCGAAGATGGCCATCTCGAATTCAGCCGCTTCCGCGGCGACGAGAGTGTAGAGGGCGGCTACGAAGAGCTGATGCTCTTTTTGCAGTCTCAAGGGGAGTGAGCATGCGCATCCAATCATCGCTGGACGCGGTGCCTGCGTAGTTCGTGTTGCATGCTCCGGTTGTCCGTCATTGCGAGCGAAGCGAAGCAATCCAGAGCTGCGCGTACGATTCTGGATTGCTTCGCTCGCAATGACGAGGGGCGGCGCTGAGGTGTCCGGGTTAGCCGACACGACCTCTTGTCCGCAAATGTCCGTGTCCTTGCTGCAAGAGGCCGAACTTTGCGCAGACGGCGTTGGGCGATCGGCTGCTAGGAATTGGCGCCTCACCGGACGCCTATCCCATGCATGACGACGAGTTCTCATCGGCCGCAGCGCACGACAGCGCCGCCGCGATCTGGGCGCCGCTGCGCCCCTTCATCGCCGCCGAGGCGCGTCTCGCCGCGCGGGCGGCGCAGCAGCCCTGGACTGCAGCCCTCTACGAATTCCTCCGCTTCGGCGTGAAGCAGGCTTGGGCCTGCCTGTTCGGCGGCATCGCGGTGGCGCTGATGCTGCTGAAGTGGCGGTTCTATCCGGCGAACGCGCCGCTCGCGCGCTACGATTTTCTCTTCCTCTGCATGCTCGGCGTCCAAGCCGCATTGCTCGCTGCGCGTCTGGAGACATTCGAGGAGGCGAAGATCATCCTGATCTATCACCTCGTCGGCACCGCGATGGAGCTGTTCAAGACCGCGACCGGCTCGTGGATCTATCCCGAGCCAAGCCTCATCAAGCTCGGCGGCGTACCGCTGTTCTCCGGCTTCATGTATTCCTGCATCGGCAGCTATCTCTGCCGCGTCTGGCGGCTGTTCGACTTCCGCTTCACCGGCCACCCCTCACGGCGCCGGCTGATCGGCCTGAGCGCGGCGATCTATCTCAACTTCTTCATTGACCATTACGGGCTCGATGTCAGGCTCGTGCTGTTCGGCTGGGCCGCGCTGCTGTTCGCGCCGGCCACGGTCCACTTCAAGGTCTGGCGCGTGCACCGCGCGATGCCGCTGCTGCTCGGGCTGGTCCTGGTGTCGCTGTTCATCTGGCTGTCGGAGAACGTCGGCACCTTCACCCGGGTCTGGCTCTATCCGCAGCAGGCCCATGGCTGGGCCATGGTGTCGCCGGCCAAGCTCGGCTCGTGGTTTCTGCTGCTGATCATCAGCTACACGCTGGTCAGCCTGATCAACCGGCCGAGGGCGATGGAGCAGGGCAGGGCGGTGAGGTCGGCCGCCGTCGAGCCGAGCGAGAGGCGGCGTGACGGTCGGATGTGGGTCGAGATATCTCCGCGTCACGCGCGGGCTTGTCCCGCCTGCGCGGCCGAAGCCGCTTCGTCGCGGCGAAGGCCCGCGCATCCACGTCATTGCGACGTCAACGACGTCGATGGCCGAAACAAGCCCGGCCATGACGCGTAACCCATGATGACGTCGTTCGTGGTACGCAGTTGATCGTGGACACGCGGCTGCCTGGCGGCGGTCGCTTTGCCCATCCTAGGGCGGCTCGGCCGGCCTACTTCTTCTTCGCCCCAACCCGCTCGAGCGACTTGATCTGAAGCGGCGGGCGGCCGGACTTTTCGGCGATCTCGCGGTCCTGCTCCATGATGAAGCCGCGCGCGGGCTCGTCGCCGTCGAGGCCGCCGAGCAGCTCGGCCGGGACGCGCCGGTTGGAGCGCTGCGAGCCGTCCTCGTAGGTCACGTTGAAGAAGGCGAATTCGCCTTTGGGATTGGAGCCGGGTTTTTTCGCCATGGATGGCGCTTTACGGCGGCGGGACCGGTCCGGTCAATGCCAGAAAATGCTTATCCGCTGCCCGATTTTGACTTTTTCGTCATATGGTTTTCGCCGAATCGGCAGGGCGGCCGGAGCGATCACGGACCGGCCGGCGGGGTCCCGAAACACCTCGATTTTGCCGGATGAAAGTGCGTTCATCGTGGACGTCTCACCCCGCCGCGAATGCAGCCCATGTCGATGCCCCAACTCACCATCTGGTACAACACGCGCTGCCCGGTCTGTGACGCCGGCATCGACTGGCAGCGCAACAAGCTGCTGGCGCTGGTCAAGTCGGGGCGGGTCGCGTTCAAGGACATCAACGAGCAGCCCGACGCGCTGGCCGCATTCGGCGCCGATGTCGACGCCGTCCGCCGCCGCCTGCACGCGACCGACGAGGACGGCGAGTTGATCACCGGCGCCGACGTGGCGCTCCTGCTGTGGGCGCTGACGCCGGGCGAGGGCTGGCTGGCGACCCTGTTCGGCAACCGCCTGGTGCGGCCGCTGACGCGGTTCGGCTATGACCGGTTTGCCGATGTGCTGTTCGCCTGGAACAAACGGAAGGGGCATTGGTGAGCGAGAGCTGCCGCTTGAGCCAAGGCTTCGGCCGCTGGCGCGGTCGACTCTCCTCCCCCTTGCGGGGAGGGGTCGGGGGTGGGGGTCCACGAGGCCCGCTTGAGCTGAGACGCACTGATCTCGCCGAGCATCTTCACGGATGATGCCAATCGAGTTGAGCGCCTCCGGACTCGTATTGTCGAGCGCGCCTCACTGAGTTCAGTGCCCGGAGACCCCCACCCCCGACCCCTCCCCGCAAGGGGGAGGGGAGCGCACCGAGCGCGTGGTAACAGCTCGCCTCTATCGCCTCCGCACCTTCACCCGCGCATGCACCCGCGTGCCGCCGTGCGGGCCGTCGTCATCATCACTGCGGCCGAGCGCCATGATCGCGGTGCCCATCGCGGTCGAGCCGAAGGTGACGAAGAACGAGCCGAGCAAGAGACCGATGGCGACGACGGGCGAGTGGTCGGCGAAGATCAGGTGACGCAGGCCCCAGGGATCGAGCAGCAGCAATCCGCCGACCAGCACCACGGCCATGCCGAGGCCGAGCGCGAGGTTGATCGCGAGCAGGCGGAACAGAGGGATCTGGAGCAATCGGCGCTGGCGTTGATTGTGCTGCATCGGCGATCTCCCGAGGGATCGTGAACGACAACGATATCGTAGCACCGTCCGCGACCGGCTCAAGGCCGGAGCCGCTCGGGGCGGGCATGGCTGCGCCGCGTGCGGCGCGCCGTTTTGGGACAGGAGGCGGGAGTGTCCCGGCGGCCCTCTCTTGTCCGCGGACCTCGCGCGCACGAGGCGCCCGCGGCACATCTCGCTCCGTCATTCCGGGCCCCCGCGCGCTCCGGATGACGCCTCATTGAAACCGGAGCCGCGGCCTCACGCCGCCTCGCCCTCGGCCACCCCGTGCTGCCTGGCGATCACGCTCTGCCAGACGCTGGCGATCGCGCGTTGCGTCTCCGGTGCGATCAGGCAGTGGCCTTCATTGTCGAAGCCGCAGAAGCGCACCGAGGGATCGTGCCTCACCTCGACCAGCGCCTTGTTGATCATCTCCAGCGAGGCCATCACCTGGCCGATGTTCTGCAGCCGCGTGTGATGCAGGATGTCGATCAGGCGGAACATCATGATCGGCGGCTGGCCCATCGCGATGCCCGGCCGGCCGAACTCGAAGAATACGTTCACCGCGGGCAGCGCGCTCTGGATCTGCGCTAGGACCTTGGCCGCATCCTCGACGCTGCAGGCGACGAGATGCGCGCTCTGGGCGGGGAGGGTAGGCGTCAGCGGCGCCTCCGGGCCGAGCCCGAGACCCGACAGCACCTGATGCTCGATCCAACGCCGCACCTCCGGCGGCGCCGAGCGGATCTGGTCGGTCGACAGCGTAATCCCGATCATGGCGATCTCCATTTCGGCCGCGGAGCTTAGGGCGTCATGATGGCACGGTGTTGACGAGGATCAAGCGGCCGCGCCGGCGCAGCGCCTCAGGGCGCCACCAGTTCGACGCGGCGGTTCAGCGTGCGGCCCGCATCGGTGGCATTGCTGCCGACCGGCGCGAGCAGGCCGACGCCCGCGGTGCGCAGCCGCGCTGGCGCGATGCGATAGCTGCGCGAAAGCTCGGCGGCGACCGCCTCGGCGCGCCGCCGTGACAGATCGAGATTGTAGTCGTAGCTGCCTTGGTTGTCGGTATGGCCGACGATGAAGACGCTGAGCTGCGGCTGGCCGGCGAGCAACTGCGCGATCTGCTCCAGCGTCGGCCGGCTCTCCGGCTTCATCGTCGCCTTGTCGGTGTCGAAATAGATGCCGTAGAGGGCGATGTGGCCCTTGTCGCCGAGGCCCTTCGCCATCTCGGCGACGCTCACCATCTTGTTCTCCATCGCGCCGAGCTCGGCAACGGTGAGCTGGGCGTAGATCTGCTGGTTGTTCTGGCTGACCAGCACGCTGGCAAAGGTCTCGCGGCCGCCGGCCTCCTTGCGGCCGGCAAAATAGCGGTAGTCGAAGCCATCGGCCCACATCTGCGGAACCGGCAGCAGGTCGATCGCCTCGGTGAAGGGAATGCCGCCGCAGGCATCGGTGTCGCAGGCGAGGAGCTTCTCGAAGCCGGCCTTGGCGAGCTGGTTTTCGAAATTGCGCGACACTTCGAGGATCGAGGGACCCGGCGCGGTGCGATAGGCGATTCTGACGACGCGCCCCTCCGGGCGTCGCTCGTCGGTCGCCTTGTCCGCCTTGAACGGCGCCGCCTGCAGCCGCATCGCATCGAAATCCTTGGTGACATAGCCGGTGATCACGCTGCCGGCGAAGCGGCCGATCCCGGGGTAATCCTTTGCGCCCGCCACATCGCCCGGCTGAGCGGCCGCGGGCGCCAGGCCGTGACACATCAGGGCCGCGACCAAGGTGAGCTGCGCCAGTGTGCCGAGCCGGAACATCATCGTCATGGGGACCTCTCCCGAAAAGTGGTGCCAACGCTCGTGGTTTTCAGAACGCGCGCTTGGATCGGCGCGCGAAAACGGCGCGACGTCGGACGAGGCACGCCCTGCATGAGTGGCGACGAGCGCGCCGACCGTTCAAAAAAAGATGACGATGGGGTGCGGTTCGGTGGCTATCGCCCGCCGGCTGGCCTGGTACCGCCAAATCAGGCATTGTGACGGCGTCCGCCGCCGGACTGCCGTCATCATGCTCTCATGCAGGGACCTTTCTCCTCATGTCCGTTGTCCGCTTCCTTGTTGCCGTCGCGATCCTCTCCTTTGCCTCTCCCGCTTTCGCCGCGCGCTGCGGCGGCGACTTCAATACCTTCATCGCGGGCGTCTCGGCGGAGGCGCAGAGCGCCGGCGTCTCGGGCGGCACGATCAGCCAGGCGCTGTCGGGCGTGACGCTCGATCCGGCCGTGCTCGCCTTCGACCGCCGCCAGCGCTACACCTTCAACAAGAGCTTCGAGCAGTACGTCTCGACCCGCGTCGGCGCCGGCCGCATCAATGGCGGGCGCGCGATGCTGCAGCGGCACGCCGCGCTGCTGTCGCGCATCGAGCAGCAATATGGCGTGCCGCGCCAGATCCTGGTCGCGATCTGGGGACTCGAGACCGATTTCGGCAAGGGCGACATGGGCAAGCTGCCGGTGATCCGCACGCTTGCGACCTTGGCGCATGACTGCCGGCGCACCGAGCTGTTCCAGGGCGAATTGCTGGCGGCGCTGAAGATCGTGCAGCGCGGCGATCTCACCTTGCGCGACCTCGTCGGCGCCTTCGCCGGCGAGATCGGCCAGACCCAGTTCCTGCCGTCGTCCTACATCAAATACGGCGTCGATTTCGACGGCGACGGCCGCGTCGACCTGCGCCACTCCACCGCCGACGTGCTGGCCTCGACCGCCAACCTGCTGCACAGCAACGGCTTCAAGATGGGCGCGCCCTATGACGAGGGCTCGGCCAATTTCGAGGCGATGCGCGAGTGGAACAGGGCGGTGATCTACCGCAAGACCATCGGCTACTACGCCGATCAGTTGATCGGGCGGTAGCGCTATCCGTCGCTCGCGACGTGCGCCAACGCCGCGCAGCCATGGCGAGTGACGGGGATCGCTTCAGAGGAGACGGGTCATGTCGCAGTCGCCGCCACGACCGTTCGCCGCGTTCGCGACCCAGGTCCAGCGCCAGAGCGGGCTGCGCGCTGCGATCACCTCGGCCTATCGCCGCGCCGAGCCGGAGTGCATCGCGCCGCTGCTCGATCTCGCCGCGCTCCCGGAGGCATCGTCGGCACGAGCGGCCGGTCTGGCGCGGGATCTGGTCCTGCGTCTGCGCGGCAAGGCGCAATCCGGCGGCGTCGAGGGACTGATCCACGAATATTCACTGTCGAGCCAGGAGGGCGTGGCGCTGATGTGCCTGGCCGAGGCGCTGCTGCGGATTCCGGACACCGCGACGCGCGATGCGCTGATCCGCGACAAGATCGCGACCGGCGATTGGCGCGCCCATATCGGGCACAGCCCGTCGCTGCTGGTGAACGCCGCGACCTGGGGCCTCATCGTCACCGGCACGCTGACGGCCGCGGCCAGCGAGGACAGCCTGGTGTCGGCGCTGACACGGCTGATCGCCCGCGGCGGCGAGCCGATCATCCGCAAGGGCGTCACGCTCGCCATGCGCCTGATGGGCGAACAGTTCGTGGCCGGTCAGACCATCGACGCGGCGCTGTCGAACGGCCGTCCATGGGAAGCGCAGGGCTTCCGCTACTCCTATGACATGCTCGGGGAGGCCGCGACGACGGCGGAAGACGCCGCGCGCTACTTCGCCGCCTACGAGGCGGCGATCCATGCGATCGGGCGGCATGCGGCCGGTGCCGGCATCTACGACGGGCCGGGCATCTCGATCAAGCTCTCGGCGCTGCATCCGCGCTATGTCCGCATCAAGCGCGGCCGCGTCATGGACGAGTTGCTGCCGCGGCTGAAGCGGCTGGTGCTGCTCGCGCGGCGATACGACATCGGCCTCAACATCGACGCCGAGGAAGCCGACCGTCTCGACCTGTCCCTCGATCTGCTCGAGGCGCTCTGCCTCGATCCGGACCTCGCCGGCTGGAACGGCATCGGCTTCGTCATCCAGGCCTATCAGAAGCGCTGCGCCTTCGTCGTCGATTGGCTCATCGACCTCGCGCGGCGCTCGCAGCGCCGGCTGATGGTGCGCCTCGTCAAGGGCGCCTATTGGGACAGCGAGATCAAGCGCGCCCAGGTCGATGGCCTGGAGGACTTTCCGGTCTTCACGCGCAAGCACCATACCGACGTGTCGTACCTCGCCTGCGCCCGCAAACTGCTGGGCGCGCCCGACGCCGTGTTCCCGCAGTTCGCGACGCATAATGCGGGGACGCTGGCATCGATCGTGGAGATGGCGGGCTCCAGCTACGAGCGCGGCCAGTATGAATTCCAGTGCCTGCACGGCATGGGCGAGCCGCTCTACGAGGAAGTTGTCGGACCCGCACGGCTCGGCCGCCCGTGCCGCATCTACGCGCCGGTCGGTTCGCACGAGACGCTGCTGGCCTATCTGGTGCGGCGGCTGCTGGAGAACGGCGCCAACACCTCCTTCGTCAACCGCATCGCCGATCCCGCCGTCTCCGTCGACGATCTGATCGCGGACCCGGTCGCCATCGTTCGCGCGTCGGAACGCCCGGGCGCGCCGCACGACAAGATCAGGCGCCCGCCCGAGCTGTTCGGCCCGGGCCGCGTGAACTCGGCCGGATTCGATCTCTCCGATCAGCGCGCGCTGGCGCGTCTCGGCGAAGGTCTGGTCACGAGCGCGAGCCTCGATTGGACGGCTGCGGCGCCCGGAGCGACGACCAGCGAAGGCGCGCGCCGCATTCGCAATCCCGCCGACCGCCGTGACGTCGTCGGTGCGGTCAGGGATGCAGCGCCTGCCGAGATCGAGGCGGCGCTGTCGCGTGCCGCGAACGCCGCGCCGGCCTGGGCCGCGACCAGCCCGCGCGCGCGCGCCGCATGCCTGCGCGCCGCGGCCGAGACGATGGAGGCGCGTCGCCTCGTCCTCATCGGCTTGATCGTCCGCGAGGCCGGCAAGACCTTTGCGAACGCCGTCGGCGAGGTGCGCGAAGCCGTCGATTTCCTGCGCTATTATGCGAGCGAGATCGAAGCGCTGCCCGATGGCGACATTCCCAGGCCGCTCGGTCCCGTGGTCTGCATCAGCCCGTGGAATTTTCCGCTCGCGATCTTCACCGGCCAGATCGCTGCCGCACTCGCGGCCGGCAATCCGGTGCTGGCGAAACCTGCCGAGGAGACGCCGCTGATCGCCGCCCAAGCGGTTCGCATCATCAACGAGGCGGGCGTGCCGGCGGATGTCCTGCAATTGCTGCCGGGCGACGGCCGCGTCGGCGCGGCGCTGGTCGGCGATCACAGCGTGCAGGGCGTGATGTTCACGGGATCGACCGACGTCGCGCGGCTGATCCAGAAACAGCTTGCCGAGCGCCTCACCGTCCATGGACAGCCCGTGCCGCTGATCGCCGAGACCGGCGGCCAAAACGCGCTGATCGTGGATTCCTCGGCGCTCGCCGAGCAGGTTGTCGGCGATGTCATCGCTTCCGCCTTCGACTCCGCTGGCCAGCGCTGTTCGGCGCTGCGCATCCTCTGCCTGCAGGCGGACGTCGCCGACCACATCATGTCGATGCTGCGCGGCGCGCTGCGCGAGCTCGAACTCGGCAATCCCGCGTCGTTGTCGGTCGATGTCGGCCCGGTGATCAGCGGCGAGGCCCGCGACACGCTCGATGCGCATGTCGCCACGATGCAGGCGCGCGGCCATGCCGTGGAGCGGCTGCCGCTGCCGCCGCAGGCGGCGCATGGCACGTTCGTTGCGCCGACCATCATCGAGATCGCCAACATCTTCGATGTCGAGCGCGAGGTGTTCGGCCCCGTGCTCCACGTGCTGCGCTACCGCCGCGAGCAGCTCGTTGACCTCGTCGACGCGATCAACCTCACCGGTTATGGCCTGACCTTCGGTATCCATTCGCGGATCACGGAGACAATTGCCCGCGCCTCGAGCCACAGCGCGGCCGGCAACATCTACGTCAACCGCAACGTGATCGGTGCGGTGGTCGGCGTGCAGCCATTCGGCGGCTCCGGCCTGTCGGGGACCGGGCCGAAGGCCGGCGGTCCGCTGTATCTGCGCCGGCTGTTCGCGATGCCGCCGCGCCAGCGGCTCATGGCGTCGCAGTCTGACGCGGTCTTGCGCTCTTACCTCGACGGGTTGCGCGCCAGCGGACACGCCGAGGCGGCGCTGGCGTGCGAGGCGCATGGGCCCCAGGTGCTGGCCGGCCTCGAGATCGAGTTGCCAGGACCCGTCGGCGAACAGAACGTCTATCGCATCACCGCGCGCGGCGCCGTCGCTGCACTGGCGCGAAGCGAGCAGGCGTTGCTGGTCCAGATCGGCGTCATTCTGATGACCGGAAACGACGCGTTCGTCGAACGCGCCAGCCCTGCTTGTGCCGTGTTGGGACCGCTCACCAGCCGGCTGCGCGGCCGCCTGCGGATCGTCGACAGCTGGCGGGCTCTCCGCGATCTGCAGGCCGTGCTTTCCGACGGCGAGGCGGATGAATTGATCGCGCTCGGTCGCGACCTCGCCACGCGCCCCGGACCGATCGTCCCGCTCGTCACGCCGCGCGCCAGCGACGGCTGCTACGATCTCGACCGGCTGGTCACCGAAGTCAGTCTCTCCACCAACACCGCGGCCGCCGGCGGCAATGCCAGCCTGATGTCGATCGGCTGAGAAGACAGGTATTCCGTCCCGAGCTGGCTCGAGCCCGCAGGACAGGATAGGGGAGAACACCGTCATCGTCGGCCCGCTCCGCCCGCTGACGCACGCTTCGCTCCGATCGAGGACACCTTGATGCCGACCATCCTGTTCAAGAATGCCGCTCTGCTCGACCCGCTGCAGCCCGACCTGCTCGAGGGGCAGCACGTCCTGGTCGAAGGCAACCTGATCAAGGAAGTGTCCGACAAGCCGCTGCAGACCAGCGTCGACCAGACCATCGATCTCCAAAGCAAGACGCTGATGCCGGGGCTGATCGACCTGCACGTCCATGCGATCGCGGTCGAGCTCAATCTTGCCCAGCAAGTGCAGATGCCGAACGTGCTGGTGACCCTGCGCTCGGCGCTGCTGCTCAAGGGCATGCTGCGGAGGGGATTTACCACGGTGCGTGACGCCGGCGGCGCTGGCTATCCGCTGAAGCAGGCCGTCGATACCGGCCTCACCGAGGGCCCGCGGCTGTTCGTGTCCGGCCGGGCGCTCAGCCAGACCGGCGGCCATGGCGACATGCGGGCGCGGACGGATTTCCTTTCCGACAACGCCCCTTGTCCCTGCTGCGTGCGCGTCGGCGCGCTGGCCCGGGTGGCCGATGGCGTCGATGCGGTGCGCAAGGCGGTGCGCGAGGAGCTGCAGATGGGCGCCGACCAGATCAAGATCATGGCGTCCGGCGGCGTGGCCTCGCCGACCGATCCCGTCGGCGCGTTCGGCTACTCGGAGGACGAGATCCGCGCCATCGTCGCCGAGGCTCGCGCGCGGCAGACCTACGTCCTGGCGCATGCCTACACGGCGGAAGCCATCGCCCGCGCCGTCCATTGCGGGGTCCGCACCATCGAGCATGGCAATCTGGTCGACCTTCCGACCGCGCGCCTGATGGCCGAGAAGGGCGTCTATGTCATCCCGACGCTCGTCACCTATGAGGCGCTCGCCAATGAAGGCGCGCAGTATGGCCTGCCGCCGGAGAGCGTCGCCAAGATCGCCGATGTGCGCGATGCCGGCCTGCGCTCGCTCGGCATCTACCGCGACGCCGGCGTCAAGATGGGCTTCGGCAGCGATCTCCTGGGACCCTCCCAGCGCCTGCAGAGCGATGAATTCCGGATCCGCGCCGAGATCCTCGGGCCCCGCGAGGTCATTGCCAGCGCGACCGTGATCGGCGCCGAGGTGCTCGGCATGGAAGGCAAGCTCGGCCGCATCGCGCCCGGCGCCTTCGCCGACCTGCTCGTGGTCGAGGGCAATCCGCTGCGCGACGTCTCGTGCCTGCTCGGCCAGGGCGATCACATTCCGCTGGTGATGAAGGCCGGCAAGGTGCACATCGACCGGCTGAACGGCTGAGGCCATTCGGCGCGGACGTCCACCGGGCCAATGGTCGACAGCCGTGGCGTTTGTGCGCGCTGTCATGCGGGACGTCCATCGTCTCTCCACCGCCTCGACGCTGCGGGCGCCGACATCTGCGATGAGTGCTTCTTAGAACGCAGGCATTCGGCCTCGCGGCGCTCCGTGCGTCCGAGTTGTGCGGGTCGTTTCGCCCTCATCGACGAAGAGGGCGCAGGGAATGCCGGGAGCTGGCCGCCCCCATGGCCCGCCTGCGAAAAAAATGCAGGCGGCAGGTACCACAGGTTCAGCCGAGACATCCCGGCATTCCCCGCGCGATGGTTGGGCGGCTTATACGTCCTCTCCCCGGGGACCGGCTGTCTTGCCCCCGTCACGAACGGATCATCGTCACCGTCCGCTTGGCCTCAGCACCGGGAGGCCAGGACCCTACGATTTCGCCGGCGCATCGGGCTCGTTCGTCCGCACGATTGCTCGCGCTGCGATCCAATGCACCCACCGCATCCCGCACCCACGTCTCGTGACGATCGCGAAGCGCCCCTCATGGCGGGACGGGATGCGCATAGTCAATCATGATTTTCTGAAAAACGAAAGTGGAATATTTTCCGTGGGAGGACTGGACAAGGGTGATGTGCTTGAGGCGGTGAGTAAAATCAGATTTTGAGCGCATCGCATCAGAGGTTGACTTGTCGGTCGTGCGCGCCTGGCTCCGGGCCCGCACGAGTCTCGACAAGCATATCCGCTCAAGCCCAGCAGGCCGACGTCTTTGGCGGCGGCCGGAAGGTCCGAGAAGGGCGATGAGCGGACATCGGTGATCTGTTCGTCGGCGACACGGCCGCACACCGCATGAAACCGCAACAGGCTGCACCAGGCCATAGGAGACGATTGACAGTCCGTTTTGGACGTAATAATGTCCGACGTTGACATACCATGGAGCCAGCGATGCGCTACGCGTTCTGGAACAACAAAGGCGGAACTGGCAAGACGAGCTTGGCTTTCCAGGCAATCTGCCGCTACGCTGAGAAAAATCCAAAAAAACGTATTTTGGTAGTGGACGCCTGTCCACAGGCCAATCTGTCCGAACTTTTTCTCGGCGGCCTTACTAATAAGGGAGGACACAAGCTGCTGCAGCGCCAGGGCCTCGTACCTCGTTGCAGCCTTGGCGGCTACTTCCAGCTCCGTCTGCCATCTCCGTTCTCGCCGCCGGTCTTCGACCCCGAAGATTTCGTCACAGACCCGGATGATTTTAATCCCCTGATTCCCAGCAACATTGCTTTGGTTTGCGGCGACCCTCTACTGGAGCTGCAATCGAATGCTATTAACACGCTCTCTAACACCCAGGTTCCCGGTACCGATACCTGGATTGCCGTCGTCGATTGGTTGAATGATTTTCTTGCAAAATGCGAGGACGATTACGACACCATCTTCGTGGACTGCAATCCGAGCTTCTCGATCTACACGCAGATTGCGCTGGCATCAGTGGATCGACTCGTATTGCCCGTGATGGCTGACGACTCTTCCCGTCGCGCGGTTCAGAATGCGCTGTCGCTCGTGTACGGGTTGAAGCTGCCGTCCGAGATCTATACGACGTACGCCTTCAATACGAAGCTGGCAAAAGCGGGACGGAAGCTTCCCCAGGTTCATCTCATCGCTAAGAATCGCATTACGCAATATATGGGCCCTGCTTCCGCTTACGCCGCTGTGCTGTCCGAAATCGAGCGAGACATTGGTGCACTGCTGAAGATCCACCCGGAGCTTTTCACTTTTAGCAAGATCAGCGACGGCACGTGCGAGATCCGAGACTTCCAGACCACAGGCGTCGTCGCATTCGCTAAGGGCTGTCCGTTTTCGCGCCTCTCGGCTGGCAAACAGGATATTGGCGGCCATCGAGTCCAAGTTAAAGAAGACTATCGCAGGGATGTTCTCAAAAGCATCAACATGCTGGTTTCCAAGCTTTAAGCGGCCACCGCGGATGACGCACAATTACAGAAACTCCTCGCCAGCGTGGTCATCGAAATCGTTCTCGCGCCCGTCGTAGCCCTTCAGTGGCGTCGACCCTCGCGTGGCGGGTCTGCTTCATGACCTTCAGCGGATCGACGCCGGCGGTCGAAACGTATAGGTTGAGCGCGTACTAGACATCAAGGGATCTCAAAATGACTGATGCCGCAACGGTTCGCGTGGAAGACAACACCAAGGAGCAAGTCGCTTACAAGCTGCTCGAGCTTATCGGGAAGGCCGAGAAAAAGCAGCTCAACGGAGCATCGACGGCCGATCGAGCTTGGATATTGAAGACCTACGCGCTCTGCCTTCTCTCTGTCCGAGATCCAGGCAACGCGACCGCCTACATCGACGCATTCAAATAGCTAGCGTCCGGGAAGGTCTGTTCGCGTCGTTCCGATCGCCGGCGGGCCGCTTCCGGTCTACCCGACCAACGAACATCGGCACACTGCCCCGGTATGTCGGATTGGTGCCAAAAGGCGCCATGAGAGGCGTCCAACCGCACTGCATCCCTATCGCCCCGGGCTGCTACGGCCTTGCGCCGGTAGTCTTACAAGGTATTAGGATGGCGCTCCCAGAGGTCGCCATGTCCTTCGAGATTAAGAAATTTGCCAGCCACGGCGTCGACAACCCGATTGTTGCACGCCTATCGCTTCAGACTCTGCAGATTCTGGAGAAGTGCAAGGTGACAAAAGAGGTCAAAGACAAGGTCGGCAGCCTCTATCTTAACTCACTGATGAAGAAATTGCTGCGATGCTGGGAAATCGAAGACTCGTTCAAGAAGTCATTCGCGGAAGCGGCTGCAAAGTTTAAGCCGCCTGCGACACCCAACGCGCTGGTCGAGGTTCCGCAGATCGACCGGCTGGAAGCGGACTGCCACAACTTCCTATACGAGGCGAAGAATTACATTCGCGACGTGCTTTACGTGGTAAACAAGCTCTATGGCACTTCATTCTCCGAGGCGAGCGAGTTCTCGAAGGCGCGGAAGGGCGGGAAGTCGCTGATCGAATTTGCGAAGGAGACCTTCGGCCCGGACGATGCCAGGACGAAGATGTTAGTCGAAGCGGCGCCGTTCGTCGAAGAAGCAATCGCCATGCGTAACGCGGTGGAGCATCCAGACGGCTACAGCGGCAGGCTTGTGATTGAAAACTTCCGTCTCGATCCAGATCTGATGCTCAGCGAGCCAGTCTGGCACCGGGTGAAGGATGGCAAGAACGCGACCGAGCCGTCTTCGATTCGCGCCGACTTCGACGCATTTATCCATAACCTCTTGACCTTGGGAGAGGACATGCTGGTAACGTGGGCAAACGAGAATCTGGAATTGCCCGAGATGATGGAGATCGTCGTCATCCCGGACGAGCGTCGGGATCCGAAAAACCCCGCTAAATACACCGTTGGGCCGGGTCCGAAGTTGCGCGAGGCGTTTGCTAAGCTTCCGGGAAGCTGACCTTCGTTACCGCCCGTGCTGAGGCCCGCGACAGCCCGCCTCGCTACCGCAGGTTAAGATTCTGCTCAGTGTCCGTAATGGGCTGATTTCGTTGAAAAAGTCAGCAGTTGCGACGCAGAGATATCGGTGATTCAGTCTGTCTAGTGGGCAGGACTGAAGGTCATGATGGGGCATCGGCAAGTCGAACAGGCTGCGTTGTTCTATGAGTTCTCGCTGGAAAGGCACATCCCAGCCGACCACCTCGTGCGGTCGATCGATAGGTTCGTCGACCTTGAGGACTTACGGCGGGAGCTGGCGCCGTTCTACAGCAACATCGGGCGGCCCTCGATCGATCCGGAGCTGATGATCAGGATGCTCTTGATCGGCTATTGCTTCGGCATCCGATCGGAACGGCGCCTCTGCGATGAAGTCCATCTCAATCTGGCATACCGCTGGTTTTGCCGGCTGGGTCTAGATGGAGGCGTCCCCGATCACTCGACGTTCTCGAAGAACAGGCACGGCCGCTTCCGTGAGAGCGATCTCTTCCGTCGCGTGTTCGAGACCGTCTTGCGCCGCTGCATCCGGGAGCGCCTGATCGGCGGCGAAGGGTTCGCAGTCGACGCGAGCCTGATCAAGGCGGATGCCAATCGGCAGAAGGGAATCGAAGGCGATAAGAGGCTTCCGCCGGAGGCTGCGGGTCGAGCGATCGACGAGTATCTTGCCGTTCTTGATGATGCCGCGTTCGGTGCCGCGACGGAGGTCACGCCCAAGTTTGTATCGCCCTCCGACCCGGCGGCGCGCTGGACGGGAGCGCACGGCGGCCAAGCCTTCTTCGCCTACTCGACGAACTATCTGGTCGACGTCGAGAATGCGATCATCGTCGATGTCGAAGCGACCACGGCGATCCGCCAGGCAGAAGTATTGGCCGCCAAGCGCATGATTGAGCGTTCAATCGAAAGGTTCGATCTTTATCCAAGCCGGCTTCTCGGCGACAGCGCCTATGGCTCCGCTGAGATGCTCGGGTGGCTGGTCTACGAGCACGGGATCGAGCCGCACGTGACCGTCTTCGACAAGTCGGCCCGCACCGACGGGACCTTCTCGCGTGAGGCCTTCACCTACGACCATACCAGGGACGTCTATCGCTGCCCCGCTGGCAACCCCCTCACCACTACAGGGACGCTGGTGAACAACGACACGACGGTCCTCTACCGTGCGAGCAAGCGCGATTGTCAAGCATGCTCTCTAAGAAGCAGGTGTTGCCCCAACACCCCGGCTCGAAAAGTGCCGCGCTCGATCTACGAGGGCGCTCGCGACATGGCACGCGAGATCGCAAGCTCATGGGAAGGCCGCACTTCACGCCGGCTCCGCAAGAAGATTGAGATGCTGTTCGCGCATCTCAAGCGCATCCTCAAGCTAGATCGGCTGCGACTAAGAGGGCCGAACGGCGCACGCGACGAGTTCACCCTCGCTGCAGCCGCTCAGAACCTTCGTAAGATGGCCAAGCTGATCCCGATGCCCGCGCTGACGCCCGCGTGAACCACAACGCGCCAATTCGTCCTCGAAACAGATGGCGTTCACGACGAAACTACTGCCGACTTTTTCAACGGAATCAGCTGAATGCGGACGCCGGGAATTCGGTCGCGAAGGTCTGCAGTTGACCAGTGGCAAGCTCGTCAACACGGGTCGGAATTTAATCTCCTTCATCCGGCCCGCACGGTGAAGCGTCGAGCAGCCACGTGCGGCGAACGTCGCGGACGTCTCACGCCCAAGATCAGCTCGCCGCGACATTTCCGCGGGCGTGCACGCCGCGCGCAAACCGGCCGAAGCGCAGCGCCAGGGTCGGCAGCACCAGCAGGTTAAGGGCCATCGAGGTCAGGAGTCCGCCCAGGATGACCACGGCCATCGGTCCCTCGATCTCGCGGCCCGGCTCGCCGGCGCCGAGGGCGAGCGGCAGCAGGCCGAGGCCGGTCACCAGCGAGGTCATCAGGATCGGCACCAGGCGGTCGGCGGCGCCGGCGATCGCGGTCTCCAGAGTCCAGGCGCGGCCTTCGACGACGACCAGATGCTCGTAATGCGAGATCATCAGGATCGAGTTGCGCAGCGCGATCCCGAACAGCGTCACGAAGCCCACCATCGAGCCCAGCGACAGCACGCCGCCGGTCAATGCGACGGCGATGACGCCGCCGACGAAGGCGAACGGCAGGTTGATCAGCACCAGCACCAGGTTGCGCCAGTGCCCGGTGACGAAGGACAGCAGCAGCACGATGCCGATCGTCGCCAGCAGCGAGTTCACCAAGAGGTCGCGGCGCGACTTGGCCTGCGCCTCGGCCGCGCCGGTGAACTCGACATGCGCGCCCGGCGGCAGCTTGACCTCCTTGGCGATCTTCCGTTTGGCCGCGGCCACGAAGGATTCGAGGTCGCGCTCGGCCACATTGGCGGTGACGGTCTGAACGCGCTGCCCATTGCGATGAAGCACGACGTAGCGCCCCGCGGTGCCGTAGACGTCCGCGACCTGCTTCAGGAGGATGTAGGCGCCGCTCGGCGTCCGGATCGGCATGTTGCCGATCTCGGTCGGGCGTGCGGTCGCATCGGGATCGAGCTTGACGATGACGTTGAAGACGACGTTGCCTTCATAGGCCTGGCCGACCACGTCGCCCTGATAGGCGGTGCGGATCAATTCCAGCACCTCGACCGCGTCCAGGCCCCAGGATTGCAGATCGGTCGGGCGCAGGGTCACGTTGACCTGCGGCATGCCGGGCGGCGACTGCTGCTGGATGTCGATCGCGCCCCAGACCTCGCCGAGCTCGCGCGCGATGTCGCGCGCCGCACGCTCGAGATCGTCGAGATCGGGGCCGAACACGTTGATGACCACGGCGGCGTTGAAGCCGGACAGCGTTTCCTCGATGCGCTCGGTCAGGTAGGTCTTGATCGACAGGTTGATGCCGGCGAAATTGGCGAGCGCGGCGCGGATGCGCTGCTGCGCCAGTTCCTGCTGTTCGCCGGATAGCCCCGGCTTCAGGTCGACCTCGATCTCGCTCGAATGCGTGCCCGCGGTATCGACGCCGGCTTCGGCGCGGCCGGCATGCTGCGCCACGCTGCGGACCTCCGGCACGCCCTGCAGGGCCTCGGCGATCAGCGTGCCCAGCCGCAGCGATTCGTCGAGTGAGGTCCCCGGCAGCGTCGAGACGTGGAGGATCAGGTGACCTTCCTTCAGGTCGGGCAGGAAGGTGCCGCCGAAGAACGGAACCAGGCTTGCGCCGCCGGCGGTCACCAGCACGGCCGTCAACATGACGGATTTGGGAAACCGGCCGAGCCGCCGCAACAGCGTCTCGTAGGAGCCGCGCGACCAGCGCACCAGTGGCGGCTCGCGTTCCTCGCGCGGCTTCCGGCCGGCCAGCAGCAGCATCGACAGCGCCGGTGTGACCGTCAGCGCGACGACGAGCGAGGCCACCACGGCGAGGATGTAGGCGATGCCGAGCGGACCGAACAGCCGGCCAGCGAGGCCCGGCAGCGCAAGGATCGGCACGAACACCAGCAGCACGGCGAAGGTCGCATAGGCGACCGCGCCGCGCACCTCGAGCATGGCATCGTAGACGACACGCGCTTCGCTGCGCGGCGACGGCAGGCCTCGGTTCTCACGCAGCCGGCGCACCACGTTCTCGACGCCGATCACGGCATCATCGACCACCTCGCCGATCGCGATGGCGAGGCCGCCAAGGGTCATCGTGTCCAGGCTCTGTCCCATCCACTGCAGGGCCAGCACGGCCGAGAGCAGCGACAGCGGGATCGCGGTGCAACTGATGACGGAAGTGCGCCAGTCATAGAGGAACACGAACAGCACGATGATGACCAGGGCGCCGCCGATCAGCAGGGCGAACAGCACGTTCTCCGTTGCCGCATCGATGAAGGTCGCCGGACGGAACAGATCGGCGTGCAGCCTGACCTTCTCGCTGTCGAGCGCCGGGCGCAGCTCCCGCAGCGCGGCCTCGACGCGCGCCGCGACGTTGCGCGTGTTGGCGCCGAATTGCTGGCTGATCATCATCATGATGCCGGGCCGGCCGTTGATCAGCGCGCCCCCGATCGGCGGCTCCGGCGCGTTCACGACCGTCGCGACGTCGCCGAGCACCACGCTGGCGCCGCCCTGGTGCAGCAGGACCGTGCGCGCCAGTTGCTCGGGTGTCAGCGACTGGCCCTGCGTCTGCAGGATGACCCGTTGATTGGCGGTGTCGACGAAGCCGGCGCCGCGCACGCCGGTGGCCTTGCGCGCGGCCGCGAGGACGTCGTTCATGCCGACGCCGAAGCGGACCAGATCGTCGGATCGCACCTGCACCTGCAGCGACCGGATGTCCCGGCCATAGGTCGTGACCTGCGCGACGCCCGCGACGGCCAGCAGCCGCCGGCTCACGGTCCAATCGGCGATGGTGCGCAGATCCATCAGCGAGCGCTGATCGGAGGTCAGCCCGATCGCCAGCACGGTGCCGGCCGCCGGCACCAGCGGCGTCATCGATGGCGCCCGCACGCCCTGTGGCAGGCTGCCGGCGACAACCGCGAGTCGCTCGGTCACCAATTGCCGCGCCCGGAACACCTCGGTGCCGGGCTGGAAGATAACCGAAATGACGGACAGGCCCTGGATCGACGACGACCTCATGCTCTCGACGCCGGCGAGACCGTTGATCGCGATTTCGATCGGCTGCGTGACCAGCACCTCGACCTGTTCCGGACTGAGCCCGGGGGCCTCCGTCTGGATCGAGACCTGCGGCGGCGCGAATTCGGGAAAGACCGCGTAATTGGCGCTGCCTAGCGAGAAGATGCCGTAGCCGAGAATGGTGCAGGCCACCCCCAGCACGATGCCGCGGAAGCGGATGGCAAACGAGATCAGCGCCGCCTGGGGGCCGGCTGCGGCGCCGCGAACGCCGTCAATCATCGTCGCCGCCGCCGCGCAACTCGCTCTTGGCCTCCTCCGACAACAGCACCTGCGCGCCGCGCAGAACGATCTCGGAGCCCGACGGAATGTCCTGCACGACATAGTCGTCGTCGGACACCGGCTGGTCGGTGCGGATCGGGTGGCGCTTGAAGAGCTCGGGACCGGCGCGCAAATAGACCCACGAGCGGCCCTGCCATTGCACGATCGCGGTGTCCTCGACGAAGACGCCGTCGAACGACTTGCCCGAGGGCACGTAGGCGGTGGTGTTCATCCCCGGCAGCAGCCCGCTGTCGCCGGCGGCGACGAAGTAATAGCTCACGCCTTGGATGCGCGGATCGGTTCGCGGCGCAGCCGACAAATAGCTGAGATCGATGTTGGCGCTGCGGGTGGGCGCCTGCGCTAGCGCGCCGCGCGGCGGCCCGGCCAGAGTCACGCCGGGCGGCAGCGTGACCTGCACCAGCAGCTGCTCGCGTTCGATCAATTGCACGACCTGCGGCGAACGCTCGATGATGCCCTTTCCGATGACCGCGCCCCATTCCTGCCGCGCCGTCGCCATCAGGGTCTTCACTTGCGATTCGGCGGCAGCCAGGCTGGCTTGATCGGTCCGGAACGTGCCCTCCGCCGCCTCGGCATCCTTGCGCGGCATCGCCGCCGACTGCACGAGGTCGCGGGCGCGCTCGAATGCGAGTCTTGCGACGTCGAGTTTCGCTTGCGCCGTCTGCAGCTGCGCCTGGGCATTGGCGTAGTTGTTGGTCAGGTCGGTCAACCTGGCGACGTCCAGCACCGTGCCGTAGGCGCGAAACTGTTCGGGATGGGATTCCGCCGCCAGGACGGCGGTCTGGAGTCCGATCTGCTTTTGTTGCGTTGCGGAAAGCTTGACCGTCGCCGGCTCCCGGCCGGCCGCGCCGTCAGACTGCGCCTGCGCGCGCGACGACAGGGAAACCACCGTGAACAGCACGGCACCGCATGCGGCCGCAGCTCTCGTCCGTTGCCTCACCATGCGGTCCCGGCCCCATCGATCGGGGAAACGTCTGGATGACGTTGATGTCTCTACAACAACAGCTACTTCAGCTTCGAGGGTGTTTCAAGCAGCGCTCGCTGCAGGACGGTCGCGTCGGATCCGGCAACTCCCCGGGCTCTGTCCGGCTATCGCTTGCCAGCGCCGTTTCCGTCGGATGCGAGCCCGGTACTTGCGGAGGGGAGCGCGCAGCGCAATGCACGCAGTCGCCAATGCTTGTGGCGCCTGCCTTGCAAGCGAGCCGCATGCGCGGCGGGTTCGTGGCCGAACATGGACCGCAGCCGCGCTGCGGCGTGGAGATCGGGCGTTCGGCATGCGTCGGGATATTTCTTCTTGAGCGTTAGAAGTATTCTTAGACACATTCCAGCGTATTCGTCCGCAACCCAAGCTTGTTGCCGGCCACGCGCGCCGCGCTACACAAAAAGCCCAGACTAACAAACTTGTTAGGCACGATTTTCCTCATCGAATGACCCGGGATTTTTTCCCGATTCCCCGACAGGGGCGAGAATCGTCACATTCATCTACCTGTCGGGTCATTGATGTGACCTCACTTCGCCATACCCCTCCGCAACGAGTCGGGAGTTCCGTCGACGTTGCAGCGAGGCAAGCTTGTCCACTCTGAACCCACCCTTCGATCGCCCGGCGCACCGCGATCACGCGCAGGGCCATCCTTGTCGGTCAGCCTCTCGCCGAGCTCCCGCCGACGTCGCGGCCGACTTCAGAGAAGGATCTGTGCGATGAGCCAGCTGGTGAATGTGCGGCCCAACGAGGCCGGCGCGGGCGATCGCAAGGCGCAGAGCAGTGCAGCCGATCACGGCATGCGGCTGCTTGGTGCTATCGGCGCGGCGGCCCTGGAGCCGCAGTCGCCGACCGACGCCTGGGCGTTCTCGACGAGCGAAGCGCTCGGCACGGGATCGGTGGTCGAGCCGTTGCAGGACGTGCTCGGCAGTCTGACCGAGATCATTCGGGCCGAGGGCTCCCCGGCGGAGCGGCAGCCGGATCATCCATTCGCCGACGATCATGGCTTCGCGCTCGACCAGGAGGAGCTGGCGGGTCTGCCGGGCGTGGTGCTCAATACCTTCGATGTTGACGGCCCGGTGTGGCTCGCCGTCGAGGCGCTTGCTGCGACGCAGCCCCCCGCCATCGACTACGATCTCAAGATCTGGGTCGAGCCGTCGTCCGAGCCCGACCGTCGTCCATCGCCGTACGAGAGCATCGTGGTGACGGTCGATGAGATCGAGAAGAACCGCCTCACCTTCGCCCGCCACGCACGGCCCGAGGATTTTTCGCCCGCCCCGGCGCTGGGCGCCTGGACCGGACGGCTGCGTCTGGAGCAGCGTCCTGACCTCGTGCAGCGGATCGAGCGCTATATCAGCGGGCCATGGACCGCCTGGGCCGACACCGAGCGCATGCGCCGCCGGACCATGGCGATCCATCAGCGGCTGCGCGACATGGCGGCCACGGCCGGCGCCGATCAGGCGATCGAGGTCATGTGGGGCATCGCGCTGTCATCTTGGCGGCAGGGCGGGCGCGAATTCGAGTTGCCGCTGTTCGAGCGCGCGGTCGAGATCGAGATCATTGCGCGTCCGGATGCCGAGGTCAGGGTCCGGCCGCGCTTCGTCGGCGCAACCGTCAATTTGAGGGCGCTCGATGCCGTGGCGCCGGACGTGGCGCTTGCCGTGCGCGACAAGCCGGATCGCCTGGTCGAGGCGCTCGAGCAGCGCGCAGAGCTGTCGCCGTTCACGCCGGTCGGCCTCGATCAGATCCTGAGCGCCGCAGGCGCGCAATCCGGTTACAAGACGTCGCGCAAATTCGCGTCTTCGGACGATGCGCCGGCCATGGAGGCCTCGGAGGCCGCGCTCACGTCGGGACGCTGGGTCATATCCGCGCGGCGGCGGCCGGAGAGCCTCGCCCTGCGCGACATCGACCGTCTCAAGAAGGCGATCGAGCATGCGCCGCAGAGTGAGTGCTGCCTGTCGGGAGCCGTGAGCGCGCTGCTCTCGCAGCCGGATGGACGCGGCCACGCCAATGCGCGCCGGCACCTGTCCGGCATCGTCGGCGGCCCGATCGACCTTGCGCCTGCGCCCAAGCCTGCTGCGGTCGAGCAGGGCGATCTGTTCTTCCCGCTGCCGGCTGTCGCGGAGGATGTCGAGGTCGTACGCGAACTGTCGCGGTCGGATGGCCTGATGGTCCAGTCTGTCGAACGCGACGATCGGATCACGGCGCTCGTCAACGTCGTCTGCCATCACCTCGCGCTCGGCTCGCGCGTCCTCGTCGTGTCCAGGGACGAGGCTGCACTTTCGCTGCTGCATCAGAAGCTGCCGCCGGCCATTCGCGAGCTGACCGTCAGCTCGACCGGCTCCGACAAGGACGTGCTCAGGAAGGCCGAAGCCCTGGCGGGCCGGCTGCAATCGATCCTGGACACGCCAAATCTGCGCGATCAGGTCGGTCAGATCGGCCGGCTCGAACGCGACATCATCTCGAAGCGCACGCAGATCGCATCGCTCGACGACGAGATCGCCGAGATCGTCCGGCGTAACCTGCGGCTCGCCGGCGGCTTGCCGGAGCTGCCGTTCGATTTGTTCAAGGCGCTGGTCGGCGAGCAGGACGCGCATGCCTGGTTCACCGACCGGCCGAAGCACCTGCTCGCAGCCACCGACCCGCTCGTGACGGCGGTCGACAAGGCACGCGAGGCGCGGCTGCGGCTTGCCGCTGATCTCAAGCACATCGATGTCGAGTTGCCGGAGCTCGCGGCGCTTCCCGACACCGCCGCTATCCTGCGTCTGCACGCGGAGCTGCAGCACCAGGCAGGCCTGACGTCGGACGCTGGCCGCGACGAGGATCTCGCGCTCGACGCCATCGCGACCTTCGGGCTCGACGCAACCAACCGCCTGGCGGCCGATCTCGATGCGCTGGTGGCTGGCCATCGCGCCATTGCCGAGGAGACCTGGCTTGCACGGCTGTCGCCGCTCGGCGCCGCAAAGGCTGACGCTCCCGCAGGTCTCGACAAGGTCGTGGGGTGGGCGCGTGATGCGTCGTTCCAGCTGTCGCGGAGTGCCGAATTCGCGAGGCGCCAGGTGCAGGCGCCGGTCGAGGCGTTCACCAGGAAGGACGCGATCCGCGTGGTCGAGCGGCTTGCGGCCGGCGAGAAGCCGTTCGCGCGGTTCTCGCCCTCGCGCCGCGCGCTGAAGGCCGCCGTCGAAGCGATCACGGTGGACGGTGCCTCGCCGTCGAAGCCGGCGGACTGGCAATATGTCGGGCGCTTCCTGCTGTGGCGCCACGACCTGCATGCGTTGCGCGCGCGCTGGACGTCGATCGCAACGCAGATCGGTGCACCCGCGCTTCAATTGGAATCGGCGCGGGCGTTCGATGACCTCGAGCACATCGTCAAGAGCGTCGAGGCCGCCATCGTGACGGCCGCGCTCGCCGTCCGCAGCGTGGCCGATGCCTGCTCCAAGCTGTCGGTGCCGGACGGCGACGTCAGGGCGATGCTGGCCGATGCACAGCGGCTGGCCGCGTTCGGCGCGGCGATTCGGACCGTCATGACGCGCGTATCGGGACCGCTGATCGAACTCGCTCGCCTCGGCGAATTGTTCGCCCGGGCGGGAGAACTCGCTGTCTCCGTTCAGGAGAACGTGCTGTCGCGGGTCGGTGACGCCGAGACGGAGCCGCAGGAGCTCGAAACGCGGTGGACAGGCATTCTCGCGACCATGGAGAAGATCCGCGAGGCCAGCCCGGACTACGAACTCGTCAGGACCGCCTGCCGGATGGTGACTGCAGCGGGCGCGCCGAGTCTGGCACAGCGGCTGCGGTCCGCGCCGGGCGCGGGCGAGGCGAAGGATGCGGCGACGCTCGCGGAATGGGTGGCGGCCTGGAATTGGGCCGTGCTGATGCGGATCGAAAGTCCGGAGGAGCGGCAGCTGCTGCATGACCTCGCGGCTCAGCGCGCGCGGCTGGAGACGCGGTCGCTGGCCCTGTTCGAAGCGGTGATCGGCGCCCGCATGTCGCTGGGCATCGCGCAGAATGCGGGCGTCGCCGTCAGGCAAGCGGTGAGGCGGTTCAGGGACTCGATGCAGAAGATGGCGTCGGCCTGCTCCGGTCCGACCGCACGCCGACTTCGGCTTGCTGCGCGCAGGTCTCTCGACGGCTGGCTCGAGGAGATTCCCTGTCACGTGATGCCGGCCTGGCGTGTCGCCGAGTTGCTGCCGGCCCGGATCGGCACCTTCGATCTTCTGGTCGTCGACCACGCCTCGCGCTCCGATCTGCGCGAACTGACGGCGATGCTGCGGGCCCGCAAGGTTCTGATCAGCGACGAGCGTCACGACGACGGAGCCTTGGTCGAAGCCGGCCGCAACGATCCTGTTGTCAAACGCACCGAGACGAACACGCTGCGCCGCGTTCCACCAGCGCTGCGGCGGCTGCTGATGCCGGGTGCCTCGCTGCGCGATCTCGCCGCGATCCTGTTTCCCGATCGCATGATCGAGCTGCGCGCGCGCCCTGCCGGCGTCGAGGCAGCCTCGGTCACAGCTTCGCTGCTGCCCGCCGATACGTCCAGACCGGCCGATGCACCAGCCGCCGAGCTGCCGCGGCCGGCCCGCGCGGCAGCGCCCGCGCCGAAGCAGCGGCCGCAGCCACGGCAGGTCTTCACGACGCACTCGCTCGAAGAGGAGATCGCCACCGTCGCGAAATATCTGTCGATGGCTCGCCGCTCGGGGACGGACATCGTCACGGCTGCCGCCGGCGCGCCCGCGATAGCGCAGCGTGCCGAGAGCCGCGTGGCTGCGCCCAAGCCCGCGCCGGAGATTCGCGTGCTGCGCCGGCGTCCGCCGCGCCAGCCGGCCGCGGACATCGTGGCGCCGGTTGTGACTGCGGCTCCGCCTGAGCTGCCGACCGTCGCGCAGCCGGCCACGGTCGAGCCGACCCAGCCGAGCGCGGCCGCCGTCACTGAAGCGCCGGTCATCGTCGCCGATCGGGCTGCGGTGCCGCAGCGCCCTGCCGAAAAAAAGGTGGTCACAGCGGAGATCGAGGCGGAGTCCACGGGCGCCGCGCCGGCAGAGCCCGTGAAGCCTGCCGTCGTTGCGACACCCGCTGCGGCAGCGGCTTCTGCCACCACTGAGCCCGCTGCCGCTGCTGCGGCTACAGCCTCTGCTGCGACTTCTGCAGCGCCGGCGACCGAGATCAAGATTCATCCCTCCCTCGTCGCGATGGCGTTCAAGGCGACGGAGAACGCCGCGGCACCACACCGCCGTCGGCCGAGCCGGCGGGTGATGGCGTTTGCCGCGGCCGGATTGCTGGCAGTCGTCGGTGCGGCGGTGTCCTGGGAGCGCGCGTCGGAATGGATCCAGCTGTCCCTGAGCGGTGCGACGGCAGCGTCGGCTCTGCCGAGCGAACCGGGCGCCCATAAGGTCAGTGCAGAGCGGATCACGCCCGAGGCCAAGCCGGTGGTTGAGGCCAAGCCGGTGGTTGTCGCCGCGGCCGAGGAGCATGCCACGGTCGGCATGAGCGTGCCGGTCAGCACGCCGGCGCAGGCGTTCCTCTATCATGAGGATCCGCAGGATCCGAAGGGCAAGCGTTATCCTGGCAAGGTCACCTGGTCGATCGAGCAGACCAAGGGGCCGCGACTCGATACGGCGCCGGCGATCAAGGGTGAGATCGAGATCGAGAACGGCACCAAGGCCACGATCTCGCTGCGGCGGAACGCCGACATGGAGATGCCGGCGAGTCACATCATGGAGCTCAAGTTCGACTGGCCGGATCAGTCGGTCAGCGGCCTGACCAGCCTGAGGGGCATCGGCCTCAAGGGCGAGGAGGCCGAGCGCGGGACGGCGCTGGTGACCCAGACCGCCCGGGTGACACCGAAATACTTCATGGTCGCGCTGTCGGCCAACGAGGTCGATACCAAGCGCAACCTGATGCTTCTCAAGGGCAAGCAGTGGTTCGACATTCCGATCGTCTACGAGGGCGGCAACCGGGCGCTGCTGTCGATCGAGAAGGGATCCGACGGCGACCGCGTGTTCAAGGACGTGTTCGCCAGCTGGGGTCAGTGACGGGGTTGGCGGGCATCACGAGCGAGGACAGCATGAGCGAGAGTTCAGCGTTGCAATGGCTGCGGGCTCCCAAGCTCGCCGAGGATGCGCTGCCGGAGGATTCCCGCGCGGTGGCCTGCCGGCGCTGCGGCCGCACGGTGCAGGTCTCGCTCAGCCCGATGCGTCCGCCGAGCTTCCTGCGCGTCGAGGATCAGGTCGAGTGTCCCGAGGTGCAGGAGCGCTGGACCGGCAAGAGCGAAGGCGGGCTGTTGCTGATGATGTGCGGCGCGCTCGAGCAGTCGCTCGATGCCGAATGGGAGATCGCAGAGCCGGAGAGTGCGGCTCGACGAGAACCTGCACCAGTCTCTCCGGTGCGCCCGTCACCCGCGCCGGCGGCGTCCCTTCCAGACAGATGGGACGACGGCAGCGACGGTGATCAGGAGGAGGCGGGTGAGGGCGGCCGGCTGAAGGCCGTGTTCGCACCGGCGGCAGGTGCGCGCAAGAAGCTGATCCGCGGAGCGCTCGGCGTCGTGGTCCTCGGCATCGTCTTCCTCGGCGGCGTGCTGTTGCCGCTACGCGAGATCAGGCTGCTGATTCAGGCGCCGCCTGGGTCGGCCGGATCGTCGAGCTCGCAGCAGGAGGCGCAGTCCGCCGCGCCGCTGCCTCCGCCGCGCCGGATCCTGCTGGAAGCCGCCGGCGCGCGCCAGGACGCCGCGCGATCGCCGTCCAGCGCCTTCATCGCGCCGCGCCAGGATGCTCCGGCACTCGAGGCGACGCTGGCGCGATCATCCGACGCGGCAGCCATTCCGCGGCCCGCGCCGGCGCCGGAAGCCGGGCCGAAGCTACGCTTGCCTGAGCTGGTTGCGATCGCCGGTGGCAGTTTTGCGATGGGCGGCGACGACGAGTCCGAGCAGCCGGCGCATCAGGTCAGCGTGCGACCGTTCTCGCTCGGCAAGCATCCCGTGACGATCGGCGAGTGGAAGCAGTGTGTCGCCGCGGCAAGCTGCGCCGACATCGCGGCCGGTGCGGATGATCGTCCGGTCACCAACCTGAGCTACGACGACACGCAGGCCTATCTCGCCTGGCTGTCGAAGGCGACCGGCAAGTCGTTCCGGCTGCCGACCGAGGCCGAGTGGGAATATGCCGCGCGCGGCGGCCAGCGCACCCGCTATTGGTGGGGCGATCGCATGCGCCCCGGCATGGCCAGTTGCAAGGGCTGCAACGGCACGGGCGACGCCGAGACCGACCAGCCGCCGAAGATCGGCAGCGTCCAGGCCAATCCTTACGGCCTGTTCGACATGGGCGGCGGCGTCGGCCAGTGGGTCGCCGACAGCTGGCACAAGAACTACAAGGGCGCGCCGGCGGATGGATCGGCCTGGCTCGAGGAAGGTAGCTATGCCCGTGTCATCCGCTCGGGATCGTGGAAGAACGGCGCCGCCGATGCGCGGGCCGGCAGCCGCGACCGCTATGACGGCCGCATCCGGCATCCGACCCTGGGTTTCCGCATCGCGCTCTCACCATAGGGGATTTGCATGCTGCCGAGGTCTGCGCGACTCTGCCTCATCCTGACCGCATCGCTCGTGCTCGCGCCGTCATTGGCGCCGGCCAAGGGGACGAAGGCTGCGAAGGATGCCCGCGTCTATTTCATCTCTCCTGCGGACGGGGAGACGGTGACCGGGCCCTTCATCGCTCGCTTCGGACTGCGCAACATGGGCGTTACCCATGCGGGCGACGATTTCGCCGGCAGTGGCCATCATCATCTTCTGGTCGACGTCGACGAGACGATGCAGGCCGGCGAGGAGATTCCGCGCGACAAGAAACACGTTCATTACGCAGCGGGGGAGACGGAGGCGCGGATCGAATTGTCGCCCGGCAAGCACACGCTGCAGCTCGTGCTGGGCGACACCAGGCATCTCAACTTCGATCCGCCCGTGATCTCCGAGAAGATCATGATCACGGTGAGCAAGCCGAACGGAGGCGAGCAGGAGGCGCGCGCGACGCGCAGCGTCACCGTCCGAAGCCGACCGCAGATCCGATCCGTACCAACCGAGCCGCCGGCCCAGCCCGAGCCGTCGCCGGAGATGACGAAGTCGCCCGAGAGCTCCGACTTCATCAGCCGCGTCTTCTCCGGAACGAAGTGACGAGCCTTCCATTCCCGACGGCCGGGCGCGTGATGCGCGTCGCCTTGCGCGCGACCGTGGGACGCAAGCTCGCTCGCTCCTCGAGGATCCATCGCTGAGGGCGGCGCTTGTCGCGCGATGGCGGCAAGGACGATCCATCATCATCCTGCCCCTGCCGCAGCGATGGAATGACGCATGTCGAAATCCGCGCCAGGGCTCGCGAGGCATGCGCCGCACTGGGCGGCGCAAGCGCACCTCACCCGGCAAATGGCCGCTCGTCCTGGCGCGCGTCCATGGCAGATCCCGACGCAAAAGGGGACGTCGTTGCCGAGGCATCTGACACGTCGTTTTCCTGCAGCGACTCGCCATCCTGGTCGGCAGTCCGTGTCGGCAAGGGCATCGCCCGCGCCCAGGATCAGGATGGCTGCGCCGTTGTCCGCACGGATGTGCGTTTGACGGCCGGACGATGCGTGCGCAAGCAGCCGCATCGTCATCATCCACCATCGATCTCGATCCGGTCGTGCGAACGATGGCGACGCTCAAAAAAAAATTCTGAGGCTTAAGGTCGCAGCCTTGTAGCTGTCGGTTCCTTTCTCGCCTCACCATGGTCACAGCGGCAATCGGGCAGGAGTGTGGTCCCGCACACAGCGCCGGCCACGCCTTGTGCGGGAGCAAAGCGCATGCGCCTCGCGATGATGCTGCTACATCCCTGCGAATCAATATCAGTTGCAATGCGCGGGGAACCGCGCGCGTTGTCGAGTCCTGAAAAGATCAGCAGCCTGCCGACACGGTTCAATCCTGACGGGACCGCATGTGAGTTCGCATCTCAGCGACATTGCGGCCGGATGCGGAACGTTTCGAGCCGCGCCTGCGTGATCGAGGCCATCCGCCGCGGCTGATGATGTCCAAGTTTCGTTGAAATCTCCTCCCCTTTGTAGCCTGCGCATCGAGCGCTGTTGGCGCCGATGGCGCAGTCTTCGAGGAGGGATTTGATTATGAAGGTCATCAAGCTGATGGGCGTGGTCTTGGCGGCGGGTCTGGCGTCGGGCTCCGCAGCGCTCGCCGACGGCTACAAGGATTGCACCAAGCTCGACAAGGCGTCGTGGAAGACCACCGCCGAGGCCGAGGCAAAGGCGAAGGCCGCGGGCTACGAGGTTCGACAGACCAAGATCGAGGGCACCTGCTACGAGGTCTACGGCGTTAAGGGCGGTAAGCTCTATGAGCTGTTCTACAGCCCCGAAGACCTCGCGCTGAAGCACACCAAGGCGAAGTGATCTGATGGTCATGCGTGACGCAGGCCAGGCACAGCGGAGCGTCTTCTCCGAGACGCCGGCGAACTCGGGTTCGGGGACCGTAGTGGTCTGGGATTTTCCGCTGCGCGTCTGGCACTGGTCGCTCGCGGCCTTCGTGCTCGTCGCCTGCGTCACGCCCAACACGTTCGATCGCCTGCATCGCCTGGCGGGCTATGCCGTCATCGGTCTTCTCGCCTTCAGGCTGATCTGGGGACTGATCGGCAGCCGTCATTCGCTGTTTGCGCGGATCAGCCTCAAGCTGCGGGCGGCGCCTCAGTACATCGTGGGCATGTTGCGCGGAGAGACGGGACGCTATCTGGGCCTGAACCCGGCAGGGGCCGCGATGCTGGTCGTGATGCTTGCGCTTCTGATCGTCTCGACCATCAGCGGCGTCATGCAGGTCTCGATCCGGTTCTTCGGCGTCGGCTGGATCGAGCAGGCGCATGCGCTGTCGTCCAATGCCATCATCGCCCTGATCGCCGTGCATGTGCTCGGCACGGTGTGGATGAGCGTGCTGCAGCGGGAGAATTTGATGCGCGCGATGGTGACGGGACGCAAGCGCGTGCCTGGCATCATGCGCGCCGCGCCTGCGGTGGCGCGCAGCGTCGCACGCCAGAGCCCGGAGCCCGAGCCGATGGCGGACGAGGAGCACGTATCCGTTGTACCCGATCTGCCGCCCCTGCGCGTGAATCCGGCCCCCGGCACCGCGAAGCCTGCGCGTATGCCGCGATCCCTCAGCATTCACGACAGGCGGCTGGGGGTCGGCAGGTGAGACGGCGGGCATCGGTCGTGTGCGCTCGCCGGCGATATGTGCGTGCAGGCCCGCGCCTGATTTCATTTCTAGTGCGCGCAAGGCTTGTCCGCGCACGGCTCGAGCTGGATGGGCGCACACGCATATTGCGGTCCATGCCGCGTGAGACCAGCACGAGCGTGTCCCTTCGTGCATCTCGCTCGCACTCGTCTCGATGAGCGGGCGCATGAGGATCATGCATGTGCTGTGCGCAGCGTAGGCGGTCGATCGTGAGTCTCGTGTGGTTCGCGGCGCGCGACGGCGCTGCATGACCTGTCGTGTCTCATATCAGCACAGATGCGAACTAAGGCGATTGTGCTGCTACCGACCGCAGTGACCGCTGATTTTCGTCGTTGTCATTCGGCGCTGTGCATCGGCGATGCTCGAGCCCGCGCGTTTGCGCGGCGACTTGACGCCGTACAACTAATAAATTCGCGCGCTTTGTCGCACACACAGATGTTGTCAAATTTCGACACGGCAAATTGCCGCATTCGGGACTTTATAGTCGTTCTATGAAGTGTCGAAGACTCGTCGAAACAGGCGAGCGCTGGAAGACGTTCGGCACATTCGGGTGAATTCGGGACAGGGACATACAGCATGAATCTCTTTGGGAAGGTACAGGCAGCAGGAGCCGCCGTGCTGTTGATCGCGGCGTTCGCGCTGCCGGCAGGGGCGGCTGAGACGACCATCGAGATATCGGTCAAGGACAACAAGTTTCAGCCGGCGGAGATGAAGGCGCCGGCCAACACGCCGATCGTGTTCAAGGTCAAGAATCTGGATGGCGCGCCGGTCGAGTTCGAGAGCGAGCCCCTGGAGTTCGAGACGGTGATCAAGCCCAACATGGAAGGCGTCGTGAAGGTCAAGGCGCAGAAGCCGGGACGCTACGAATTCTTCGACGACTTCCATCAGGGCAACAAGGGCGCGCTGATCATCGAGTGATCCGACCTTCGACGCCGTGATGCCGGGATGCGTCACGCCGCGGGCGCCGCGCTTCGCAGGTTGCCGAACTCGACGGAGACGAGGCTCTTTGGAACGGGCAGCACGAGAGACGGTCGCTTCCAGACGTGGCATCGGTCGCGACGTCTCACGGTGCCAGGAGGAGACGGTTGCGATCACCGTGCTGCTCGTGACGCTGTTCGGAGTCGCGCCGTCCTACGGTCAGACCGTCACGCCGGGGAGCCAGGTCAGGGCCTATGCAGATCCGGGGACCACCGACGCCGGACCGGTGGTGGTCGTACCCAATCGCCGCCGCCAGCCGGTGAGGCCGGCGAACAGCAATGGACCGCTGGTCATTCCGCAGGTGATCGTTTCGCCGGGCGGGGTCGAGCCGGAGCCGAAGGCGGCCACGCAGGTGGACGAGGCTCCACCGCCGCGGCCGCGGTCTCCGATCGATGCGGGCGCGGGCGCGCTCCCGCAGGCCGCGCGCCGCGAGCCGGCGCCGCGTCTGGCTCCGGTTCGAAACGGCTTTTTCGGTGCACCGTCCGCCGGCCTCCTGGTCGGCGGCTGCCTGTCGACGCCGGGCCGGCTGTCGGTCACGAACGTGCCCAATCGCTGCCTGGACGCGCTGGCGTTCGCCGTCAGTCCGCCGCCGGCCACGCGTGGCGTGCTGCCGCGCAACCTGCCGCCGATTCCGCGACAGGATGCGCAGCCGATTCCGCCCGTTCTGGCGGACAAGCCCAAGATGCGGCTGCCGCCGGTGAACAAGGGGCAGAAGCCGCAGGAGCAGCCGCAGCCGCCGATGATGGCGGAAGACCCCTATGAGCCCAAGGGCATCACGGTGGGAAACTTCATCCTGAAGCC
The DNA here is from genome assembly GCF_032484785.1 of Bradyrhizobium sp. SZCCHNS1050. Lineage (NCBI taxonomy): Bacteria > Pseudomonadati > Pseudomonadota > Alphaproteobacteria > Hyphomicrobiales > Nitrobacteraceae > Bradyrhizobium > Bradyrhizobium sp. SZCCHNS1050. Next base: position 1,381,854 of record NZ_JAUETR010000001.1, on the reverse strand, counting down.
TGCGTTCGAAATGTCCTCAGGCTTCGACAGCAATCCCGGCCGTGTGCCGCAAGGCAAGGGCTCGGCCTTCGTCAGCGTTGCGCCGGTCCTGCTCGTGCGCTCTCAGTTCGAGCGGCATCTGCTCAACGCCGATGTGCGCGTCGGCTACATCGACTATGCGAAGCTCCGGCAGCTCAGCAGGCCTACCGTCGACGCCAAGGTGAATGGGCGCTACGACATCACCGATACGTTTGCGCTCAACGGCGAGGGCCACGTTGCCGTCGATGCCGATGATCCCGGCACGCCGCGCTTCGCCGGCCGGTTCGCCAGGATTCCGCTCGCCTCCACCGTCGGCGGCTCGGCGGGCGTCACCAAGCGGTTCGAGGAGGTCGAGGTCTCGACCAAGGCCGCCATCGACCGCGTCGCGTTCCAGAACGCGCCGCTCGTCGACGGCCAGATCGTCAGCAATGCCGATCGCAACTTCGTCCAATACGGCTCGCAGAGCCGCATCACCTACAATCTGACGCCGGAGATCCGTCCCTTCGTCGACGTCGCCGTCGATCGCCGCGTTCACGACATCGCGGTCGATGCCGAAGGCTTCCGCCGCGACTCCACCGGGACGGCGGTCGAGGCCGGCGTGACCTTCAACTACGCCGACAAGCTGACAGGCGACGTCGCCGTCGGCTATCTGACGCGCCGCTATCAGGATCCGATGCTCAAGCCGGTCAACGGTCTCATTGCCGACGCCAATCTGACATGGCAGTTCGCCAAGGAGACGGCGATCGCGCTGGGGGCCAAGTCGCAGGTGGTGGAGATCACCGAGCCCGGCATTTCCGGCGTGCTCAAGCGCGACGTCACCGTCGGCATCGAGCATCAGTTCGAGCCCTGGCTCGTCGGCACGTTCCTCGCCGGCTATGGCGAGGACGCGTTCACCGGTACGACGCGGGTCGACAACCGCTATCTGGTCGAGCTCGGCATGCTCTACAAGTTCTCACGCCTGCTGCAGCTCAGGGCCAGCGTCCGGCGCGAGGAGACGCGCTCCAACTTCCGCGAAAACAATCTGTCGGCGACCGTGGTGCAGGTCGGCGCGCGGGTACAGTACTAGACGAACGTTTCCATCCAATCGGCACGCGTGGTGGGCTGAGCCCCCCGCAGTCTCCAACGCTGTCGTGCCTCGCGAAAGCGGGGCATCCAGTACTTCCGTGGCGGCAGATGCCGAACCGAAACGTCACGGCGTACTGGATCGTCCGCCTCGGACGATGACAGCGAGGATACCCATCTCCGAATATGAGAGGAGACTTTGGAAAAGGTCGTCTCGCGGGAATTCCGGCCGGATACGGAAAGGTCTCGCGTTCCTTCGTCCGCGCGACCTAGGCCCAGCAGACGCAAAAAGCAGCGCTCGCGCCATTGCGAACGCTGCCAAGTCTTCAAGATACACGCGTCGAACGACGCACGGTCTACTTCTTCTGGTTGAAGTTCACGTCGAGGCTGAAGCTGAACTGATCGTCCGTCAGTCCGGACGGCGGCGCAGGCACAGGGTCGGAGCGGCGGATCATCGCCAGCGCGGCATCGTCGAACATCGAGTCGCCGGACGACTGCATGACGGACGCAGACACCACCTTGCCGGCCCGGCTCAGCACCAGCGCCACCTTGACCGTGCCATTGTGCTTCTTGCCTTCCGGATAGCGCTTGTGCAGCTCGAAATAGGCGCTGATCTTTCGGCCCCAATCGTTGGTCAGCTTCTGCTTGTCCTTGCCCATTCCCGGATTGGGGGCCTTGGCTGTCTCGGCCGGCGGCGCGGCCTCGTCCAGCGCCTTGCGGGCCGATTCTTCCTGCGCAGCAGATGCGACCGACGCCTCGGCCTGCTGGGTTGCCTGCTGCTGTTCCTCCTTCTCCGGCTTCTTGGGATCGTTCTGCGTGACGACCCGATCGGCCTCCTCCTCTGTCTCGGTCGGCTTGTCCTTGACGGCGTCGGACTCCTTGACTTCGGCGGTCTGCTGCATCTGCTCCGGCGCAGCTTCGGCCGCGTCGCTGTCGGGACCCGGCGGAAGATCGTTGTCCTCGACCTGGGGCGAGGCGATCTCGAGCGCGAATTCGGCGCCGGCCGCGCCGAGACCGCCGTCCGCGTCATTGCCGCTGAGATGGACGACCGCGAGCGCGGCGCCGCCACCGTGCAGCATGAGGGCGCCGATCGCGGCTGAGATCCACAAGCGGCGCGACGCTCCCTGATACTTGTGTTCGACCATTCTTCAGTTCCGTCGTTTCACTGGTTTCAATGTGCAGCCTGGGCGGCGGCCTGTGAGACGCCTTCGACAGTCACGAGCTTGATCTTCGGATAGCCGCCGGTCCGCAGCAGCTCCATCACGTCCATCAGATCTCCATACGCCACGCCCCGGTCGGCGCGCAGGAAGATGAACTTGTCCTTCGCCGCCTCGGGGATGTGCTCGAGCGTGCTCACCAGGCTCGCCCGTTTCACCGGCTCCTCGCCGACGAACAGCGTCAGATCCGGCTTGATGCTGACATAGATCGGCTTGTCCGGCTTCTTCTGCGGCGTGGCCGTCGATGTCGGGAGATCGACCGGCACGTCGACCGTCGACAGCGGCGCCGCCACCATGAAGATGATCAGCAGCACCAGGATCACGTCGATGAAGGGCGTGACGTTGATGTCGCTCGTCTCGCCGAGATCATCGTCGCCATCGCCTTCCGAGAGAGAGACGGCCATGGAGCTACTCCGCCGCCAGCGCCATCGGAGGCGCAGAGTGGACGTGGATCGGCTCGAAGCGCTCGCCGTGATGGCTGCTGTGGTGGCTCTGGCCGCGATCCAGATCGCGCGACAACATCCGGGCGGTGGCGCCGGAGGACCGGTTCACGAGCTCCATGTAGCCCTTCGTCACCCGTGTGAAGTGATTGTAGATGATCACGGCCGGGATCGCGGCGACGAGGCCGATGGCGGTTGCGAGAAGCGCTTCGGCGATGCCGGGCGCGACGACGGCGAGGTTCGTGGTCTGCGACTTCGAGATGCCGATGAAGCTGTTCATGATGCCCCAGACCGTGCCGAACAGGCCGACGAAGGGCGAGATCGAGCCGATCGTGGCGAGCAGGCCCATGCCGGTCCGGCAACGCCGGCCCTCGGCACGTACGATCTCGGAGAAGCTCGACGCGGCGCGCTCGTTGACGCCGTGAGACGGCAGTTCGGACGACATTCTGATCTCGTGCATGGCGGCGTCGATCAGAGCCGTCAGCACGTTCTGGCGTGATCCCAGCGCGAGCTTGGCTTCCGACAGCCAGCGTACGTCGTCGACCTTGCGCAGCGCGCCGCTCAGCTTCCGGCGCAGGATGGAGAACTCGATGGTCTTGGCGATGAAGACGGTCCAGGTCGCAAGCGAGGCGAGCGCGAGCCCCATCATGACCGACTTCACGAGAATGTCGGCGGCTAGGAACATCGACCATGGCGACAGATCATGCGGCACGTGTGATGCCGCTTGCGCACCGCCTTGTGCCGCGCCCTGGGCCGGCTTCTCTGCCTGGTCCTTCGCCTTGTCGCCCGCTGCCGTGTCCGTGACGGCTTCGGTCGCGGTCGACGGTTGGGTGTCGTTCGTTGCGGCGGCCGGTGCCTGGTTCGTTGCACCAGCTTGCGGCGTGGTCGCGGCCGGAGCCGGCGAAGGCGCGGCCGCCTGCGCCGTGGGCGCGGGCTGGGCAACGGCGGGGGCTGTCTGCGCCTGTCCGACGGTCATCGGCTTCGGAGCCCCGCCCTGAGCTTGAGCTGCGTGCGCGACGGGAGCCGGCGCACTGGCGGCGTTGGCGAGCGCAGCTGCAGGCGCCTGCGTGGCGGCCGCCGTCGTCGGAGCCTGAACGGATTTCGCGCCGGTCGGAGTCGTCGGACTCGGTGCTGTGGTCTGCGGGGCGGTGGCAGCCTGGCCAGGTCTCGGCGACGTGGCCGGCTGCTCGGCATGCGCCATGGCGCCGGCCGAAACGGCTGCGATCACCGCTCCTACATGAAGAACGATCCTGAACATGTTGCTGCGTACCCCTTGGTAGTTATCTTCTCTGTAATGCTTCTAGTCGTAACCCGGCTGTTTTGAGACGGCGCGTTGACTCAAAGCGGGAACATCAATGTCGGCAGTCACTCCGGTAAGTGCGATGCCAGATGAAAAATCGAATCGTGTGATCTGCGTAAGAGCTCGCGATGCTGCCCATCGCGTCATAACTCCCTGAAAGTCCTGACCTGGGGCGCGACGAGCCGTGCACGGTTCCGCCAACGCGGCTGCCTGTCACGCAAATGCCGCCGTTCGGTCTTCCATCAATTCTAATTAGTCGGCGCCGGCGTGATGGTCCCGTTCGGTGGGCGCGAGGGCATCACGCGCGTTCTTCGAGACGTGATGCCGCCGGAAAGGGCTCGAAGGCGTCGAGATCCGAATCAGGGTGCGGTGGAATCAGGTTTGTTTGAAAAAACGGGCCCCGCGCGATCTGGTCAAGCCGCGAGCGGTGGCTGAAGTTCGCGAATCGCACACGCTTGCCGGCGTAGCAAGATCGTGCTGCTCGCAAGCGGCGGTCTGCCGGCAGTCAAGGACGTGTGACAGCTCAAGGAAGAGACAGGCGGCCGCTTGTGAGATTGGACGGTGGTCCATCGCGAAGGCTGAGAACGGCTCCGCAGCGATGTGGTCATCGTCCGAACGAATGAGCCGGGCTGCATGTGTGCAACCCGGCTCGTAGACGATCGAAAACAACGTGAGCATGGCGACCGAAGGCGGATATTGAGACGCGCGTTTCCTTGGAAGCAGCGGTCGATGCCGGGTCTATCGCTTGCCATCTCGACCGCTGTCATGCTCCGCGAAGGCGGTGCATCCAGCAATCCGCGAAGATGATGAACCGAGATGTCACGGCGTACCAGATCGTCCGCGTTCGCGGACGATGACAGTGAGGGTCTACATATCTGCATCAATAGGGCTGGAACGTTGAAAACGGTCGTCTAGTTCTCGGCCCAGTAGCGGATCAGGTTGTGATAGAGGCCGGTCAGCCGCACCATCTCCGGATCGTCGCGTCCCATCCGCTGCGACAATCCCTGGATCGTCGTGTCGAGATCGAAGATCATGCTGCGCGCGAGGGGATCGCGGATCATGCTCTGCAGCCAGAAGAACGAGGCGACGCGGACGCCGCGCGTCACCGGGGTGACCATATGCAGGCTCGAGGCGGGATACAGCACGAGGTCGCCGGCCGGCAGCTTGACCTCGTGCGAGCCGTACAGATCCTCGATCACCAGCTCGCCGCCGTCGTAATCCTCCGGCTCGGACAGAAACAGCGTGACCGAAAGGTCGGTGCGAATGCGCAGGCCGGTGAGCTTGTCGCCGCGGACCGCGTTGTCGACGTGGATGCCGAAATGGTGGCCCGACTCCGCGCTGTAGCGGTTGAACAGCGGCGGGAAGATCTGCTGCGGGATGGCTGCGGCGAGAAAGCGCGGATTGGCGGTCATCGCCGAAATGATGCGGTGGCCGAGCTTGCGCGCCACCTCGCTGTCGGGCGGCAACTGCTCGTTGCGCTTGACCATGGCCGACTGGGCGCCGGCCGTCGAGCGACCGTCCTCCCAGTCGCTGTCGTCCATGATGTGGCGGAAGTCCGCCACATCGTCTTTGCTCAGAACTCCGGGGACACAGATCAGCATGAACTCATCACTTGATGTATGCCCAGGTTTGGGTGTGCGATCAGAAACGCCCGGACAGGACGATCGACGCGCTTCGTCCCGGACCGACGAGCACGAACGGGGTGGCACTCTGATAGAGAGCGTCATAGTAGAGCTTGTCGAAGATGTTGGCAACAAACAGCTTCGCCGTCCAGTTCTTGTCGAGCTTGGCTTCCGCGAACGCATCGAAGCGCCAGTAGCTCGGCAGCTCCGTGCCCTGGTTCGCCGCCAGCCAGGTGCCGCCGAAGATCTTCGAGCGGTACACCGCCTGGCCGCCGATCTCCCAGGTGTCGTTGATCTGGTACTTCGTCAGCAGGCTGAACGACTGGTGCGCGGTGTTGGCGAGCTGCAGGCCGACATTGCTGGTGAACAGCGCGGTGTTGGCTGGCGGGATGTTCGACTTCGTCACCTCGGACTGCATCAGCACGATGCCGCCGAAGATGCTCCATTTGTCGGTCAGCTTGCCGCCCGCCTGCAGGTCGATGCCGCGGATGCGGTAGGCGGCACCGGCCGAGAGACACGGCACGGAGCCGATGGTGCCTGCCGGATACGGGCAGTCCGCGGTGGCCTGCGCGGCGCTGGTGATGTTGCGTGACTCGCGGGCGTTCTCCTTCTCGGTCTGGAACAGCGCTCCGGTGACCAGCAGGCGACCGTCGAGCAGCTCCCACTTGGTGCCGATCTCGATCGAGGTGTTCTTCTCGGGCCCGAAGATCTGGTTGGCGCCGCCATTGGTGACCGCCGACAGGCCGCCATATTGCGGGCTGAGGCCGTCGAACTCCGCGCCGACCGGATTCGACGAGGTGGCGTAGGCCGCATAGAAGCTGGCGTAGGGCACCGGCTTCAAGGTCATGCCGACGTTGAAGTTCGGCATGCCGCTGGAGGCCGCCGTCGAACCCGGCGTGTTGGCGACGCCGTTGACGGTGCCGAAGCCGTCGACCCGGACGTCGTATTTGTCGTAGCGCACGCCGCCGTTGAGGATGACGAGATCGCGGTAGTTGACGCTGTCGAGCGCGTAGACGCTCGCCGAGTCGATCTTCACGTTCGTCGGGAATTGTCCCAGCGACGGAATGCCGAACGGTAGGTTGGTGAACTGCGGGTTGAACACGCTCACGCCCGAGAGCGAGCCGCTGCCCGCGAACGCCAGGCCCTGCTGCTCGGATGTCAACCCGGTGTAGCTGTTGATGCGCGCCTTTTCCTGCGAGACTTCGAGCCCCGCGAGCACGGTGTGCCTGAAGTTGCCGGTATCGAACTTGTAGGTCGCCTCGAGCTGGTTGGCGAGCACGTCGGTCTGCTGGAAGCGGCTCTGCGGATTGGCCCGGATCGTCGAATTCGACAGCGGGTTGGTGAGCGTCGGGCCTTCCGGCAGCGTGCCGATGTAGTTCAGGGTCGAGCGCGACACCCGGATCTTGTCGGAGATAGTCAGGTCTGGAGTGACCTTCACCTCGGCATTGAACGTACCGATGTCCTGTCCGACACGCGAGAAGTCGCGGTTGACGAAGCCATACCAGGCGTTGCGCGGCGAGCCGACCTCGGGGAATGGCGCGCCGGCGGTGAGCGTGCTCGGCCGATAGTAGGGCACGCCGAAGTCCGGACGGCCGGTCACCTCGTTGTGGATGTAGTTGGCGGACAGGGTCACGGTGTCCAGCGGCGTCCACTTGGTGGCGACGAAGCCGCCGTTGCGGTTGTCGGTGACGTAGTCGCGGCCGGCCACGCCGGCATCCTGGAACAGGCCGCCGACGCGGGCAGCGAAGGTCGGCGTGATCTTCTGGTTGACGTCGATCACCACGCGCTTGGTCCTGTCGGTGCCGAGCGTGGTGTCCATGTTGTAGAAGCTGTTCTCGGTCGTGGCCTGCTTGGTCACGATGTTGATCGCGCCGCCGGTGGTGCCGCGGCCGGCGAAGGACGACGCCGGGCCGCGCAGGATCTCGACCTGCTCGGTGAAGAAGTTCTCACGCACGGAGACGCCGGCGTCACGCACGCCGTCGATGAAGACGTCGTTGCGGGCGTCGAAGCCGCGGATGAAGAAGCGGTCGCCGAACGCGTTGCCGCCTTCGCCGGTGCCGAGCGTCACGCCGGCGGTGGAGAGCACCGCGGATTTGAGGCTGGTGGAGTTCTTGTCCGCCAGGATCTCCTTGCTCAGGACGGTGACGGTCTTCGGCGTGTTGAGCAGCTTCTCCGGAAACTTGCCGGAGGCCTGCAGCCGCTCGCCCTTGTAGTCGGAGGCGGGGCTGGAATAGGGGTTGCGGTCGGGCGGCAGATTGCTCTTCGGCGCCGCGGCCTGTTGCTGTTGTTGCTGGCGGGCGGCGCGGCGCATCGCGTCGCGGGCGCGGACCTGGTCCGCGGTCGGGCGCGAGGCGGCCGGCTTGGGGCGCGCCACCGGGGCTTCGACGGTGACGGACGGCAGCGGCGCCTGTTGGGCTTCGGCACCGGAGAACGAGGCAACCGCGATCAGGCTCGCGACTGCCGAGACTTTCACACCGGAAATCTCGGGAGATGGATCCCACTCGTGTCCGCTTGCCCCTCGCAAGCTCCTTGGAAAGACTGCCTTACCCATACTCGACCACCCCATTCGTTACGCAAAACTTTGACTTGGGTTCGTTTCAACGCCCGCAACCGGCGCGCGCTTGTTGCGAATGCAAGTCAAGAAGCGGGGGAAAGCGGCCCAAAGCTGGTTCCGCCGGTGGCCGGAATGCGAAAAGTTTCCATCCATTTCTGAGAATAAGAGTTGTTTGCAGACTGTCGCCCCGTAGCAACAGTTGAAACCTCCTGGTTGAACCGATCTCCGTCATTCAATTGCTGATGAGAGAATTGGTGGTCTTTCACGTCGTCTCGCGAGGTGGATCGTTCGCTTGACGATCACTTCGGTCGATCTTCGGTTCGAGCTGCTCCCCGCCGCGTCGCGAGATGCGGCGGGAATCTGGCAAATCTGTTGCCTGATCGGGGCGCGTGTGCGGCTCGGAACTTCGCCGTGGTGATCAGGTAGAACGCGGCGCCCGGAGCGATCTGGGTGAACGGGACGTTGCCGCGGTGGCAGGTGTCGGAATGGAGCGGTTGGTGAGGTTCCGAGCGTAGACCTTCATGCGGGGGCCGGCATCTGCAGCGGTCTCGACCGTGAGATCAGCGGCGCTCGGCGATGATCGCGACCGGCCCGCCGCCGTCGGGACCCTGATGCTCGGCGCCGCCTGAGACGAACAGGTCGGTGAAGCCGAACAGCCCGGCCAGCGCGCCGCCGACGAAGGCGCGGGCATGGCGGGTCGAGGAGACGTCGCTGTCATCCAGCATGGTATGCCGCTGGCCGCGCAGCCGGCCGCTCTGCGCCGCCTCCGCCTTCGCGAGCACCGCGGCGATGCGGCTGCGATCGGCCGCCGCCACCTGGCCCGGCACGTTCAGGCCGAGCCGGGCGAGCGCCTGCCGGGCCGGCTCGATGTCGATGGCATCGCCCATGACGGCATGATCGATCGCGAGCGGCCCGCTCCACGTGGCCGACATGCCGGCCACCATGATCTCGTGGTCGAGCAGCTCGACGCCGCCCGAGGTGGCCGCGCGCGCGCTGTAGCGCGAGACGTCGGCGCAGATCGTCGCGTCGGAGACATCGGCGGCGGCGAGCTCGCCGAGCGCGATCGCGACACCCAGCGCCGAGGCGCCGCGCGAGAAGCCCATCGATTTCAGCGTATCGCGCACGGCGGTGCGCTGTCCCCGGGCCTCGACCGCCTCGATGCGCTCCATCGTCAGCAGCGGGCATTTCACCTGCACATAATGGACGTCGGAAGGATCGCTGATACCGGCGTCGGTCATTGCCGCGCGCACGCCGGCGGCCACGAGCTCGACCTGCGGCATGCGGCCGAGATGCTCGCCCGGCAGCGCCGGCGTGCGCGCGCGCCCCAGCGCCAGCGATGCCGGGAAAGCGCGCGGCGCCGCGGCGTCATCCCCGTCGCGTGCCTCGAACACGATCATGTGCGGCGACAGCGCGCCCTCGGTGCCGCCCGACATCACCATCGCGATCTGCCGCACGGCGTCGGCTGCGAGATAGCGGCCGAGCAGCGTCTCCAGCGAGCGCACGGCGAAGGCGCGGGTGAAGTCGTTGACGCAGCCATTGCCCTCGGTCTTGCCGAGAATGGCGACGATGCCGGCGGGATCGATCGCGCCTTGCGCGATTCCGGTCTCGAGCGCGCCGACATCGTCCGGGCTCCACGTAGGCGCGGCGCAGCGTGGTCGGCATGTCGAGAACTCCTGTCGGGCGTCCGGCGACACTAGGCAATCACGAAGCCGCGCGCGACGGTGTTCCGGGATGGTCCGCGTGCTATCCTCCGCAATCCCATCTCGACGACCGGTGATCCATGCCTCTCTGGACCTGCTTTCAATGCGGCGCGCAGTTTCCCGATACGAAGGCGCCGCCCGGCCATTGCGTCGTCTGCGAGGACGAGCGGCAATATGTGAATTGGAAGGGACAGAGCTTCCTCAGCCGCGACGACCTTGCTGGCCGGCATCAGGTCATCTGGCGCGAGGATGACGGGCTGACCGGCCTCGCTCTGGACCCGAGCTTTGCGATCGGCCAGCGCGCGCTGCTCGTTCCCGAGCCGGACGGCTGCGTGATGTGGGACTGCATTCCCTTGGCGACCGATGCGGCCATCTCCCGCGTCCGCTCATTGGGCGGCCTGAAGGCCATCGCGGTGTCGCATCCGCACTACTATGGCGCGGTCGCCGATTGGAGCGCCGCGTTCGGCAACGCGCCGGTCTATCTCCATGGCGACGACCGCGCCTTCGTCACCCGGCCGCATCCGGCGATCGTGCCATGGACGGGCGATCGCCTCGCCATCTCGGATGACGTCGTGCTGCTGCGGACCGGCGGGCATTTTGCCGGCGCCACCATCCTGCATTGGCGCAAAGGTGCCGGTGGCAAGGGCGCGCTGTTGACCGGTGACATCGCGATGGTGGCGATGGATCGCCGCCACGTCAGCTTCATGTACTCCTATCCGAACTACATCCCGCTCGGCGCGGCCGCCGTGCGCCGCATCGCCGATGCGGTCGCGCCGCTGGCCTTCGATCGCATCTACGGCGCCTGGTGGCAGAAGAATATCGCCGACGATGCGAAGGCGGCGTTCGATCGCTCGGTGCGGCGTTATCTTCAGGCGATCGCTTGAGCCGCCAGCTTTGCGGAATCCCCGTAAAGTAACGGGGCATTAGGCACAACCAGAAGGTTGTTTCAGGGCATCTTGCAGTCTTTGGTCGGATGGTATCGAAGTATCCCGGGCGGAATGGGGTACCTCAATGCATTTGCCATCGTGCTCGTCGGCGACCGGCGCCATCGTGCCGGCCGGGCTCCTCGTGCATTCAGACCTCCGATCAGCTCCCCATCATCCGGTGTCCGCCTCCAGCGCCGGCGACCTGTCCTGGCGCTGGATTCTGTTGGCGCTGGTGCTCGCCATCGTGCTCGCGGTGCCGTTCCTGCTGGTCGATGTCCCGCCGGTGCTCGACTATCCCAACCACCTCGCGCGGCTGTTCGTGCTGGCGCATCCCGACGATCCCGTGCTGTCGCAGATATACGCGCCGAATTGGCGCATCCTGCCCAATCTCGGCATGGACGTGATCGGCGTCGCGCTGCTGCGCGTCACCGACGTTCATGTCGGCGGCCGCATCCTGCTCGCGCTCAGCCTGTTCGCGCCGCTCGTCGGCGTCATCACCTATCACCGCGCGGTGTTCGGCCGGCTGTCGTTGTGGCCGCTGGCGGCCGGCATCGTCGCCTATGACGGCGTCTTCCTGCTCGGCTTCATGAATTTCCAGCTCTCGCTCGGCCTGGCCCTCGGCGGCGCCGCCGGCTGGGTGGCGCTGCGCCGTCGGGGCGGCTGGCTGCCCGCGATCGCCTGGGGCGCCATCGCCGCGGCGGCCGCCTTCCTCTGCCACATCTTCGGCCTGCTGTTCTTCGCGGTCCTGATCGGCGCCGGAGAGGCCGACCGGCTGTGGCGGCTGCGCCGGTCGCCGGTCCTGGCGCGGGAGTTCGCTGTCGCTGCCTGTGCGCTCGGAGTCACGCTCAGCCCGGCCGTGCTGCTCTATGGGCTCTGTCCGCTGGGCGAGGGTGGATTGCAACTCGGCGACTGGGACGGACCGCCGAAGCTGTGGCGCATCATGACGCCGTTCCTGACAACCAGCGCCGAGCTGACGATCATCACGACGGTCGTGGTGATGTCTGTGTTGGTCCTCGTCCGGCGCCAGCTCGTCGTCGCGCCGGGCGTTCCGCTGGCGCTGGCGGCGCTGTTCGTCGCCTTCGTCGCCGCGCCGTGGACGGCGCTGGGAGGAACGTTGATCGACATGCGCTTTGCCGCGATGTGCGGCCTGCTGCTGTTCGCCGGCTTGCAGCCGGTCGTGTCCGGCAGGAAGGCGGTGCTCGTCGGCATCGTCCTCTCGGGGCTGATGTTGATTCGGACCGCGGATATCGCATCGGCATGGATCGATCACAGGGTGGACCTCGCCGAACTGCGCGCGGCGATCGCGCATGTGCAGCCCGGCGCGCGCGTCATCGCCGCGCATGGCCACGAGCAGCCCGTCTCCAGCCGGCGCGAGCGGATCCTGCCCGGATTCCGCTACGTCGATTCCCATATGGCGGCGCTGCTCGTGATCGAGCGGCGGGCGTTCTGGCCGCTGATGTTCGCCCATCCGAACCAGCAGCCCATCACGGTCCGTCCCTCTTTCGCTCGTCTTGCGCAGCCGCTGGCCGAGCCCGCCGCGTGGCGCTGGCTGCAACCTGACACGCCGCCCGCCGACGTGTTGCCGCTCGCGCGCTATCTGGCCGGCTGGCGGTCGAACTTCGATGCTGTCCTGCTGCTCGACCCGCCAGTCCCTGAGCAGCCGGTCGCCGGACTCACGCCGCTCTATCTCGGCAGCTACATCCAACTGTTCCGCATCGGGCAGGGCACCGGCACCACCGCTGTGCAGGAGCCTCAGCCCGCTCCGCCGGCGGCCTCACCTTCGTGAAGCCGGAACGACGGCCGCCGCTCCCCATCCGTCTCCGGTGATCCCTTGTCGCCGTTCGGCCGTTGCCTTGCGCTGGCCGGGCGCTAGGCGCGGTCGGTGGCGCCACAACGGAGAAGCGACATGCAACGCATCGTGCCGGGGCCGGGCCAGGAATCGGTGTGGGACTATCCACGGCCGCCGCGGCTGGAGCGCTGCACGGCGCGGCTGCGCGTCGCATTTGCCGGCGTCACCATCGCCGACACGCAGGATGGCCATCGCGTGCTCGAGACCAGCCATCCTCCGGTCTACTACATCCCGCCGCAGCATGTCGCGATGCAGTGGCTGCGGCGCGCGCCCGGCCGGTCGTTCTGCGAGTTCAAGGGCGTCGCCGGCTACTGGACGCTGGAGGTCGGCGGCCGCGTGTCCGAGCAGGCCGCCTGGAGCTACGAGCAGCCGACGGCGCCATTCGCACCGATCGCGGGCCATCTGGCGTTCTATGCCTCGCGGGTCGAGGCCTGCTTCGTCGGCGACGAGCGCGTTGCCGCGCAACAGGGCGATTTCTACGGCGGCTGGATCACCTCTCGTGTCGTCGGACCGTTCAAGGGCGGGCCGGGTACGCGGCACTGGTAGACAGGCTCCCGTCCCGATGCATGATCCGGTCGCCGATCCTGATCGTAGGGATGAATGGTGACGGCAGCCTGCGCATGCAGCGCGGCCTGACTTGGCTGGGGCCGCAATCCCTGCCGGACCAGATCTCATCTTCACGACGCCGGGGGAATGCCATGCGACGGTTGATGAAGTTTCTGCACACGATGGGCGCGATCGGCATGATGGGCGCGATGGCCTGCCTCGTCGTGCTGCTCGGCCTCATCCCGCAGCCGTCGGTGTCGCTTGCGCACTATGCCGAGATGCGCGCGGCGATGGGCGCCATCGTGCGCTACGTGTTCTTCCCCTCGCTCGGCCTGACCCTGGTCGCCGGCCTGCTGGCGATCGCGATCAACCGCGCGCTGCACAGCGCCGGCTGGGCGCTCGCCAAGCTCGCTTCCGGCATCCTCGTCTTCGAATGGGGCTTTGCCGCCGTGCAGGGACCGATGCAGGAAGCCGCCGAGGAGGCCGCGCGCGCCGTCGCCGGCCAGATCGATCCGGCGACGCTTGCGCCCAACTTCGGCACCGAGCAGGGCGCCATCTGGGTCACGCTCGGCGTCGCCACCGTGAACGTCATCCTGGGCGTCTGGCGGCCGAAGTTTACCAACCTGCCTGATTGAGGAGACTGGGCGCTGGAGGCTGGTGCTACAGTGCGTCGTCGAGGCAGCGCCGTAGTTCGGCGACCGTGGTCACGACACGGCTTGCACCGGCCGCGGCGAGTTGCTCCGCGGTGTGATAGCCCCAGGTGACGCCGATGCCGGGGACGCCTGCAGCCTTTGCCATCAGCATGTCGAAGCTGGTGTCGCCGATGAAGACGGCATCATCAGCCGCGACGCCGGTCTCAGCCAGCGCCTGCAGCAACATGCCGGGATGCGGCTTCGACGGTGCCTTGTCTGCCGCCTGAATGGTGCTGAACCGATCGCGCCAGCCGAGCATTTCGAGCGCCGGCACGACGGCCTTTGAGGTATGTCCGGTCGCTATCGCAAGCACGGTGCCGGGCCTGCAGCTCAGGGCGCCCAGCAACTCGCCGATTCCATCGAACGGCCGCTCGGCAAAGGCGGCATCGCCGCGTAGTTGCGGCAGCACCCGGCCATAGGCCTGCACCATGCTCATGATTGGAGCGCCGTCGCCGGCGAGCTCGGCGAGCACGAGCTCCAGGGAGCGGCCGATCAGCGCCAAGCTGTCCTGCGCGCTAGGCACCGGCAGCCCGAAGTCCGCGAACACGATGCGATGGCATTCGAGGATCAGGGCCCGGCTGTCGACCAGCGTGCCGTCGAAATCGAAGATGATGAGCTGCACGGAGTGGGCTTTCGGGTGGGCGTTCATGGCGAGAGACTAGACCGCGCGCGGGCCGCCTATTTCAATTCCAGCTCCTGCGCGAAGCGCAGCAGGTAGCCGTCGGGATCCTGCACCAGAAACTGGCGTTGGCCGCGTGCCCGCTCGCCCACCCGATACCAGGCTTCGCGACATTCTTCGAATAGCGGCCAGTTCCCTTGTTCAAGCGCGGCCAGCAACGGCGTGATGTCATCAATGATGATCTGGAAATTGATCCCCCGTCCGAACGGCCGTTCGAGGGGGGCGGTCTCCCAGTTGCCGTTGTGCTGCATCAGCATCACCTGTGCGCCCTGCAACTCGATATACATGAAGCGGTCTTCGGGACGCTGATAGGCGATCCGAAAGCCCAGCAGGTCGCACCAGAAGCTCTTGCTCGCATCGAGGTCACTGACGTCGAGCTCGGGGACGAGAGAAGCGAAGCCACCGGTGGGCAATCTGTCGGATGAAGCGGTCATACTGCTCCATCATAGCCGGCAGCGCGCGCGAGAGCCACGGCGTTTGATCTGTCCAATGGATGCGGTCAGTTGCTTGCTGCGCTCGCTGCTGCACAGCGAAGCGCGGGCCAAAACGCAGGTCTTGATCGCTGCTTCAGCGCGATCGCCCCGTCGAGGCCACCGAGAAGAAGATTTTTGTTGCTATTTTTCCGAAATCATGTTTTTCTCTCCCTATCCCGCCTCGTGCAGAGGGACGTACGCGTCGTCACGAACGTGGAGGTGGGCTGCGATGGACGTGACGGCTGCGCCAGACGAGCGCAGTTCGGCGCGGACGGCGAAGTCGTGTGGTCCTGGCCTCTCGACGCTGAGGTCAAGTTCGCTTTCGATGCTGTGACGGCTCGGGGCGGGCGATGGGGGCAAGAACGCCGATCCCCAGGGAGAGCGCGAAGGACACCGTTAAAACCGATCGCGCGGGGGAGGCCGGTTGTCAGGCCCGACCTGTGGTGACTGCCGCCTGCTTTCTTGTTGCAGGCGGGCCATGGGCCGCGGTCAGCACCCGGCCTTCCCCGCGCCCTCTCATTTTCAGAGGGACGACTGCCGCATCACTCGGGCACCGATCGTGCCGCGGGATCGCGAACACGCATGCAAGATCACATGTTCAGGATGTCATCAGGGGGCGGGCCCGCAGCCTCCGACGACGCGCATTGTCTTCAGCTGGTCATGCCCGACGCCAGCGCCGCCGCGGCGCTGACGCCGGCCATGTCGACGTTTTCAGAGCTGCGTCGCCCGCAGCTCGATCGTGAGCGGTACGGTCGTGCGCTTGGCGGCCGGATCGGCCGGCATCTGCAGCACGCGGGCGCGCTGGCCGGTGGCGAGGTCGGTGACCTTGACGATTCGGCCATTGGAGAATTCGAGCGCATCGTGATGTTCGGTCGGCTTGTTGGTGTCGACCTGCCGGAAGCGGGCGAGATGGGCGCCGACCTTGCGCCGGAAGAAGAAGCCCTTGATGCGGACATCGTCTTCGAAGGCGAGCTCCGTGCCCGGCCGCAGGCAGACGGCGGTCAACGGGTCGTCCTTGGTGCAGAAGCCGCGGGTCTCCGTGCCGGGAAATCGACAGGAGACCAGCACGTCGGCAGTCTTGGCGTCACGGGAAGCAACAGTATGGAGGCTGTAGTCACACATGGAAAGCTCCTGAAGGCCACCAGCACTAAGCCCGCAACGGCGCAGTAGGAGAGTTGTTCCATGTTGTTGCAGCCCGTCTGTTCGAGGACTCCCGCCGCAGGATCGGCCGGCGGCGGGAACTCGCGATCAGGTGAGATGCGCAGCTTCTTCGGCCTCGTCCTCGGCGGCGCCCCAATGCGAGGCGTCCTTGATGGTCGGATCGATCAACTCGCCGCGCAGCAGCGCCAGCGGCGACTTCCAATACAGCGCGATATTGTGGAACGGGTCGGTCAGCACCTTGAAGGCCCAGATCAGGCCCGTCGAGACATCCTGCATTGCAAACAGCTGGATGACGCGAAACAGGCCGCCGCCGATGCCGACCGCGAGCCAGAGCAGGCCGACGTGGCGGACGAAGTCCATCCGGCCGGTCGGCTCGGCGAACAGGCCGAACAGCGTCGGAAACGCGAACAGCGCCGCCGGCACCAGGCCCCACACCGTCAGCAGCACGATCTTGCGGGTCTGATTGTAGCCGACCTTGACCGCCTCCTTGTAGTCGTTGCTGACGCCGTTGACGTGGTCATAGCCGTTCGGTTCGAAGAAGAAGTGCCCGGTCTGCCGCGTCAGCATCGCGAGCCAGCCGACCAGGCCGGCCATCGCCGGATCCTTGAACAGCAGCGCATAGCACAGGAGGAAGATCACGGCGCTGACCAGGTGCAGCGTCTGATTGATCCGGCTCTGATGATAGTAGCGATAGTCGTCGAAGCGCTGCGTCTGCAGCGTCTTGTAGTAGCGCGACATGCGAATCCCCGTGCCGTTGTGGAACGAGGCGAAGACGTAAAGGGCCTCGGTGAATGTGGCGTGACATTATGATGTTGTCACAATGAAACCGACCGGGATCGGATCGGGAGCCGCAATGTGCGCAGGCGAGCGGACTCTGCGCCGGCGCACGACTCGCCGGCTGGTCTCTCTGTCTGCCGCAAAATGCGGAGAAACGGCTTTGATCCGGATCAAAGCCGGCTGCCGATGTGACGTGTTGCGGCCTGCGTCAGCCGGCGGGCGACCTTGCCAGCCGGATCGCCTCGCTCAGGATCGCCCGGTCACCGATATGGTTGGCGAGCAGCAGCACCAGCCTGGCGTTCATGCGCAGCGCCTCGTCCTCGCCGAGGTCGCGCTGGCCGCCGATCAGCTCGGCATAGAAGTCGTCGGGATCGCTGATGTTCGGGGTTAGGGTCAGGCTCATGCTGCAAGCTCCTGCTGGACCGCGCCGCGCCTGCCGCAGGCGCGCCGGACCGCGTCCGTGATCGCGTCCCCGTCGAACTGCGGCCAGCGGGCGGTGACATATTGATCGGGACGGAACAGATAGGTCGTGCCGGGCGAGGCGCCGTATCGTGCCGCGAGCAGGCCCGTGGCATCGGCGATGTCGCGACCGACGACGATCACCTGCGCCGTGATGCCGTCGATGGTGAGCTGCTCGGCCGTCACGGCGGGGTCGAACGTGACCACGGTGAAGCCGGAGCCGAGACAGTTCAGCAACCAGCCGGGCTCGCCCGCGATCGTCACCGGCGCATCGGCGGCATTGGTGCCAGGCGCCATCGCGCCGGGGACGCTGCCGCCGTCAGGCGTGTTCAACGACGACGCGACATAGGGCGTCGGCGTCGACAGCCGGCCGCTGTTGACCAGCGGCCGCGCAAAGCTGTGGTTCTGTGCGAGGTCGAGCACGGCGTCGCGGTAAAGGCGACTCGCTTGCGTCTTCGGCGTGATGAAATCGGTCGCGCGCGTCGAGTTCAGGATGTTGTCGTCGGCGGCAAAGGCGCGCTCCTCGTGATAGCTGTCGATCAGGCTCTCCGGCGCCTCGCCGCGCAGCACCATTGCCAGCTTCCAGGCGAGGTTGTCGATGTCCTGCACGCCGGTGTTGGCGCCGCGGGCGCCGAACGGCGACACCTGGTGCGCCGCGTCGCCCGCGAAGAGGACGCGGCCGTGACGGAAATTGTCGATCCGGCGGCAGGCGAACTGATAGATCGACACCCATTCGAGCTCAAATTCGGTGCTCTCGCCGAGCATGGCCCGGATGCGCGGGATCACGCGCTCGGGCTTCTTCTCCTCGTCCGGATTGGCGTCCCAGCCGAGCTGGAAGTCGATGCGCCAGATGTTGTCGGACTGGCGATGCAGCAGCACCGACTGCCCCGGATGGAACGGCGGATCGAACCAGAACCAGCGCTCGGTCGGAAACTCCGCCTTCATCCTGACGTCGGCGATCAGGAAGCGGTCCTGAAAGAACTGGCCCGTGAACTCGGCGCCGACCATGCGCCGCGTATCGGAATTGGCGCCGTCGCAGGCGATCACCCACTGCGCCTCCATGGTGAAGATGCCGTCCGGCGTCTCCACCGCGAGCTGCGCGAAGTCGTCGGTCTGCTTGAGGCTGACGAGCCGATGCTTCCAGCGCAGATCGATCAGCGGAGTCCTGTTGCAGGCATCGACCAGAATCTCCTCGAGATAGTATTGTTGCAGGTTGATCATTGCCGGCCAGCGATGGTCGGGCTCGGGCAGCAAATCGAATTGATAAGAGAGCTGGTCGCGGAAGAACACCTTGCCGATGTTCCAGCTCACGCCCTTTTCCACCATCGGCGCGGCGCAGCCGAGCCGATCCCAGATCTCGAGCGGGCGCTTGGCGTAGCACACGGCGCGAGAGCCGATGCTGACGGTGTCGTTGTCGTCGAGCACGACCACCGGCTGGCCGCGGGCGGCGAGATCGAGCGCCGCCGTCAGGCCGATCGGCCCGGCGCCGATCACGACGATCGGATGGCGGCGGGTCTCGCCGCTGCGCTGCTCTACCGAGCAGACATAGGGAAATCGCGGATAGACATAGTTGCTCATGGCTGCCTCGCCTGGCGCGTTGCGGTCGGGACTGTCGGGACGAGCAATCGCTCAGTCGCTGCCTGCGAATTCCTTCTCGTGCATCCAGGCGGTGTGCCGCGGCGGCTTCTTGGTGGTCGCCCATTCGTCGACCATGGCGTGGGCGACCGACTTCATCCGCGCGATCTGCTCGGGCGTTGCAGTCCAGGCCGCGATCTCCAGCCGATGGCCGCTCGGATCATGGAAATAGATCGACTTGAAGATGGTGTGGTCGGTGATCCCGACGACGTCGAGGCCGGCGGCCTCGGCGCGCGCCTTGGCTTCTTCCAGCTCCTCCATGTCCTTGACCTGGAAGGCGATGTGCTGGGTCCATTCCGGGGTGTTCGGATCGCGGCCCATCGGCGGCGAGTTCGGCAGCTCGAAGAAGGCGAGGATGTTGCCGTTTCCCGCATCCAGGAAGATGTGCATGTACGGATCGGGCGCCTTGGTCGAGGGCACCTTGTCCTCGGCGATGGCGCCGAGCAGGTCCATGTTGAGGACCTTCTTGTAGAACTCGACCGTGGCCTTGGCGTCGACGCAGCGATAGGCGACGTGATGGATCTTCTCGATCTGCATGTCTTCTCCTCCCATGTTCGTGGTTGGCAAGATGGTAACGGATGATACGATCTGGTCGCCTTGATCCAGATCAACCCGATTGGGATCGGATTGAGGTCGCCAGGGGCGAGCGCCCGGAACGGACGAGGGCAGAGGACGCGATGACGAAGCTGGCCAGCGACATGCGGGACCGCAAGCAGGGCGAGGCGGCCACGGAGCGCGAGCTCCGATTGCAGCGCTATTTTCCCTACCGGCTGGCCCGGCTCGCCGAGCAGGTGTCGCTGGCGGTGGCGGAGGTCTACGGCGACAGGTTCGCGCTGTCGCGCCAGGAATGGCGCATCTTGGCGGCGCTGGGCGAGCAGCCGCAATTGCCGACCAAGCAGATCGGCCGGCTGACGACGCTCGACAAGATGAACGTCAGCCGCGCCATGCAGAGTCTGGAGGCGCGCGGGATCGTCAGCCGCAGCCGCGATCCCGAGGACGGCCGCGAGCGGATCGTGGCGCTGACGGCCGCCGGGCGGGCGCTGTACCGCAGAATCGTGCCCCATGCGCTGGCGCGCGAGGCCGAGCTGCTCAGCGTGCTTTCGGCCGCCGAGATCGCGACCCTCGACACGGTCATCGACAAGCTGCTCGCGGCCGCCGAACGATCGCTCGATGATCCCCCCGGCCGAAAGGCTTGATCGGTGCCGCCGCCGCGCTATATCGACGGTCTCTCTCCACCCCTGATAGCATGGGCCAACGTACGACGATGACCGACACCGCCACCGTTAGCCATTCCTTCCAGGCCGAAGTCTCCGAGCTGCTCCATCTGATGGTGCATTCGGTCTACTCCGAGACCGACATTTTCCTGCGCGAGCTGATTTCGAACGCCTCGGACGCCTGTGACAAGCTGCGTTACGAGGCGATCGCCAGACCCGACCTGATCGGCGAGGGCGAGGCGCCGCAGATCCGCATCATCCCGAACAAGGCCGCTGATGCGCTGACCATCGCCGACAGCGGCATCGGCATGGAGCGCCAGGAACTGATCGACCATCTCGGCACCATCGCCCGCTCCGGCACCAAGGCGTTCGTGCAGAAGCTGGCCGAGGCCAAGGACGGCACCGGCCTGATCGGCCAGTTCGGCGTCGGCTTCTACTCGGCCTTCATGGTCGCCGACCGCATCGTCGTGATCAGCCGCCGTGCCGGCGGCAGCGAGGTCTGGACGTGGACCTCGTCGGGCGGCGCCGGCTTCGAGGTGGCGCCCGCGTCCGAGGAGGATGCCAAGCGGGTGACGCGCGGCACCGAGATCGTGCTGCACCTCAAGGACGACGCCAAGAAATATCTCGAAACCTATGAGATCGAGCGCATCGTCACCGCCTATTCCGACAACATCCAGTTTCCGATCATGCTGGTGCCGGAGGAGGGCGAGCCGCGCCAGATCAACTCCGCCAGCGCGCTGTGGCAGCGCTCGAAGTCCGAGCTGACGTCCGAGGACTACAGCAAGGCCTACAAGTCGATTGCGCACGCGTTCGACGAGCCGGCGATGACGCTGCACTACCGGGCCGAGGGCCGCTATTCCTACGCGGTGCTGCTGTTCGCGCCGTCGACCAAGCCGTTCGACCTGTTCGAGCCGGCGCGCAAGGGCAAGGTCAAGCTCTATGTTCGCCGCGTCTTCATCACCGATGACGCCGACCTGATGCCGGCCTATCTGCGCTTCATCCGCGGAGTGATCGACAGCGAGGACCTGCCGCTCAATTTGTCGCGCGAGATGCTGCAGAACAATCCGCAGCTGGCGCAGATCCGCAAGGCCGTGACCACGCGCGTGATCGGCGAGCTGGAGCAGCTCGCCGACAAGGATGCCGAAAACTTCGACAAGATCTGGGATTCGTTCGGCGCCGTGATCAAGGAAGGCCTGTACGAGGATTTCGAGCGCCGCGACAAGCTGCTGGCGCTGTCGCGCTTCACCACGACATCGGGCGAGCGGCGATCGCTGAAGCAATATGTCGAGGGTCTCAAGGAGAACCAGACCGAGATCTATTTCCTGGTTGGTGACAGCATCGAGCGGCTGAAGTCCAATCCGCGGCTCGAGGCCGCCAAGGCGCGCGGCGTCGAAGTGCTGCTCCTCACCGATCCGGTCGATGCGTTCTGGACCTCGGCACGGCTGGAGTTCGACGGCAAGCCGCTGAAGTCGCTGAGCCAGGGCGACATCAATTTCGACCCGATCCCGGTAACCGAGCCGACGCAAGCGGACGAGGCGCAGCCGGCGGCCGACGAAGCCAACACGATCGCGTTGATCAAGGCGAGCCTCGGCGACCACGTCACCGACGTGAAGGTCTCGACCCGGCTTACCACCAGCGCGTCGTGCCTGGTGGCCGGCAGCCATGGTCCGGATCGCGAGCTGGAGCGCATCCTGTCGCAGCAGGCGCGCGGGGCGCGCACCAAGCCGATCCTCGAGATCAATCTGCGCCATCCGCTGGTCGTGGCGGTCGCCAAGGCCGCCGCCGACAAGGCCAAGGTCGACGATCTGTCGTTCCTGCTGCTCGAACAGGCGCAGATCCTCGACGGCGAACTGCCGGAGGATCCGGCCGCCTTCGCGGCCCGTCTCAACCGGCTGGTACTGCTGGGCGTCGCGGGGGCCTGAGGCAGGCGGGTCGCCGGGCGCGGAGGTCAGTTCTTCGCGCTCACCTGCGGGACCAGCTTGCGCCAGTGCATGATCTCGGCGCGGTAGGTCGCGGCATAGACGCCGACGTCGCCGGTGAGCGGCGTGGCGCCGACCTCCGCGAACTGCCTGCTGATGTCGGGATCGGCCAGCGCGGCGTTGATCTCGCGGTTGAGCAGCTCGACGATGGCTTTCGGCGTGCCGTGCGGCACCGCGACGCCATAGAAGCCGGAGGTTTCGAACGCCGGCAGCACGTCGGCGACCGGCGGCAGATCGGGGAAGGCGGCGGCGTGCTCGCGCGTCGTGACGGCCAGCGCCCGGACCTTGCCGCTGCGCAGGAGGTCGACGGCGGAAGCGGCGTTGTCGAACATCGCGTGGATATGGCCGGAGGCGAGGTCGGTCAGGGCAGGCCCCGAGCCACGATAATGCACGACTGACCAGGTGATGCCGCCGAGGGTCCGGAACAGCTCGGCCGACAGCAGCTGGACGGTGCCAGGACCGGCGGAGCCGACGCTGAGCTTGCCCGGGTTGGCCTTCGCATAGGCCAGGAATTCCGGCAGCGTCTCGACCGGCAGCTGCCGGCTGACCAGCAGCAGCAGCGGCATGCGCGCCATGCCGGCGACGGGGATGAGATCGCCCTCGGCGCCGGGCGAGCCGTCGGTCGAGGCCGTAATGACGTTGGCGGTCGAGGTCGCAAGGATCGTGTAGCCGTCCGGCGCGGCGCTCGCGACGCTCTTGGTGGCGGTCGCGCCGCCCGCACCCGGCCGGTGATCGAGCACGAAGGGCTGGCCCAGTCGGCGGGTCAGCCGGTCGCAGATCAAGAGCGACAGCCGGCCGGTGGCTCCGCCCGGGGCAAACGGAATGACCCAGGTGACGGGCTGAGCCGGATAGGGCGCATCAACTCCGGCGAACGCCGTGGTCGAAGTCATGGCTGCAACGCTGCTCCAGGCGGCGCAGCGCAGCAAGGCGCGTCGTGTCATCGTGTCCTTGGGCATGCCGGCCTTCGCGTTGGCATGTTCTGGGAGCGGTACGCTAACCGGCATTTCCGAGAACTTCGTAAAGGATCGCATTCGCATCAACAGCGACGCACTCTCGGCCGGTTAACCCTCCCGATTAACGGCCGGTCAGGCCACCCGGCCTATAAGCACGCCGAATTGGGGTGAGGGCGTTCATGAACTCCGGGCAGTCGGATCGATCTGTGGAACTCAGCACGGCCCCTCGGAAGCCGTCGGCGGCGAAGATCTGGCTGAAGGCGATCGAGCTGACCTCGCGCATCGAGGCAGAGCCGGCGCGGCTTTTCGCCGACGTGGTGGACGACTGGGCTGCGAAGCAGCCCGAACGGCCGGCGCTGGTCTCTGATCGCGAGACGCTGAGCTATTCTGCCCTGTCTGCGCGCATCAACCGATACGCCCGCTGGGCGCTGGCCAACGGCATCGGGCCTGGTCACACGGTCGCTTTGATGATGCCGAGCCGGCCCGACTACCTGGCCGCCTGGCTTGGGATCAGCCGCGTCGGCGGCACGGTTGCGCTCATCAACACCAATCTGATCGGACCGTCGCTCGCGCATTGCATGAACGTGGCCCGGCCAGTTCATGTGATCGCCGCCAAGGACTTCTACGAAGCCTATACGGAGGTTGCGCCGGTGATCGCGGGCGGGCCGCGTGTCTGGGTTGCCGACGGCGGCGATCTCGACGTCGCGATCGCCGCGATCGATACGCACGCGCTCGACGCAACCGAGCGCCGCGCCGTGACGATCGACGACCGCGCGCTGCTGATCTACACCTCCGGCACGACGGGCCTGCCCAAGGCCGCCAGCATCAGCCATCGCCGCATCATGAACTGGGGCGGCTGGTTTGCCGGCCTCACCGGCGCAGGTCCCGACGATCGCCTCTATGACTGTCTGCCGGTCTATCATTCCGTCGGCGGCATCGTCGCGCCCTGCAGCATGCTGCGCGCCGGCGGTGCGGCGGTGCTCGCCGAGAAATTCTCGGCGAGCAATTTCTGGCGCGACATCGTCCGTCACGATTGCACGCTGGTGCAATATATCGGCGAGCTCTGCCGCTACCTGCTGGCCGCCGCGCCGTCCGATTTCGACCGCGCCCATCGGCTGCGGCTCGCCTGCGGCAACGGAATGCGCGGCGACGTCTGGGAGGCGTTCCAAGCGCGCTTCGGCATTCCCCAGGTGCTGGAATTCTATGCCGCGACCGAAGGCAACTTCTCACTCTACAATGTCGAGGGCAGGGTGGGATCGATCGGGCGCGTGCCGTCGCTGCTTGCGCATCGCTTTCCCGCCGAAATCATCAAGCTGGATGCCGACCAGCGTGCACCCTTGCGCGGAGCTGACGGGCGGTGCCTGGTCTGCGCGCGCGGCGAGATCGGCGAGGCCATTGGCCGCATCGGTACGGCGGACCAGCGAGGCGGCCGCTTCGAAGGCTATACCGATACGGGCGAGACCGAGAAGAAGATCCTGCGCGACGTCTTCGCCAAGGGCGATGCCTGGTTCCGCACCGGTGACCTGATGCGCCAGGACGACCAGGGCTTCTTCTATTTCGTCGATCGTCTCGGCGACACCTTCCGCTGGAAGGGCGAGAACGTCGCGACCAGCGAGGTGAACGAGGCGATCCTGCAATGTCCCGGCGTGTTGGAAGCATCGACCTATGGTGTCGTCGTGCCCGGCAGGGACGGACGCGCCGGCATGGCTGCGCTTGTCGTCGGCGACAGCTTCGATCTCGATCGCCTCTCTCTAGAACTTGCCCGCCGATTGCCGCCCTATGCGCGGCCGGTGGCGCTCCGCATCACGTCGTCGCTGCAGTCGACCGAAACATTCAAGCAGAAGAAGCAGGAACTGATGCGCGACGGCTTCGATCCGTCGATCGTGCACGAGCCACTCTACGTGCGCGACGCCGCGACCGATGCATATTTCCCGCTCGATCAGGATCTCCATGCGCGGATCCTCGCCGGCGAGGTTCGTTTGTAGATGATTTTAATCATAGGCCATGATGGGTATTTACCAACGGTCCCGAAAGATGGCTGGCAAGTCCGGCTTCCTTCACCTTCTCGCCCTATGATCGGTTTCATCGTTTGAACAGTGAGCGGATTGGCCCATGTCGGTACGGTTAAGAATCATTGCAGCGATCAAGCAGATTGCGGACGAGCAGAAGGTCAAGCTGCCGCCGCTGACCGACGAGCTGACGTTGCACGAGACCGGCTTCGACTCGCTCGCTTTCGCCATCCTGGTCGCCCGTCTCGAGGACGATCTCGGCGTCGATCCGTTCACCCTGTCCGAGGATGTGACGTTCCCCAACACGATAGGCGACTTCATCGGGGCCTATGAGAATGTCCCCGCGTGAGATCTTCGCCCTTCGCGACCATCTCGGGGCGGCGCTGACCGAGCGGACGATCTCCGATCCGCGTCACGTCCTATCGCTCGCCGAGCTGTCGCGTGGAAGCTGCCTTGGCGGCCGCAGCGAAGAGCTCAACGGACGTTCGGTGCTGCTGGTGACCTCCGGCCAGTTGCTCGCCGGCCTCGCGCTGATCGAGATCGACGGCGTCGCACGGCGCCTGTTGTTGTGTCCGCCGGATCTCAAGGGCAAGCATCTCGCCAGCATCATCGCCGATGCTGACATCGACGCCATCGTGACCGATGAGGTCCAGCGTTTCGACGCCTGCGGCGTCGATCTCGTGATCGAGGTCGCCCTGCCGCAGCCTTCTGCCGTGGTGGTGCAGACGGTGCGCGCCACCGAATGGCTGATGCTGACATCAGGCACATCGGGCGTGCCGAAGATTGTCGGGCATACTCTGGATGGCCTGTGCGGCGCGATCATCGGCGACCGTCCGGGTCCTGGCGAAGCCATGCCGGTGTGGGCGACCTTCTACGACATCCGTCGCTATGGCGGTCTGCAGATCTTCCTGCGCGCCATCGTCGGCGGCGGCTCGATGGTGCTGTCGGATCCCGGCGAGGGGCTCGCGGACCACATCGCGCGTCTCAACGCGCGCGGCGTCACTCACATGTCCGGAACGCCGTCGCATTGGCGCAAGCTGCTGATGAGTGGGTCGATGGAAGGCTTTGCGCCGCGCTATGTGCGTCTCTCCGGCGAGATCGCCGACCAGGCCGTGCTCGACGGATTGAAGCAGGCATTTCCCGACGCTTCGATCGGTCATGCCTACGCCTCGACGGAGGCCGGCGTCGGCTTCGCGGTCAATGATGGGCTGGAGGGTTTTCCTGCGACGCTGCTCGGCGAGGGCCGCGGGGCCGTCGACATGAAGGTCGTCGACGGCTCGCTGCGCATCCGCTCCAAGCGCGCCGCGCACGCCTATGTCGGACGCTCTGCCGCTGCCCTGACCGACACGGATGGTTATGTCGACACCGGTGACATGGTCGAGCAGCGCTGCGATCGCTACTACTTCGTCGGACGCCGCAACGGCATCATCAATGTCGGCGGGCTCAAGGTCCATCCCGAAGAGATCGAAGCCGTGATCAATGGCCATCCCGAGGTGCGGATGTCGCGCGCCAAGTCGCGACGCAGCCCGATCACCGGCGGCATCGTCGTCGCCGAGGTCGTGCTGACGGCGGATGCCGATCCGGCGCGGAGTGAGACGGTCCGCAATGAGATCCTCGCCGCGTGTCGCGCGCGTCTCGCGGCCCACAAGGTGCCGGCGATGATCCGCGTCGTGCCAGCGCTCGACGTCACTCCGGCCGGCAAGCTGGCGCGCGCCGATGCATAATGTTCTCGTCACCGGCGGCAGCCGTGGCATCGGGCTCGCCATCGCGCGCAGGCTCGCGGGAGCGGGCTATGACGTCATCGCGGTGGCCCGCCGGGAGAGCGACGAACTGCGCGCCGCGATGGCCGAGTTCAGCGCCAGCAGCGCCGGCATTCATTTCCGCGCCTGCGACCTCAGCATCGTTGATGAACTACCGGCCTTCGTGAAGTCGGTGCGCGACGAGTTCGGTCCGCTCTATGGTCTCGTCAACAATGCCGGTCTCGGCACCGAGGGCCTGCTCGCGACCATGCACAATTCGGAGATCGAGGCGCTGGTGCGGCTCAACGTGCTGGCGCCGATGATCCTGACGAAATACGTCGTTCGCCACATGATGGCCGCGGGCGAGGGGCGGGTGATCAACATCTCCTCGATCATCGCCTCTACCGGCTACAACGGCCTGTCCGTCTACGGCGCGACCAAGGCGGCCGCCAACGGCTTCACGCGCTCGCTGGCGCGCGAGGTCGGCAAGGTCGGCATCACCGTGAACGCGATCGCGCCGGGCTTCATCGCCACCGAGCTGACGCAGAGCATGGACGAGGAGCAGCAGCGGCGCATCGCCGGCCGGAGCGCGTTGCGGCGGCTGCCGGAAACCGATGACGTGGCGGCGATGGTTGAATTCCTGCTCGGCGACGGCGGGCGCAATGTCAGCGGCACCGTGCTGACGGTCGACGCAGGCAATACCGCCTGAGGCCATTTGCGGCGATCGGTCGCTCTCGCCGTTGATTTCGCTCAAGCGTCCGACGGGCGGCAGCAGCGATAGTGCCGACGCAATCCGGAACCGGTATCCATGTTCGAGCGCATTCTGCGGTGGACCCTCGTCGCAATCGCAATCGCGGGCCTCGCCGCGGGCGGCCTCGCGCATGTGCTCGGTCGCCCCGATCTTGCCGGGATCGCGTTCACGGCCTCGACCGTTCCTGTCATCCTGGGGCTGATCGTCTCGATCGTCCGCGATTTCCTGGCCGGCCGCATCGGCGTCGACGCGATCGCGCTGGTGTCGATGAGCGCGGCGATCATCCTCGGCGAGCCGCTGGCCGGCGCTGTCGTGGCGCTGATGTATTCCGGCGGCAACGTGCTGGAGGACATTGCCGTCGCCCGCGCCGAGCACGATCTGCGCGCGTTGGTCGATCGCGCGCCCCGCGAGGCGCATCGCCGTCGTGGCGACGAGATCGACAACGTTCCGATCGCCAGCGTCGCGGTCGGTGATCGCCTGATGGTCCGCGCCGGCGAGATCGTCCCGGTCGACGGTATGGTCGAAACAACCATCGCCGTCGTCGACGAGTCGGCGCTCACGGGCGAGCCCATCCCGGTGATGAAGACGCGCGGGATGGCGATCCTGTCGGGATCTGTGAACGCCGGCGACACGTTCGAAATGGCCGTCACGGCGACCGCGGGCGAAAGCACCTATGCCGGCATCGTCAAGCTGGTGACGACGGCCCAGACCGCGAAAGCGCCGTTCGTGCGGCTTGCCGACCGCTACGCGCTGATCTTCCTGCCCGTAAGCCTCGCTATTGCGGGAGCCGCCTATTTGGCCTCGGGCGATCTGATCCGGAGTCTTGCCGTGCTGGTGGCGGCAACGCCGTGCCCGCTGATTCTCGCCGCACCCGTCGCTTTCATTGCGGGTGTGGCGCAGGCGGCCCGAAGCGGCATTCTGGTCAAAGGCGGCGGCAAGCTCGAGGCGCTCGCGCGTGCCCATACCGTGCTGTTCGACAAGACGGGCACGCTGACCGTCGGCGGCGCGCGGCTGCTCTCGGTCGACGCGGCACCGGGCGAGGACGCCGATGCGGTCCTGCTGCTCTGCGCATCGCTCGAGCAGGCCTCGCACCACGTGGTGGCGCACGCGATCGTTCAGGCCGGCCAGGCCCGCGGGCTGAAGCTGAAGGTGCCCGAACAGGTCAGGGAGACGATGGGCTCGGGCCTCGAAGGGCTGATCGATGGCCGCCCTGTGATGGCCGGCTCGCGCGACCTCGTGCTCGGCAGCCGCACGCCGCCGGCTTGGGCGGCGCGCGCGATCCGCCGGGCGTCGTGGCGTTCGGCCCTGATCGTCTTCGTCGCCGTCGAGGGGCGCCCGATCGGGGCGCTGCTGCTGGCGGACGAGCTGCGCGCGGATACGCCGCGGGCGATCCGCTGGCTGCGCGAGGCCGGCATCGCGCGCATGGTCATGGTGACCGGGGACCGCGCCGCGGCCGCGCAGGCGATCGGCGCGGCGCTCGACCTCGACGCCGTGCTGGCGGACCGTGTCCCCTCCGACAAGGTGGAGGCGGTCAGGAGCGAGCAGCGGCTGCATCCCACCATCATGGTCGGCGACGGCATCAACGACGCCCCGGCGCTGGCCTGCGCCGACGTCGGCATCGCGCTCGGCGCCCGCGGCGCCAGCGCCTCGTCGGAAGCCGCCGACGTGGTCATTCTGGCCGATCGGCTCGATCGGGTCGGCGAGGCGATCGTGATCGCCCAGCGCGCCCGACGCGTCGCCCTGGAGAGCATCTTCGCCGGCATGGGCCTGTCGTTCGTCGCGATGGGGGCCGCCGCCTTCGGGCTGCTGCAGCCGGTACCTGCGGCCCTGGTCCAGGAGGCCATCGACGTCGCCGTCATCCTGAACGCGCTCCGCGCTCTGTTCCCGGCTGGACGCAGCAAGGCCGGCCGGATCACGGCCGAAGACGGCCGAGGGCTCAGGCATGATCACCAGGCGCTGCTGCGCGGCCTCGACCGCCTGCGCTCGATCGTCGATGCGCTCGACGAAGCCTCGCCGGACGGCGCCGTGGCGCTGATCATGGAGGCAAACGGCGTGGTGCAGGACAAGGTCGTGGCGCATGAGCGCGACGACGAAGGCTCGGTCTATCCGAAGCTCGCGCGGCTCCTGCAGGAGAGCCATGGCCTGTCGGCGATGAGCCGGGCGCATCGCGAGATCCTGCATCTGGCGCGCCTGCTCGGCCGGCTGGTCGAGGATCTGCCGTCCGAGCATGTGGACCGCTATCTGATCCGCGATGCGCAACGGGTGATCGAGGCGATCGAAACGCTGGTGCGCATGCACACGGCGCAGGAGGACGACATCTATGAGGCCGTGGTGGCGCGCTCGGCCGCCTGAACCGTTCGCGTCAGCCCGGATGCCGCGGCAGGTCGATCCGTTCGTTGGCAAATTCCGCAGGACCTTCGATCAGGCGGCGGATCCGCCGCTGGCGCTCCTCGGCCGACAGGCTCGGATCGAGCATCCGATCGATCAGCCGGATCGCATTCTGCTCGATGGCGACGGGATCCCGTGACGTGGGCTGCCCGGCTGCTGCCGGCCGCGATGCATGCAGGCCGATCGTGAGCAACTGGCCGATGGCGTCGGAGCGTGTCATCTGGTGAGCCTCCGCCCAGGCGTCGATCTCGGCGGTGAGCTCCTGGGACAGCTTTACCGCACTCACCGCATCATGTCCCAGCCGGACGGCCGGGCTGTGATCCCTGCGGACGTCGGAGAATGGCGTCATGTGTTTGCCGGACGTCATCTGCCTGTTGATCATATCAGCCTAAAGTATGCGGGAGGGACTGGGATTTGATTTCGATCAAGGACGTCCTAAGAAAGCGGCCTCTCGCGGCGGTTCCGCCGCCGGATGCCACGCGTGTCGCTGCTGCCAGGCAGGCCACGGAGCTTAATACTGCAGACAGTCAGCAAACCCATGCGATTCCTCCACACTTTCCAAGTCTATGATTTCCTCGACACGCTCGTCAGCCTGTTCGCAGCTTTCGTGCTGGCCACGCTGATCGGCGCCGAGCGGCAATACCGGCAGCGCAGCGCCGGCCTGCGCACCAACGTGCTGGTCGCCGTCGGCGCGGCCGCCTTCGTCGATCTCGGCAACCGCCTGACCGGCGCCGACGGCGCGGTGCGGATCATCGCCTATGTGGTGTCGGGCATCGGCTTCCTCGGCGCCGGCACGATCATGAAGGAGGGCATGAACGTCCGCGGGCTCAACACCGCGGCGACGCTGTGGGCGTCCGCCGCGGTCGGCGCCTGCGCCGGCGCCGACCTGATCGCGCAATCGGTGGCGCTGACCGTGTTCGTGCTGGCCGGCAACACGCTGCTGCGGCCGCTGGTCAACGCGATCGATCGCATCCCGCTCAATGCGCAGACGTCGGAGGCGCACTACGAGATCGTCCTGACCACCGACGGGCTGCGCGCCGCCGAGCTGCGCGAGGCGCTCGACGAGCGGCTGGAGGCGGCCAAATACCCGGTGCGGGAGACCGAGGTCGTCTATCGCTCCGAGGACATCGTCGAGATCGTCGCGACGCTGGTGCCGCTCGCGGTCGATACGGTCGATCTCGACCGCGTCGTGTCCGAGCTGGCGAAGCTCGCCGGGGTCCGTCATGCGACCTGGAACGTCAGGGCGCTGGTGTGACGGCATTGCCGGACCAGCATCGCCGCACCGGCGGCGGGGCGCTCGCCACACCTCGTGGCTGCCGGCCGCCGGCGGCCGTGGCAAGCTCCCCACCCACGTCATGGTTCGATATCCCCTGCATCGCTCATCGCGCCCATGCGAAAGTTCCATGTCGCGCCTGAACCATCGCTGAATGCAGCGCCGTCAGTCGTCAGGCGTGCGGCAGCTCCATCGTCAGTGCCCGCCGCGGGCGAAGATCTCATAGAAGCCGAGCACGATCTCGCAGGCGATCAGGATGACGACGATGACCTCGAGCCGCAGCGAGCGCTTGGTGTCGATGATGTCGGCGAGCGTGGTCGCCGTCTCGGCGATCACCGCGAGCTTGCGGTTGAGGGTGTCCTCGCGCTCTTTCAGCTCATACTCGTCCTCGAGCCGCGCATAGAGCCGCTCCAGATCTGGCCGGTCCCACAACACGTCCGGCTTTTCGCCGACGGCCACGCGGCCGGAGACGCGGTGCTGCACCAGCAGCGCCTCGCCGAGCAGCTTGAGCATCGCCACCCGGCTCTTCGATGTTCGTCCCAGCATCGCCAGCTCGCGCGCGAACGGCTCGATGGTGTCGAACACGTTGGCGATCTCGCGCTCGCTGCGGCCGAGCACGACGCTCTTCGCCAGCGCATCGGCGACGATGAGCAGCCGCTCCAGCGACAATTCCTTGACCAGGACCGGGCCGCCGACCGGGATCGGCTCGTCGGATTCGCGCGCGACCTGGACCTTGGCCGTCTCTTCCTCGTGGGGGGCGATCGGGCCGAACAGCCGCGCGCTCAGCCGGTCGAGGAAGTTGATCTCCTCGGCCACCGACAGGCCGATGAAGACGACGACGCCGTAGCGGAAGACCACGGCGACTCCCGTCTCGCCGATGCGGACCGCAAGCGGCGTCGCCGACAGCACCTGGCCTTCGAAGCCGGCGGTATTGATGCGGTCCGCGATCTGGAGCGCGCGGGCGGCGAGTTGTGGAACGGGGGAGGAGTCGGCCATGATGGTGAAAGGGTAGCACGTCGAGCCCGACAGAACGATAACGCGGCGCAAGCCTGGCGACACGTCCGTTGCCGAATATCGCTGCCTGAACCCGCTTGACAGGAAGGAACGTAGCTCCTCATTGGACGCGCACCCCGGATGGATGCCTCTCGATGTCGAAGACCAGTGCTGCGGACTACTATGCCTCGATCCCGGTGTTTCGCGGCTTCGCGCGCCTGATGGAGCCGCAGCTCTACCAGCCGGTGCCGGACGACTGGCTGATCGGCACGGCCGACATCGTCGAGTCGACCAAGGCGATCGCCGACAGGCGCTACAAGGCGGTCAACATGGCCGGGGCGGCGGTCATCGCCGCGGTCACCAATGCCTTGGAGGGGCGCGAATTCCCGTTCGTGTTCGGCGGTGACGGCGCCAGCTTCGCCGTCAGCCCGGATGACGAAGCGGCCGCGCGCGAAGCCCTTGCCGCCACCGCGACCTGGGTCAGGGAGGATCTCGCTCTCGCGATGCGCGTCGCGCTGGTGCCCGTGACGGCGATCCGCGCGCAGGGGCTCGATGTCCGCGTGGCGCGCTACGGTCCGTCGGCCAATCTGTCCTATGCGATGTTCGCGGGCGGCGGAGTGGGCTGGGCCGAGGCCGCGATGAAGCGGGGCGAGTTCGCGATTCCCCCGGCGCCGTCCGGTGCGCAGCCCGATCTGTCCGGACTCTCGTGCCGCTTCGAGGAGATTCCGGCGGCGCGCGGGGTCATCCTGTCGGTGCTGGTGCTGCCGGCTCCCGGCGCGGATGCGCAGGCCTATCGCAAGGTGATCGAGGAGATCATCACCCTCACCGAGCGCAGCCCCGATGCCGGGCGGCCGGTGCCGGCCGGCGCGCCGGCGTTGCGATGGCCGCCGCAGGGATTTGGCTACGAGGTCCGCGCCGCGCGCGGACCGCTGTTGTCGCGCTGGGCCCGCGTGCTCGGACGTACGCTGTTCGTCTATGCCGTGATGCGGTTCAACATCAGCATCGGCGGCTTCGTGCCGGATCTCTACAAGCAGCAGGTGGTCGAGAATTCCGACTTCCGCAAATATGACGATGCGCTGCGCATGATCCTCGACTGCACCGACGAGCTCGCGCAGGAGCTGGAGCGCCGGCTCGGCGCGGCGGCTTCGCGCGGCATCGTCCGCTACGGGCTGCATCGGCAAGATGCCGCGATGATGACCTGCTTCACGCCGTCCGCGATCCGGCCGGATCACGTCCACTTCATCGACGGCGCGCGAGGCGGCTACGCATCGGCTGCGACCGCGTTGAAGGCCGCGGTCGCCTGAGAGTGATCAGCGCGCGCGGGTCCAGGTCTCGCCGCCGCACAGCGATCCGACGCAGCCTTCCACCTTCAGCGTATCCGGGCCGGAGACGGAGATGTGGCTGGTGTAGCTCTGGCCGTCATCGGCGTTGTAGATCTTGCCGGACCATTTATTCGGCCCCTCCGAGTGAACGCCTTCGAACAATTGCAGGCCGATGATCGGGCGGTTGGCCAGCGCGCGATTGGGATTCTTGTTGTCGACGGCCGGCTTGCCGGTGTCGGTGTCCATCGGCTCCTTCAGCCACACGACGGTGCCGCAGAGATTGGCGCCGCATTTGGCGACCTTGATCCTGGCGTCGCCCGCCTGGGTCAGCCAGGTGCCGGTCGGATCATCGGCGGCCAAAGCGGGCTGCGCCATCACGACGGTCGCCAGCGCAAGACCAGCCAAACGCAATTTCCAAATCATCTTACCCCCCGTTGAAGCCGCGTTTCCATAACAGCAAACGGCGCAGTTGCAATCGCAGAGGAGCGGTTGTCCAAAGCGGGATCATCACGATCAGGTGCATGGCTGCCGAGCCGTCTCAATTCCTTGTTCGGTTGTCTCATGCATGTGCCGGGAAATGGTTTTGATTGCGGCAACAAACTCGGCTGTCGTCCCGGCCCTTGAACCGGGATCCATACCCCCAGGGAGCGGTTCGAAACGCGCCGGCGATTGGCTTTTCGCATCTCGCGTCGCCGCCGCGTATGGGTCCTGGATCGGCGCCATGCCGCGCTGGCGCGCGTCACGGCTTGTCCGGGACGACGACGGCGGGTGAGGCGGTTTCACGGTTCAAACAGCGATGGACATGGCTTTGCAGTCTCGCGGCGCATCGCGCCCGAGGTCTGCGATCAGTCCGTCCCTCTCGAAATGCAGAGGGCGCAGGGAATGCCGGGTGAAGGCCTCACCCATGGCCCGCCTGCGAAAAGAATGCAGGCGGCAGGTACCACAGGCAAAGCCGATTCAACCGGCATTCCCTGCGCGACGGTCTTCACGCTTATACGCAGTCTCCCTGGTGCGCCGGGCTTGTTGGCCACCATCCCCAGCGCCATGCGTGAGCATTGCGCCAGGTTGACACCAGCTTCGGGGTGTCAGGACGCTGCGACTTCACGTCCGCGTGCTACCGTTCGTCCGCACGCCGATAAGCATGCTGCGGCAGCAACGCGGCCATCGCATCCCCACCTCGCGTGTCGTGACGATCGCGCGCTACGCCCCTCTGCGGTGAGGCGGGATGCCGGGATACAAGCATGATTTCTTGAAAAACGCAAGAGAATTATTTTTTTCGGAATACGGGCCATGTGATCCGCTGTCGTCCCGGCCTCGAGCGGGGACCCATCCTCCGCAGCGGACATCATGGGCAAAGTGCCATGACCAGCGTGCCTCAAACGTCTGCCTGGGGGTAGGTCGTCCCGGATCTGCGCGCGCGTACCGCGCGCTTGTCCGGGACGACAGGGGAGAGCGGCCTCACCACGGCAATCCGCAGAGGTCGATGGTGCCGCGGGTCGGCGCAGTGCGCTTGACGTCGTGCACGAGCGCAGACAGCGTGTCGAAGCGGATGCGGCCCTGGTCGGGCTGCTCGGCGTAGACGTCGCCGTCGAACGGGATGAAGCCCCTTGCGCCGTAGAAGGCGATGCGATCCGGCGCGCAGAACAGCACGGCGTAGTTGATCGAGTCTTCGTGCCGCAGGGTCTGGATCGCGGCGTTGAGTCCCACGGTGGCCAGGCCACGATTGCGCACGTCCGCGCGCGTCAAAACGCCGCCGATGCCGCCGATGTTGACGTTCTGCCCGTTCCATTTCACCAGGCGGCGATAGATGCCGACGTGGCAGAGCAGGTCGCCACTCTCGTCTTGCACCAGCACGCGCAGATCGGCATGCGCAAAAGTGATACCTGCCCAGGGTAAGCTCGCGACCACCTCGGGCGGCCAGATCGCGTCGTACAGCGGCTTCACCAGCGGCCAGGAGGCGTCGCCATTCAGGACCTCGATTTCGATGCTCATCAAAACGGCTCGCTTTTTCCAGAATCACAGTGTTTAGGACTGCGGAACCTTCTATAAGAAGGTCCCGTTAAATCCCGTCTTCCACAAGTTGCGGAACCGCCCCCATGACCTTTACGCTTCCCCCCCTGCCTTACGCCTATGAAGCCCTCGGCCCCTACATGTCCAAGGAGACGCTCGAGTACCACCACGACAAGCATCACCAGGCCTATGTGACCAACGGCAACAATGCGATCAAGGGGACCGAATTCGAAGGCAAGTCCCTCGAGGAGATCGTCAAGGGCTCGTTCGGCAAGAACCCCGCCGTGTTCAACAATGCCGGCCAGCATTTCAACCACATCCATTTCTGGTCCTGGATGAAGCCGAACGGCGGCGGCTCCAAGCTGCCCGGCCGGCTCGAGAAGAAGATCGACGAGGATCTCGGCGGCTTCGAGAAGTTCAAGGCCGACTTCGCGGCCGCCGGCGTCGGCCAGTTCGGCTCGGGCTGGTGCTGGCTCTCGGTCAAGAACGGCAAGCTCGAAATCTCCAAGACCCCGAACGGCGAGAACCCGCTGGTGCACGGCGCGACCCCGATCCTCGGCTGCGACGTCTGGGAGCACTCCTACTACATCGACTATCGCAACCGCCGTCCCGACTATCTGAAGGCGTTCGTCGAGAACCTGATCAACTGGGATTACGTCGACGAGCTCTACGGCAAGGCGATCTGATCGCTGACGCAAGCAAGTGACCAGGGCGGCGGCTTCGGCTCGCCGCCCTTTTTCATGGCAAGGCTTTTGACGAGGGCGATCCTTGCAAGAGCGGCGCCCTTGCGGCAAGAGTTTTGCTCCATTCGCGACGAGGGCAGGGCATTCCGTCTCTCGATGCGGTCTGCAGGTAAGGTCCCGTGAATCAACTGGTCGGATTTCTTCTCGTCTTCTTCGGCGGCGGCTGCGGCGCCTCGCTACGGCACGCGATCAACATGGCCAGCGCCAAGGCATTCGGGACGGACTTCCCGTACGGCACCTTCATCATCAACATCACCGGCTCCACCGTGATGGGTCTGATCGCCGGGTATCTCGCCTTCAAGGGCGGCGCGCCCCAGCATTGGCGGCTGTTCCTGATGACCGGCATTCTTGGCGGCTACACCACGTTCTCGGCGTTCTCGCTCGACACCGCGCTGCTGTATGAGCGGGGCGCGTTGGGACTGGCTGCGGTCTACGTGCTGGGGTCGGTGGGGATCTCGATCGCCGGCCTGTTCGCCGGCCTGGCGCTGGTGCGGTATTTCAGCTGACGCGCTGGTTGACGGGAGGCGGTCTGTCTCCGCCGTCATTGCGAGCGCAGCGAAGCAATCCAGAATCCCTCCGCTTGGGCAGCCTGGATTGCTTCGCTGCGCTCGCAATGACGGGGTGAGAACCACGACCTCCGATGCCACAAACGCCCCGCCTGCGGTGGACAGCGGTGATGTTATAATGTAACATCATGACGAAATGACGCAGTCTGCCCTCGATAGCCACGGCCATTCGCATGCGCACGGGTACAGCCATGGTCACGGTCATGCCCACAGCCACGGTCCCGCGGCGCCGCATCCGGCGCAGCCGGCGCCGTGGTCGATCCTGCGCATGCCGGTGACGACGCGGCTCGGCGCGGCGCTGGCGGCGAGCGCGGTGCTCTGGCTGATCGTCTGGCTGGCGATGCGATGATGACGGCCATGGTCCAGCTGCAATTCCGCGACGTGACTCTGGGCTACGACCGCCACCCCGCCGTGCATCACCTTACCGGTGAGGTCGCGACAGGGGCGCTGCTCGCCGTGGTCGGCCCCAACGGCGCCGGCAAGTCGACGCTGTTTCGCGGCATCGTCGGGCTGTTGAAGCCGCTCGCCGGCACCATCGCCGCGGCCGGCCTGAAGCCGCGCGAAATCGCCTATCTGCCGCAGATCGCCGATATCGACCGCTCCTTCCCGATCTCGGTGTTCGATTTCGTCAGCACCGGACTGTGGCGCAGCACCGGCATGTTTGGCGGCATCGGCGCGGCCGCGCGCGAGAAGATCGCGCAGGCGATCGCGGCCGTCGGCCTCACCGGCTTCGAGGGTCGCGGCATTGGCACGCTCTCGGGTGGCCAGATGCAGCGCATGCTGTTCGCGCGCGTGCTGCTGCAGGATGCCCGCGTGATCGTGCTCGACGAGCCGTTCAATGCGATGGACACGAAGACCTCGGCCGACCTTCTGCAACTGATCGAGCACTGGCATGGCGAGCGGCGCACCGTGCTGGCGGCGCTGCACGACATGGACATGGTGCGCGCGCATTTCCCGCAGACCCTGCTGCTGGCGCGCGAGGCCGTGGCCTGGGGACCGACGGCGGAGGTGCTGACCGCCGACAATCTGTCGCAGGCGCGTCGGATGTGCGAGGCGTTCGACGATGCCGCCGCGCCCTGCGTGCCTGCGCAAGCCTCCAAGGCGGCATGATGCTGCGCGAGGTGCTGTTCGCTCCGTTCTCGGATTTCGAGTTCATGCGCCGCGCGCTCGCCGCGGTCATCGCGCTGTCGCTCGGCTCCGGACCGATCGGCGTCTTCCTGATGCTCAGGCGCATGAGCCTGGTCGGCGACGCCATGGCACATGCGATTCTTCCCGGCGCGGCGATCGGTTTCCTGCTGTCGGGTCTCAATTTGTTTGCGATGACGACCGGCGGCCTGATCGCCGGCTTTGCCGTGGCGCTGCTATCGGGCCTCGTCTCGCGCTCGACCGGGTTGAAGGAGGACGCGTCGCTCGCGACCTTCTATCTGGCGTCACTGGCGATCGGCGTCACCATCGTCTCGGTCAAGGGCACCAACGTCGATCTCTTGCACGTGCTGTTCGGCAACATCCTGGCGATGGACGACCCGACCTTGCTGATGGTCGCGACCAACGCCACCATCACGCTCGTCGTGCTCGCCGTGATCTACCGCCCGCTGGTCGTCGAGAGCGTCGATCCCTTGTTCCTGCGCACCGTGAGCCGGGCGGGCGCGCCGGCGCATCTGATCTTCCTCGCCCTGATCGTCGTCAACCTCGTCAACGGCTTCCAGGCGCTCGGCACCTTGCTCGCGGTCGGCCTGATGATCCTGCCGGCGGGGATCGCCCGGTTCTGGTCGCGCGACGTCACGCCGATGATCTGCATCGCGGTCGCCTCTGCGATCGTCTCCGGCTATGTCGGGCTGGTGCTGTCGTTCCAGACCCGCATTCCCTCGGGGCCTGCGATCATCCTGGTCGCGTCCTTGCTCTATCTCGCCTCGGTGCTGTTCGGACGCGTGGGCGGCGTGCTTCCGCAACTGTTTCCGGGACGCCACCTCGAAGCCTGAAGTCGATGCCCATGAAACGCCTGTTGTCCGCGCTGAGCCTGTTGTTTGGCCTTGTTCTGATTGTCCCCGCATCGGCCGAGACCCGGCTGAAGGTCGTCACCAGCTTCTCGATCCTCGCCGATTTCGCCCGCCAGGTCGGCGGCGACAAGGTCAGTGTCGCCTCGCTGGTCGGGCCGGACAGCGACGTGCACGTCTACACGCCGACGCCGCATGATGCGAAGGATGTCGGCGCCGCGCAGCTCCTGATCGTCAACGGCCTCGGGCTGGAGGGCTGGCTGCCGCGGTTGCAGCAGGCCTCCGGCAGCAAAGCGCCGATCGTCGTCGCCACCCAGGGCATCACCCCACGCAAGCGCGGCTCGGATGCCGATCCGCATGCCTGGCAGTCGGTCGGCAATGCCAAGGTCTATGTGAAGAACATCCGCGATGCGCTGGTCGCGGCCGCCCCCGCAGACGCGGAGGTCTTCAAGGCCAATGCGGAACGCTATCTCGGCGAGCTCGATGCGCTCGACCGCGAGGTCCGCGCCGAGATCGACAAGATCCCGGCCGAGCGGCGCAAGGTGATCTCGACCCATGACGCCTTCGGTTATTTCGCCGATGCCTATGGCGTCCAGTTCATCGCCCCGCTCGGCGTCTCCACCGAGACCGAGCCGTCGGCCCGCGACGTTGCCGAGATCATCCGCCAAGTGAAAAAGGCCGGGATTCCGGCCGTCTTCCTGGAGAATTTCAACGACGACCGGCTGGTCGGCCGGATCGCCGCCGAGACCGGCGCGAAGATCGGCGGCACGCTGTATTCCGATGCCCTGAGCGAGGAAAAGGGGCCCGTTCCCACTTACATTGCCATGGTCCGGCACAATATAAGGGCTCTGACGAGCGCGCTGGTCCGTTAGGGTTCTCGAGCCCTCGCGGTAGTGCGCTTTTGAGCCATTTTCGACGCGATCTGAGGTTTTCGGAGTGAGCATGTCCGACGCGAGCAAGACACCAGTGACGGTCCTGACCGGCTATCTCGGGGCCGGCAAGACCACGCTTCTGAACCGCATCCTCTCGGAAGACCACGGCAAGAAGTACGCCGTCATCGTCAACGAATTCGGCGAGATAGGCATCGACAACGACCTCATCGTCGGCGCCGATGAGGAAGTGTTCGAGATGAACAATGGCTGCATCTGCTGCACCGTGCGCGGCGATCTCGTGCGCATCATCTCCGGCCTGATGCGCCGCAAGGGCAAGTTCGACGCGATCATCGTCGAGACCACGGGGCTCGCCGATCCGGCGCCGGTGGCGCAGACCTTCTTCGTCGACGAGGACGTGCAGAAGAACGCGCGGCTCGACGCGGTCGTGACGGTGGCCGACGCGAAGTGGCTCTCGGACCGGCTCAAGGATGCGCCGGAGGCGAAGAACCAGATCGCGTTTGCCGACGTCATCGTGCTCAACAAGACCGACCTCGTCACCAAGCCGGAGCTCGCCGAGGTCGAGGCGCGTATCCGCGCCATCAACCCCTATGCAAAGCTGCATCGCACCGAGCGCTGTCAGATCGCGATCGCGGATGTGCTGGAGCGCGGCGCGTTCGATCTCGACCGCATTCTGGAGATCGAGCCGCAATTCCTCGAAGCGGGCGACGATCACGATCATCACCACCATGATCACGACCACGGCCATGATCACCATCATCATCACGATCACGGCCTGAAGCACTATCACGACGAGGAGATGCAGTCGCTGTCGCTGCGCTCCGACAAGCCGCTCGATCCGTCGAAATTCATGCCGTGGCTGCAGAACCTGGTGCAGACCGAGGGCGGCAAGATCCTGCGCTCCAAGGGCATCCTGTCGTTCCAGGACGATGACGACCGCTACGTCTTCCAGGGCGTGCACATGATGCTCGAAGGCGATCACCAGCGGAAGTGGAAGCCCGACGAGGCGCGCCAGAGCCGCGTCGTCTTCATCGGCCGCGAGCTGCCGGAAGACGCCATCCGCGAAGGCTTCGAACGCTGCATCGTGACCTGATGACGTCGTTCGACCAGGGCGGCGAGGCCGCATCGATCGTCTCCGTCACCGACAAGGTGAAGCCGGTCTCGCTCGGCATGGCCGTCACGGCCGTGCACTATCTCGGCGATCGCGCCGCCTTCGTCGGCACCGAGGAGAGTGTCGCTGTCGTCGACGGCGACGGCGAGATCAGCAAGGTGGATGTCACCGGCGGCGGCATCCTGTCCGCGGTGTCGGACGGATCGCGCATCCTGATCGGCGGCGATGACGGCAAGGTCTCGTCGCTCGACAAGGCGGGCAGCGTGAGCGTGCTCGTGACCGATCCGAAGCGGCGCTGGATCGACAACGTTGCCCTTCATCCGGACGGTGCGATCGCCTGGTCGGTCGGCAAGACCGCGTTCGTGCGTCAGCCCAAGGGCGAGGAGAAGTCGCTCGAGGTGCCCTCGACCGCGGGCGGGTTGGCGTTCGCGCCGAAGGGCCTGCGGCTTGCGATCGCGCATTACAACGGCGCCACCTTGTGGTTTCCGAACATGGCGGGCGAGCCGGAATTCCTCGGCTGGGCCGGCTCGCATCACGCCGTCACCTTCAGCCCGGACAACAAGTTCCTGGTCACCGCGATGCACGAGCCGGCGCTGCATGGCTGGCGGCTCGCTGATAGCCGGCACATGCGGATGACCGGTTACCCCTCGCGGGTGAAGTCGATGTCCTGGGGCAGCGGCGGACGCTTCCTGGCGACCTCGGGTGCCGACATGGTCATCCTCTGGCCGTTCGTCGGCAAGGACGGCCCGATGGGCAAGGAGCCGGCGATGCTGGCGCCGATGAAGGCCAAGGTCACCGCGGTCGCCTGCCATCCCAAGCAGGACATCCTGGCCTGCGGCTACGAGGACGGCACCGTGCTGATGGTGCGGATGCAGGACGGCGCCGAGATCCTGGTGCGGCGGAACGAGACGCCGCCGATCGTGGCGCTGGGCTGGAATGCTGCGGGAACGTGGCTCGCTTTCTCCGATGAAAGTGGCGAGGCCGGGCTGCTGCGGCTCTGATGAAGCACTGGGACGCAGACCCCGATGGAACCTCGCAGGCGCGTGACCGTTGTTCCGCACACGTAGGATGCGGATGACAAGCCATGGCCTCGATCAACAGTAAACAGACGTTGCGCCGGGACATGCTGCTGGCGGCGGGCCTGTTCGTCCTCGGCGTGCTCGTGGCCGTGGTCTCGCTGACCGAGATCAAGGCCAATCACCTCGACCAGGTTGCGCAGGCGACGCCCTCGGCCTCGCCTGAACCGTCAGCGACCCCGGCCGAGTCCAAGCCCGGCGGCACGCGCCCGACGACGCCGGCGCCAGAGCCCGCGCGCCCTGACGTGGAAGCTCAAAAGGAAGGCGCCGAGCCGGCGCTGCCGCCGGCCCCGGCCGAGAAGGTCGCGCCGACGATGGAGCGGAAGTAGCTCGCTGTAGCAACGGCAGAGCGCGAGAGAGTTCGCGTGCTGCTTCCACGTCGTCATGCCCGGGGCTTGCCCCGGGCATCCACGTCGTTCAACTGCGCGGCTTCGTGGATGGCCGGGTCAAGCCCAGCCATGACGGAGGAGGGAGTGCGGCCCAGCCAGTCACCGCACCAGGATGTTGCGGAACTGCCAGGGATCCGACGTGTCGATATCCTCCGGGAAAAGCCCCGGGCGGTCGTTCAGCGGGGTCCAATCCGTGTAGTAGCCCTTCACCGGGCCGAGATAGGGCGACTGGATCTCCAGGCAGCGGCGGAAGTCCATCTCGTCGGCCTCGACGATGCCGGCGGTCGGGTTTTCCAGCGCCCACACCATGCCGGCGAGCACGGCGGATGACACCTGCATGCCGGTCGCGTTCTGGTACGGCGCGATGCGGCGGGTCTCCTCGATCGAGAGCTGCGAGCCGTACCAATAGGCGTTCTTGCCGTGGCCGTAGAGCAGCACGCCGAGTTCGTCGATGCCGTCGACGATCTCGTTCTCGTCGAGGATGTGCCACTTTCCCTGCATCTTGCCGGTGGCGCCGAAGATCTCGTGCAGCGACAGCACCGCGTCATTGGCCGGGTGATAGGCGTAGTGGCAGGTCGGGCGGTACACCACCTTGTCGCCGTCGCGCACGGTGTAGTAGTCGGCGATCGAGATCGACTCATTGTGGGTCACCAGGAAGCCGTATTGCGCGCCCGGCGTCGGACACCACGAGCGCACGCGGGTATTGGCGCCCGGCTGCAGCAGATAGATCGCGGCACCGCAGCCTTCGCTGTGGCGGCGGCCGTTCTCCGGCATCCATGTCTCGTGCGTGCCCCAGCCGAGCTCGGCCGGCTGCATGCCCTCCGAGACGAAGCCCTCGACCGACCAGGTGTTGACGAACACGTCCATCGGCTTCGGATTCTTCGAGCGCTGCGTGTCGCGCTCGGCGATGTGGACGCCCTTGACGCCGAGCTTCTGCATCAGCTGCGCCCAGCCCTCGCGGCTCTTCGGCTCGACGATCTCGGTGTTGGTGTCCTTGGCGATGTCGAGCAGCGCCTGCTTGACGAACCAGGACACCATGCCGGGATTGGCGCCGCAGGTCGAGACGGCGGTGGTGCCGCCGGGGCTTTTGCGGCGGGCAGCCAACAGCGTCTCGCGCAGCGCGTAGTTGGAGCGCTGCTCGACGCCCATCTGCTTGTCGAAATAGAAGCCGGCCCACGGCTCGACCACGGTGTCGATGTAGAGCGCGCCGATCTCGCGGCACATGGTCATGAGGTCGACCGAGGAGGTGTCGACCGACAGGTTCACGCAGAAGCCCTGGCCGCCGCCTTCGGTGAGCAGCGGCACCAGCAGCTCGCGGTAATTGTCGCGGGTCACGCCCTGCTGGATGAAGCGGACGCCATGCTTCTTCGCCAGCGCGCCGTCGTCATGCGGATCGATGATGACGAAGCGGCTCTTGTCGTAGTCGAAATGGCGTTCGATCAGGGGCAGGGTGCCCTTGCCGATCGAGCCGAAGCCGATCATCACGATGGGGCCGGTGATCTTCGCGTGGATCTGCGAGCTCATGAATGGTTCTCCGCGAAAGGTGCGTGGGATGGATGGATTCAGGCGGCGCGCCGCCCTCGGATGCCGCGCCGCGTTAGCGGCTGCGGCGCTTGGCGGTGACTTCGATTTCCACCTTCATCTCCGGCTTGAGCAGCGCCGCGACGACCAGCAGCGTTGCGGCGGGGCGGATGTCGCCGAGGACTTCGCCGCAGACCGCAAAATGGGCATCGGCGTCGTTGACGTCGGTCAGGTAGTAGGTCGCGCGGACGATATCGGCCATCTCGAAGCCGCCCTCCTGCAGGGCAGCGGCGATGGTCTTGAAGCAGTTGCGTGACTGGCTCGTGACATCGGCCGGCATCGTCATGGTGGTGTAGTCATAGCCGGTGGTGCCGGCGACGAAGGCGA
This sequence comes from Bradyrhizobium sp. SZCCHNS1050, assembly GCF_032484785.1. NCBI lineage: Bacteria > Pseudomonadati > Pseudomonadota > Alphaproteobacteria > Hyphomicrobiales > Nitrobacteraceae > Bradyrhizobium > Bradyrhizobium sp. SZCCHNS1050. The sequence continues at coordinate 1,337,436 of NZ_JAUETR010000001.1, read as the reverse complement.
AGTCGCCATCGATGACGGCGCGGCTGTAACCGGCGGTCTTCTCGAACGGTGATCCGGTAGAGATCAGGCGGCGGGACATGGCGGACCTCGTGGGGGGATTTTTCGGGGGTTAAAGAGCTTTTGCTGCACCTGCGCAACCCCTGGCGGGGCGGGCAGGACGCGGCCTGCCGGCATGCCTAACGCGGGTGGGTGACGTCAGGTCCGGCGGGCGGCGTGCTGGACCAGCGCCTGACCACGATGTCGCGGACGATCATGATCCCGAGCAGGATCAGCAGGAGCGTCGGCAGCAGTGTCCGCCGCTGCGGCGCTGTCGCCGCCCTGGTCTTCACGCTGCGCATCGCAGCGGCCGCTCGCGACGCGAGCGGCGGGCCTTGCGTTCGGCAGCGCCGGTCGCGACGATCATGCCCGACGCGCCGTCCAGCGCGCCTTCGACCAGCTCGAGCCCGAGCAGCCGCGCGCGTTCGAACGGGCCGGGCAGCTCCAGCGCGGCGGTCTGCGCGACCGAGAAGCCGAAGCGGGCGTAATAGGGCGCATCGCCGAGCAGGATCACGGCGCCATGGCCGCGCGACGCCGCGATCATCAGCGCGGCATTCATCAGTGCAGCGCCAACGCCGAGACGGCGCGCCTCGGCCGCGACCGCCAGCGGCCCCAGCATCAGCGCGTCGCGTCCGCCGGCGCTGACGTGCCACAACCGCAGCGTTCCCACCAGCGCGCCGCCGCGCACCGCCGACAAAGCGAGGCCCGCGGCGGGCGCGCGTCCGTCGCGCAGGCGCTGGCAGGTGCGCTCATGGCGATTCTCGCCAAAGCACAGGTCGAGCAGCGTCTCGCGCGCTGCGACGTCGGAGGCCCGTTCGCTGCGGATCACGAACGGAGCGGCAGTCCGAGAGGGCGCAGTCGAAGGGATGCGAAAAGCGGTCATGGCACGTCAGTCCCCGGCCTGCGCGGCAAGCCTTCGCCCGCGCGCAAACACGTGATGTCAGGTTGAAGGTGACGATCTATCGCTCCCTCCCCCGCTTGCGGGGGAGGGTCGGGGTGGGGAAAGCCCCACCCGAGGCTCTTGCCCGTCTCACCCGCGCGCGGGCGAGGGCCGCCGGATCAGATGTGATAGGTCTTCAGCGGGGGGATGCCGTTGAAGGCCACCGACGCATAGGTCGACGTATAGGCCCCGGTCCCCTCGATCAGCACCTTGTCGCCGATCGAGAGCGTCACCGGCAGCGGATACGGCAGCTTCTCGTACATCACGTCGGCCGAATCGCAGGTCGGGCCGGCGAGCACGCACGGGGTCATCTCCGCGCCCTCATGCGGGGTGCGGATCGCGTAGCGGATCGACTCGTCCATCGTCTCGGCGAGGCCGCCGAACTTGCCGATGTCGAGATAGACCCAGCGCAGCTCGTCCTCGTCGCTCTTCTTCGAGATCAGCACCACTTCCGACTCGATGATCCCCGCGTTGCCGACCATGCCACGGCCCGGCTCGATGATCGTCTCCGGGATCTGGTTGCCGAAATGCTTGCGCAGCGCGCGGAAGATCGAGCGGCCGTACTGCACGACCGGCGGCACGTCCTTCAGGTACTTGGTCGGGAAGCCCCCGCCCATGTTGACCATGGTCAGGTTGATGCCGCGCTCGGCGCAGTCGCGGAACACCGTCGAGGCCATCGCCAGCGCGCGGTCCCACGCCTTCACCTTGCGCTGCTGCGAGCCGACATGGAACGAGATGCCGCACGGCTCCAGGCCCAGCCGCTTGGCCAGGTCCAGCACTTCCACAGCCATCTCCGGATCGCAGCCGAACTTGCGCGACAGGGGCCATTCGGCGCCGGCGCAATCGTACAGGATGCGGCAGAACACCTTGGCGCCGGGCGCTGCGCGCGCGATCTTCTCGACCTCGGCGGCGCAGTCGACCGCGAACAGGCGGATGCCGAGCGCATAAGCGCGCGCGATGTCCCGCTCCTTCTTGATGGTGTTGCCATAGGAGATGCGGTCAGGCGTCGCGCCGGCGGCCAGCGCCATCTCGATCTCGGCGACCGTCGCCGTGTCGAAGGAGGAGCCGAGCGAGGCGAGCAGCGACAGCACTTCCGGCGCCGGGTTGGCCTTGACCGCATAGAACACGCGGCTGTCCGGCAGCGCGCGAGCGAAGCTCATGTAGTTGTCGCGCACGATCTCGAGGTCGACGACGAGACAGGGCTCGTGGTCCAGACCTTCCTCGCGGCGGTTGCGCAGGAATTCCCGGATACGTTCGGTCATAGCACCCTCCAAACGGCCCCAGCGACGGAGACCCGTTCAAAATGATCCCGACACGGGTGCCTTGGCGTTGCCGCCCGATGGAAAGGCGACAAAACCTCGAACCCGTAGCCGAATTGTGCTGCCGTGGATTGGTTGGGAATTTCCCGCCCGCACACCTGGCAATGAAGGACAAGCCTTTTCAGTAGCCCGCGCCGGCTTTGGACTGCCGGTAGAGACCAAAAAAGCCCGATCCGTCGTTGCTTTAAGTCGCGTCCCCCGTTGAGAGCGGGGTGCGCCGGTTCGCCTCCGGCTGCCAGTCACGGTTGCAAAAGATGGGGTGACCTTCAGCGGCATCTCTTGAGAGAGATGCTGGGCTCTGGAGCATGACGATCTCGATCATGGTGATCTTGATCGCAACGATCCGAGGGCCCCTCGGTTCCTCATCCCTTGGCGGCTGTCCGGCCTCTTGTCCGGATACCTACCGACTGACACACGACCACAGGCACGTGCGAAATTGGGCAGAAGCGGAAATAAGCGTTTTGAATTTCGTTCGCAAGGAATTTTTGGGCGCCGGGAAAGATTTCCCTAATCTGTGCTTACGCGACACACATGCCGCGCTGATGTCTGAACGAACGTTAAGCGAGCTTAAACTTTCGTAACGCGCTCACGCTTGCAGGACAGTGTTTTTACGCTGTTCACGCGCGCCTGGTGAACGGCTCGATGCGCTGCGCGCCGCGGATGAAGCCGATCATCACGAACACGCCGATCGCGAACAGCACGGCCTGAACGATGTGCGCGCCGCCATCGCCGAGCCCGAACAGAATCGCGAGCGCCCAGCCGCCGGCGAAGGCCGCACCGAACACTTCGGCACCGATCAGGATCGCCGCCGAGATGACGGTGATCACGGTCGGCCAGGCGATCTGGCGGCCGGCTTTGGAGGTGGTCTCTGCGTTCATGGTCCAGGGTCCTGTTGCGGGCCGCAATCTCTCCGAAAAGGCCCGGCCCTTCAAGGGGAAATGACCCAAAAAGAGCCAGCTCCATGATATGAGGGGCGCATCGAACTTCCGGGAGAGGACGGACCCCAGCCGATGTCAGACACCACCGCTGTGATCGACGCCCAGACCAATCCGCTGCTCGTGGCCTGGGAGACCCCGCACCAGACACCGCCCTTCGACGCGATCAAACCCGAGCACTTCCTGCCGGCCTTCGAGCGCGCCTTCGCCGACCACGCCGCCGAAATCACCGCGATTACCCATGATCCGGCCGAGCCGGACTTCGCCAACACCATCACGGCGCTGGAGCGCTCGGGCAAGCTGCTGTCGAAGGTCGCGGCTGTCTTCTACGATCTGGTGTCGGCGCATTCCAACCCGGCGATTCTGGAGATCGACAAGGACGTGTCGCTGCGGATGGCGCGGCACTGGAACCCGATCATGATGAATGCCGTGCTGTTTGGCCGCATCGCGCTGCTCTACGACAATCGCAAGGACCTCAAGCTCACCGGCGAGGAGCAGCGGCTGCTGGAGCGCACCTACACCCGCTTCCGCCGTGCCGGCGCCGGCCTCTCGGACGACGACAAGGTGCGGATGGCCGAGATCAACGAGAAGCTCGCCCAGCTCGGCACCACCTTCAGCCATCACGTGCTCGGCGACGAGCAGGACTGGTACCTCGAGCTCGGCGAGGACGACCGCGCCGGCCTGTCCGAGAGCTTCGTGGCTGCCGCCAAGGCTGCGGCGGATGAGCGCGGCATGCCCGGCAAGGCGATCGTGACCCTGTCGCGCTCGTCGGTCGAGCCGTTCCTGCAGAGCTCAGGCAGGCGCGACCTGCGCGAGAAGGTGTTCAAGGCCTTCACCGCGCGGGGCGACAATGGCAATTCCAACGACAACAACGCCGTCATCGGCGAGATCCTGTCCTTGCGCGAGCAGGCCGCCAGGATCATGGGCTTTCCCAACTTCGCCGCCTATCGCCTCGAGGATTCCATGGCGAAGACGCCGGAGGCCGTGCGCGGGCTGCTGGAGCGCGTCTGGAAGCCGGCGCGCGCCAAGGCGCTGGCCGATCGCGATCAACTGCAGGAGATGATCACGGCGGAGGGCGGCAACTTCAAGCTCGAGGCCTGGGACTGGCGCTATTACGCCGAGAAGCTGCGCCAGGCGAAGGCCAACTTCGACGACGCCGCGATCAAGCCGTATCTCTCGCTCGACAACATGATCGCGGCCGCCTTCGATTGCGCCACCCGGCTGTTCGGCATCACCTTCGCCGAGCGCAAGGACATCCCGGTCTGGCATCCGGACGTCCGGGTCTGGGAGATCAAGGACGCGGGAGGCCGCCACAAGGCGCTGTTCTATGGCGACTACTTTGCCCGCTCGTCGAAGCGCTCCGGCGCCTGGATGACCTCGCTGCGCGACCAGCAGAAGCTCGACGGCGACACCGCGCCCTTGATCATCAACGTCTGCAACTTCGCCAAGGGGGCCGACGGACAGCCGTCGCTGCTGTCGCCGGACGATGCCCGCACGCTGTTCCACGAGTTCGGCCACGGCCTGCACGGCATCCTGTCCAACGTGACCTATCCGTCGCTGTCGGGCACTGCGGTGTTCACCGACTTCGTCGAGCTGCCGTCGCAGCTCTACGAGCACTGGCAGGAGCGTCCCGAGGTGCTGCAAACCTTCGCGCGCCACTACCAGACGGGCGAGCCGCTGCCGCAGGACCTGCTCGACCGCTTCCTGGCCGCGCGCCGCTTCAACCAGGGCTTTGCCACCGTCGAGTTCGTCTCCTCGGCGCTGATCGACCTCGAGTTCCACACCCAGCCGGCGGCGGCCTCCAAGGATGTTCGCGCCTTCGAAAAGGCCGAGATGGAGAAGATCGGCATGCCGCCCGAGATCGCGCTGCGCCACCGGCCGACCCAATTCGGCCACATCTTCTCGGGAGACCATTATGCGGCGGGCTATTACAGCTACATGTGGTCGGAGGTGATGGATGCGGATGCCTTCGGCGCCTTCGAGGAAGCCGGCAACATCTTCGACCCGGCGGTCGCCAAGCGGCTCCACGACAATGTCTACGCCTCCGGCGGCTCGGTCGATCCGGAAGCGGCCTACATCGCCTTCCGCGGCCGCGAGCCCGAGCCCGACGCGCTGCTGCGCCGGCGCGGCCTGCTCGACGTTGCCAAGGCGGCTTGAGATGAAGGGGATGGCGCTGGTCCGGTTCGTCCTCGCTGCGCTGACGCTCGTGCTCGGCGCGAGCGCGGCGAGCGCCCATCCGCATGTCTGGGTCACCGCGACCAGCCAGCTGCTCTATGCGGCCGATGGCTCGGTGACCGGCGTGCGGCACGCCTGGACCTTCGACGACATGTTCGCGACCTATGCGCTGCAGGGCCTCGAGACCAAGCAGAAGGGCGTCTACACCCGCGAGGAGCTGGCGCCGCTGGCGCAGACCAACGCCGAGTCGCTGAAGGAATATGCCTACTTCACCTTCCTCAAGGCCGACGGGCGCAAGCAGAAGCTCGAGGACCCCGTCGACTATTACCTCGAATACAAGGACACCAAGCTGACCCTGCACTTCACCCTGCCGCTGAAGGCGCCGGTGAAGCCGAAGCAGCTCCAGGTCGAGGTCTACGATCCCAGCTATTTCATCGATTTCCAGATGGCGGAGAAGGATCCCGTCACGCTGGTCAGCGCTCCCTCGGGCTGCAAGTTCGGCCTGGTGAGACCGAGCGACGGCGGCTCCGTCGCGCAGACCATGAACGAACAGACATTCCTGAGCGGCGGGGCGAACGCCAATTTCGGAATGAATTTCGCCAACAAGATCTCAGTGGAATGTCCATGACACCTCGCCCCAGCTCCGCTCGACCGCTCCTTACCTGCGCCGCGATCGTCGCTGTGCTCGTTGCCGCCGACGCCGCCTCGCATGTGCTGCTCGCCAAATCGCCGTTCGGCGCACCGGCGGAGCCACAGGTCGGCGGCATCGTCGGCTGGCTGCTCGCGAAGCAGTCGGAGTTCTACCGGCAGATGTCGGGGGCGATCCGCTCGGCCAAGCAAGATGGCTCGGCGGTGTGGTGGCTGCTGGCGATCTCGTTCGCCTACGGCATCTTTCATGCTGCGGGCCCCGGCCACGGCAAGGCGGTGATCGCGTCCTATCTCGTCGCCAACCAGGAGACGGCGAAGCGCGGCATCGTGCTGTCGTTCGCCTCGGGCCTGATGCAGGCGCTGGTCGCGGTCGCCATCGTCGGGATCGGCGCCGTGCTGCTCAACGCCACCGCGGCCAGCATGTGCAGCGCCGAGAAGGTGGTGGAGATCGCGAGCTACGGCCTGATCGCGCTGCTCGGCGCGCGCCTGGTCTGGGTCAAGGGCGCGGCGTTCCTGCGCACCTGGCAGCCGGCGGCGCCGGCTCTGGCGCTCGCTGGCGCGCCCGCGGCTGCCGTGGCGCAGTCAGCCCATGATCATGGCCACGCGCATGATCACCAGCATCGTGAGCATCACCATGATCACCACGGTCATGACCATCATGGACACGATCATCATAGCCACGATCATGCTCATGCGGTGGCGCATGATCACGTCCATCATGATCACGTCCATGGCGACGATTGCGGCTGCGGCCATTCCCACGGCCCGGCGCCGAGCGAGCTCGCCGGACCCGGCGGCTGGCAGCGCGGCTTCCAGGCGATCTTCGCCGCCGGCATCCGGCCGTGCTCGGGCGCGATCCTGGTGCTGGTGTTCGCGCTGGCGCAGGGCCTGTTCTGGGCCGGCGTCGCCGCGACGTTCGTGATGGGGCTCGGCACCGCCGTGACGGTCGCGACCATCGCGGTGCTCGCCGTCGCCGCCAAGGACGTCGCCCGCCGACTCAGCGCCGGCCGCGAGGGCGGCGGCGCACTGATCATGCGCGGCCTCGAATTCGGTGCCGCCGGCCTCGTGCTGCTGTTCGGCGCCGGCCTGCTGCTCGGCTACATGGCGGCCGAGCGCACCACCTGCTTCTGATCGGATCAGGCTGAGCCGCCGCTTGTCGGCCTCCATTTCTGTTCCGGCGGAATGGATGAACCCGGCTGCGCGGGGCATGACAGTGGTGGAGTGGCCACGATGGCACAACAAGTGTCGTCCCGGGCTTGACCCGGGACCCATACTCCGCGGCCGTGGTGGTGGGCGAACTGCCAACTACGCGCCTGCCTCAAACCACTCCCGGTAGTTATGGGTCCCTGTGTCTGGAAAGTCTGCCATGATGATGGTGGGCGGGAAGCCGTTGGGTCCTTGGCGCTAGACGCCGTGAGCCGGCTCGGTCTCCCGCCCGTTCCATTTATCAACCTGAACAGTTGCACGAGGCTGCGCCAACAGACCTCGCATCACAGGGACAGGCACCGTGATCGTACCTTTTCGTTGCGTCGGAATCGACGTTTGCAAACCCTATCTCGATATTTTTGATGAAGCCGTGGGGGCGCCGGAGCGCATCGCCAACGGGCCACAGGCCATCACACAGCTGGTGGCGCGTTGGGGATGCGATGTTCTGGTGGTCTTTGAGGCCACGGGTGTCTACGACCTCGAACTGCGCGAGGCCCTGCGTCGGGCGGGCATCCGCTTTGCGCGGATCAACCCGGCTCGAGCTCGCGATTTCGCCCGCGCCAGCGGCCAACTCGCCAAGACCGATCCGATCGACGCGCGAACGCTGGCAGCCTTTGGGCGCGCCATGCAGCCAGCCACCGAGCAGGCCATGACGCCTGCCCAAAGCGCCCTCGCCAGGCTTGCAAAACGGCGGGATCAACTGGTTGCCATGCGCGCCCAGGAAAAGAACCGCCGCAGCGAGGCCGAGGACCGCGCCATGGCCGAACGCATCAGCCGCCTGATCGAGGTCCTCAATGACGAGATCGTCGAGATCGAGGCCGAGATCAACGCGCTCATCAAAGCCGAGCCGGTGCTTGCGGAGCAGGCACAGCTGATGCGCTCCGTGCCCGGTGTGGGACCCGTCGCCTGCATGCAACTCATCACCCAGATGCCGGAACTCGGCCATCTCGGGCCAAAGGAGGTAGCCGCTCTTGCGGGCCTGGCTCCCTTCAATCGCGATAGCGGGGCGTATCGTGGCAAGCGCAAGATCGGCGGCGGCCGGAAGCGTGTCCGCGACGCCCTCTACATGGCCGCCCTCAACGCCGTCCGCCGCGCCGATCGCTTCAAGATCTTTTACAACCGTCTGCGCCAAGCCGGTAAACCCGCCAAGCTCGCCCTCATCGCCGTCGCCAGGAAGCTTCTAACCATCCTGAATGCCATGATGCGCGACCGAAAACCTTATGCGATCACTCCATCAACATAACAGTTGCCGGGTCAAGCCCGGGACGACAGCGGTGGGCGTGGCTTGCAGCTTCCAAGATGGCGTGCTGCTAATCGCGCCTACCCATGCCCCTGCGGCCGCAGCGCGCGGCCCAAGGCCATCAGCGGGAAGTAGTGGCGGTACATGCCGTAGCGGAGCATGAAGGCGCGGGACAGCTCCGGGCCCTGCATCAGCCGCTCCTGCAAAGAGGGATCGGTCAGCTTGATGGTCTGGCCGACGCCATAGCCGGGGAAGCCGGTGCCGGTGAATTCCGGCTCGTCCCAGGTGCCGGCCGACTGGCGCTCGACCAGCCACATGCAGCCGCGCTCGATCGCCTCCTTGTCCTGCGGACGGTTGGCGGCGAGCAGGGCCATCAGCGCCCACGCCGTCTGTGACGCCGTGGTGGTGCCGCGGCCGACCGCGCTGACATCCATGTAGGAGGCGCAGCTCTCGCCCCAGCCGCCGTCCGGCTGCTGATGCGCGACGAGCCAGTCGCAGGCGCGGCCGATATAGGGTTGCGTCATGTCCTCGCCGATCGCGGCCAGCGCCGGCAGCACCGCGCCGGTGCCGTAGACGTAGTTGACGCCCCAGCGGCCGAACCACGGGCCGCTCGGCTCCTGCTCCCGTCGGATGTAGTCGAGCGCGCGCACCATGGCGGGATGATTGCGCGAGATGCCGAGCTTGCCGAACGCCTCGACGATGTGGGCGGTGACGTCGACCGACGGCGGATCGAGCGCCTCGCCGTAGTCGCAGAACGGGATCCTGGTCAGGATCTTCTGGTTGTTGTCCTTGTCGAACGCGCCCCAGCCGCCGCCCTCGCTCTGCATGCCGATCAGCCAGTCGACGCCGAGCTGAATCGCCTCGTCGATGCCCTTGGCCTGCCACTTCGGATCACGGCGCAGCGGCGCCAGCGCGATCAGCGCCACGGCGGTGTCGTCCGTGTCGGGATAATAGTTGTTGGCGTATTCGAACGCCCAGCCGCCGGGCTTGACGTGCGGCAGCTTCATCGACCAGTCGCCGGGCACGCGGACCTGGCGGTCGAGCACCCAATTGACCGCCTTGTCGACGGCCTCGGGGTAATCGCCGAGCACGCCGGCATCGTCGAAGGCGAGCAGGGTCAGGATCGTGTCCCACACTGGACTGTTGGTCGCCTGGATGTAGGTGGCGTCGCCGACATCGACTCGCCAGCCGGGATCGTTCAGGGCATCGAGGCCCTTGGCGAGAACGGGATGATTGAGCGGATAGCCCTCGGCGTAGAGCGCCATCAGGCCGTAGATCCAGGGCGGCTGGATGCCGCCCCAGGCGCCGTCGAAATCCTGGTGGCGGATCATCCATTCCAGCACGCGGCTGGTCGCCGCCGGGCGGAACAGGCCGAGATTGAGCTTGTTGCCGAGGTTCTGCAGGGCATGCAGCACCTTGTCGGCGCCGCGGAAGAACTTGTCCCAGCCGCCGGCATTGGCCTTGACCGGCAGCTCGTAGTCGAACGCGTTGCGCCCATGCGGAAACAACGCGTCCAGCCGGTTCTCGAGCGGCAGCGGCCGGCTCGGCCGCCGCGCCGACAGCACCGCGATCGGCATCAGGGTTGCGCGTGCCCATTGCGCGAAATTGTAGATCGAGAACGGAAACCAGAGCGGAAACCAGATCACCTCGGGCGGGATGTTGGGGGTCTTCTCCCACGGCCATTCGCCGATCAGCGCCAGCCAATAGCGCGTGAACACGCGAATGTTGCGCAGGCCCCCCTTGGCTTCGATCCATTCGCGGGCGCGGCGCACCGGCGGCTCGTCGTCGCGGAAGCCGAGCGAGCGCAGCGCGGCATAGGCCTCGACGGTCGCGTTGATGTCGCCATTGGGGGCGCCGAAATAGACCTGCCAGGCGCCGTCCGGGCGCTGGCTGTCGAGCAGCGACTGGCCCAGGCGCTTGCGCAGCGGATGCTCCTCGAGCCCCATGAACCACAGCGCCAGGCACCATTGCGCCTCCATGCAGGCGTTGGATTCGGCGCGGCCGACCCAATGACCGTCGGGCTTCTGGTTGGCGATCAGCCAGTCCGCGGCCGCCCGCACCGTCGATTGCAGGGCGGTCTGGTAATTTCCCGGGTCGCGCGGCGCGCGCGCGGGGGCCGAGCTGGTCAAAGTCATCACGATCCCTCTGGCGGCCTCACAGTGCCGCTGCGGCAGTCCAATTCACTCCGCCCTATAGGGAATTTCGCCGTCAAATCCAATCAACTGGCCGCAGCAGACCGGATCAAAGGAGAAACGAATGGCGTACAGACGGAGGCCGCATGGCCGTTTTGGTTAGCATCCGGATGGGCATGGAGATGTGACGCTTCTCACGCCCGGAAACTGGGCCCACTCAAACCGGCAGGTATTGGCGCAGCAGGGGCAGGAAGAAGATCGCGACGGTGATCAGGAACCCGATCGCCCACAGGATCGAGCGCAGCGACGGCCGGTTGCCCACGTAGGTCAGCACATAGGCGGTGCGCACGATCACGAACAGCACCGACAGCTCGTTGATCAGGTTCTGCGGCGCGCCGCGGAACTCGGCCAGCAGCACCGCCGCGGCAAAGAACGGGAACGCCTCGATGCCGTTCTGATGGGCGCCCAGCGCCCGCTCGCGGATGCCGCCGGCGTAGAAGGCGGGATCTCGCGGCCGGGCGTTGTCATAGCGCCCGCCACCGTCGACGCTGATCCATTTCGCCGGCACGATCGTTAAGAGATAGAGCATTACGCTGGCGAAAATGCACAATTCGGCAATCGTCATGGCTCCTCCAGCCCGATGACAACAGTGAAATGGCCCTTATCTTGACAATGTCGAAACAAGCCGCCAAGCCACGCCCTTCAGCAGTCACGGGCATCATGACCGCCGCCATCTCTCTGGACAATGCCAGGCCTGTCGACGTCAGGCCGTTGCCGGCCGCGAGCACGTCCCGCGTCGGCGTGCTGCTGGTCAATCTCGGGACGCCGGATACGGCCGACGCCGCCGGCGTGCGGGTGTATCTGAAGGAGTTCCTGTCCGACCGCCGCGTCATCGAGGACCAGGGCCTGTTGTGGAAGATCATCCTCAACGGGATCATCCTCAATGTCCGGCCGCGCAAGAAGGCGAAAGACTACCAGTCGATCTGGAACACCGAGAAGAACGAATCGCCGCTGAAGACGATCACCCGCGCGCAGAGCGAGAAGCTGGCCGCGAGCCTGGCCGACCGCAGCCACGTCATCGTCGACTGGGCGATGCGCTACGGCAATCCGTCGATCAAGGCTGGCGTCGATGGTCTCATGGCCCAGGGCTGCGACCGCATCCTGGTGGTGCCGCTCTATCCGCAATATTCAGCCGCGACCTCGGCGACCGTGTGCGACGAGGCGTTCCGCGTGCTGACCGAGCTGCGCGCGCAGCCGACGCTGCGGGTGACGCCGCCTTATTACAACGACGACTTCTACATCGAGGCGCTGGCCGTTTCGATCGAGGATCATCTGAAGACGCTGGCGTACAAGCCCGAGCTGATCGTGGCCTCGTTCCACGGCATGCCCAAGGAATATGTCGACAAGGGCGATCCCTATCGCGAGCAGTGCGTCGCCACCACCGAGCTGCTGCGCAAGCGGCTCGGCATGGACGACACCAAGCTGCTGCTGACCTTCCAGTCGCGCTTCGGCTTCTCGGAGTGGCTGCAGCCCTATACCGACAAGACCATCGAGAAGCTCGCCAAGGACGGCGTCAAGCGCATCGCCGTGGTGATGCCGGGCTTTGCCGCCGACTGCCTGGAGACGCTGGAGGAGATCTCCGGTGAGAATTGCGAGATCTTCAAGCACAATGGCGGCGAGGAATTCTCCGCCGTACCGTGCCTGAACGACAGCGCGCCCGGCATGGAGGTGCTGCGGCAGCTCGTGCTGCGCGAGCTGCAGGGCTGGTTGTAAACGGCTGGCTCTGAGCCGTCGGCGGTATTGCCGGCCCGCTAGGTGAGCCGCCCGCCGGCGCAAGGCGGACGGCCGGCCGCCCGTCGAAAATACTTTCCTGAACCGCGCCTAGCGGACCCCCGACCAAATCATGCAGTAATCCCTAGATTGTGATGGCTGCAGAGGCTGGTGAGGGGACGATCGTCTCCTCCCTTGGAGGATCCATGAGCGGTTTCGACATTTTCGCCATAGCGCTGGTGCTGCTGGTCATCTTCACGCTGTATTCCGGCGTGAAGACCGTGCCACAGGGGTTCGACTGGACCGTCGAACGGTTCGGCAAATACACCCGCACCTTGTCGCCGGGCCTCAACATCATCGTGCCCTTCTTCGATCGCATCGGGCGCAAGATCAACATGATGGAGCAGGTGATCGACATCCCCGAGCAGGAGGTCATCACCAAGGACAACGCCACCGTGACGGTCGACGGCGTCGCCTTCTACCAGGTGTTCGACGCCGCCAAGGCGAGCTACGAGGTGTCGAACCTCAACCAGGCGATCGTCACGCTGACCATGACCAACATCCGCTCGGTGATGGGCGCGATGGATCTCGACCAGGTGCTGTCGCATCGCGACGAGATCAACGAGCGGCTGCTGCGCGTCGTCGACGCCGCGGTGTCGCCATGGGGCCTCAAGGTCAACCGCATCGAGATCAAGGACATCGTGCCGCCAGCCGATCTGGTCGAGGCGATGGGCCGGCAGATGAAGGCCGAGCGCGTCAAGCGCGCCGACATCCTGCAGGCCGAGGGCCAGCGGCAGTCGGAGATCCTGCGCGCGGAAGGCGCCAAGCAGAGCCAGATCCTGCAGGCCGAGGGCCGCCGCGAATCGGCCTTTCTCGATGCCCAGGCGCGCGAGCGCGCCGCGGAGGCCGAGGCCAAGGCGACGCAGATGGTGTCGGACGCGATCTCCAAGGGCGACGTCGCCGCGCTCAACTACTTCATCGCCGACAAGTACATCAAGGCGTTCGGCCAGCTCGCCGACTCGCCGAACCAGAAGGTGATCATGCTGCCGCTGGAGGCGACGGGCATGCTGGCCTCGCTCGCCGGCATCGGCGAGATCGCCAAGGCGACGTTCGGCGAGAGCGCGGCTTCGGCCGTGGCAGCCGCGCGCCGCGGCGGCTCGGTGCCGTCAGCGGGGACGGCGCCGAAACCGCCGACGCCGCCGCAGGCTTGACGCAGGGGAGGACACTGATGAGCGACATGTTCGTGACGCTCGGCACCTGGAACTGGCTGATCTTCGGCATCATCCTGATGGCGCTGGAGCTGCTCGCGCCGGGCATCTTCCTGTTCTGGCTGGGCCTCGCGGCGCTGCTGGTCGGGCTGCTGTCGTTTGCGTTTGCGCCGGGATGGCAACTGCAGATCCTGCTGTTCGCGCTGTTCGCGCTCGCCGCCGTGCCGCTGTGGCGGCGCCTCGCGCGGGCGAGCGCGGCGCCGTCGCAGGACAATCCATTCCTCAACCGCCGCTCGGCGGCCCTGGTCGGTCGCGAGTTCACCCTGGAGAAGCCGATCGTCGGTGGCAACGGCACCGTGCGTATCGACGACACGGTGTGGCGCGTGGCGGGCCCGGACACGCCGGCCGGCAGCCGCGTCCGCATCGTGCAGGCGGACGGCGCGCAGCTCACGGTGGCCGCCGCGTAGTCCTGCGGGCGAGTTGACCGCTTTGAGCGACAGCCCCACCGCGTCATTGCGAGCGCAGCGAAGCAATCCAGAGTCGTTTCCAAAACCCTGGATTGCTTCGTCGCTGCGCTCCTCGCAATGACGGGGCGAGAGCTGGGTTCAATTCTGCAGCCTCACGCCGACCATCACCACCGTGCCGGAAGAACCGGCGCCGGTGATGTTCGAATCCAGCTTGTCGTAGCGCAGCGTGCCCTTGACCCAGACGTTCCGCGACATCTTGTAGACGAGGTTGCCTTCGGCCGAATAGGTGCGGTCGCTGCGGCCGTAGCCCTGATAGTCGAGCGTGCCGAAGCTGAACTTGCCGATGCCGGTCAGCCAGCGGCGGAAATCGTGGTCGACCTGCACCGTGTAGGTGCGCACCAGCACGCCGGAGGCGCCGGCCACCGTCGTTTCTGCGAGCTGGGTGTCGGAGAGAAACCGCGCGGTGGTCAGCGGCGTCGCCGACCACACCAGCGAGGCCGTGGTGAGGAAGCCCTGCAGCCGGTTGAGCCGCGGGTCGACATAGCTGCGCGTGGCATAGCCCATCGAGACCTCGCCGGTCAGGAGCCGGGTGAACTCGAACGAGGTGCCGGCCTTGGCATAGCCGCCCGAGGAGTCGCGCTGATAGCCCGAGCGATCGACCCGCTGGTCGTGCACGCGGCTGTCGCCCTGGATCTCGGCGAACGGCTTCAGGCCGGGCATGACCTCGTAGGACACCCGGCCGATGCCGCCGAACTGGTTGTAGTTGCGGTCGTCGTTCGACGTCATCGTGCCGTCGGTCAGCTTGCTCTGCTGATAGCTGGTGCGATCGGCGGTGGCGCCCGCCGAGACCTGCAGCCGGTTGAAGCGCTGGTCGATGCCGACGGTGGTGCCGAGCGTGGTGTAGACCGGATAGCGCGCCAATCCAGCTTGCACGCTGGGACTGCCGGGATTGTCGGTCGCGGCACGCAGCCGGAGCTGGGCGCCGACCGAGGTGTCGCGGCTGACGTCGAGGCGGCCGTCGACATGGCCGGTGAAGTCGGGGCGGTCGAGCGTGGTCGGCGCCGAATTGATGCCGCCATCCATGATAGCCGGCAGGGTGCTGCCATAGCCGGTGAAGGAGCCCCGCAGGTCGGCGACGAGGGCGTGACGCTCCCAGTTCGACACCGCCAGGAATTCCGGCGCGATCACCCAGGCCGGCATGCCGCGCGGCTTGGCGAGGCGGGCCGGGTTGCTGTCATAGCCGGCCGAGAGCTCCACCGCGCCCTTGATCAGGAACGGCCCGGCGTAGTCGCCGACCGCGCCGAACGGGTCGTCGTCGATTCTGAGGCGCTTGCGCGGCGGCTGGCCGGGCACGGTGCCGGCCATGGCAGGCGGGAGCGGCTGCCGGTTGGCGGAGGCCGAGGGCGGCAGGGTCGGGCGCAACTGGCCGGTGAGCTCGCCGGACGGCCGCGTGCCGGGGCCCGGCGCCGGCTTGGGCCGCGCCTGGGCGGGATAGTATCTCGGCTTCTTGCGGGTGCGATTCAGCGAATCATAGCCGACATCGGATGCGCCGCTGGCCGCGGGTACACCGGGCAGGGGGACCAGATTTCGTCGTGCGGCCGAGCTGGTCGGCGCAGGCGTCGCGGGCAGCCCTGGCGTCGGGACGGCATCGGTCAGGCCGCTGACCACGGTCCGCCGCAACGGGGAGTCCTGCGGAGCCAGGAAGCCGTCGCGCACCGGCCGGAACACGTCGATGGTCTGCGAGTGCGCCGCATCGGGGCCGAGCGCGCCGAGCAGCAGGCATGCGGCGGAGGCGCCGCGCCACACCGCGCGCCTTCGCGCGCGCCTCGCGCGGCCGCTGTCAGGCCTCCACCCCACGATGAAAATACTCCAACAAAATCAATTGCGTCGTCGGGACACCCGCGCCGCCCGGCAAACCGCGTCGTTAAGGGAGTAAAAACAAATATGGTTAATGGGCTGTTGATGGCGCCTTGCTGCCTTACCCATGCTAAAGAGCGGCGCCTGACTGTTCAGCCTTGGAAGTCCGCATGCCGAGATCGAAGCCGTTGCCCGACACCGCTCCCGCCAACGCAGATATCCAGTCGGCACTGCGCACGCTCGATGCCGGCAGCAACGGCATTGCCGCGATCTCCGCGGCGCTGTCGGGACCTCTGGGAGCGGCCTTCGCCGCCGCCGTCGAACTGATCCGCCAGGCGAAGGGCCGGGCGATCCTCACCGGTCTCGGCAAGTCCGGCCACGTCGCCCGCAAGATGGCCGCCACGCTCGCCTCGACCGGCACGCCCGCGTTCTTCGTGCATTCCGCCGAGGCCGGCCATGGCGATCTCGGCATGATCACCTCCGACGACGTCGTCATCGCGCTGTCGTGGTCCGGCGAGCAGCCGGAGATGAAGACGCTGGTCAACTATACCAAGCGCTTCGCCATCCCGCTGATCGCGGTCACCTCGAATGCGCAATCGTCGCTGGGGCAGGCGGCGCGCATCGTGCTGGAGCTGCCGAAGGCGCGCGAGGCCTGCCCCCACAATCTGGCGCCGACCACCTCGACCCTGATGCAGGCCGCGATCGGCGATGCGCTCGCGATCGCGCTGCTCGAAGGCCGCGGCTTCACCGCGCTGGAATTCGCCAATTTCCATCCGGGCGGCAAGCTCGGCGCCATGCTCAAGCACATCTCGGACCTGATGCGCTCGGGCGACGCGGTGCCGCTGAAGCCGCTCGGCACCGGCATGCCGGATGCGCTGGCCGAGATGTCGGCCAAGGGGCTCGGCTGCGTGGTCATCGTCGATGCTCGTGGTCACGTCGCCGGCATCATCACCGACGGCGACCTCCGCCGGAAGATGCGCGCCGATCTGTTGTCCGCATCGGTCGAGGAGATCATGACGGCGAACCCGCGCACCGTGCGCCGCGAGGCGCTGGCCTCCGAGGCGCTGGAGATCCTGAACTCCGCCAAGATCACGACGCTCATCGTGACGGATGGCTTGAAGCCAGTCGGCATCCTGCACATGCACGATCTGTTGCGGGCCGGGGTGGCCTAGCTCGAAGCGTCGTTTGCGGGCGCCCGGCTGCCGCGCGCTTGGGAAGACCGGTCAGCCTGCGTTGAATCGTGCCGCATCGGCCTCCAGCGGCAGCTGCAGTGCGTTCGCGACATACGACACGGTGCGATAGAAGCCGCACAGCAGGATGATTTCCAGCACCTGATCCTCATCATGATGCAGGCGGAGGCGGGCGAATTCGTCGTCGCTCAAGGTCGACCGTTGGTGCAAGGCATCGACCGCAGCGATCAGGGCCCGTTCGGGGGCCGACCAGCACGCCGCGTCGGCCGGTGCATTCACGGTGGCGTCGATCTGCTGCGCCGTCAGGCCGGCGTCTGAGCCGAAGATGCGGACGTGCACGCCCCATTCGTACTCGCACGCATTCAGCGCGCAGGTCCGATCGATGACGATCTCGCGCTGACGCAGGGACAGCGGGCCGCGGTCGAGCAGGCTGCCGCCGCGAAATTTGGTCCAGGCGCGCGCATGGCCGGCCATCACCCGGAACAGCATCAAGGGCGGCGCCCCGCGCATGATCTGGTCGAATTGCGCCTGGATGTCGGCCGGGTAGGGCGGCTGCAGCGGGGCGATCCGGGGCATGGCGGTTCCTCCTGTGCGGTGCTACATTTACTGTAGCGGTATGCTACGCTTTCCGTAGCGCTTGGCAAGCTGTTGGAGAGTTTTCGTGCCGAAAGACGTTCAACCGCGCCGGGTGCGCGGCTCGCGCTCGGGCCGGCCGGTCATGGCGCTGCTCGATCTGTTGGGCCGGCGCTGGTGCCTGCGCATCGTCTGGGAGCTGCGCGACGACGCCCTGACCTCCCGGGCGCTGCGCGCGGCCTGCGACGAGGCCTCGCCGACCGTGTTGCAGGCGCGGCTGGACGAGCTGCGCGAGGCGGGCTTCATCGTGCTGGGCGACAGCGGCTACGAGCTGACGCCATTGGGGCGCGAGCTGTTGGAGACCTTCCTGCCGCTGCATCGCTTTGCCGAGCGCTGGAGCCGGCAGACGGGATGAGCCGAGCTTGGGCACGTGCGCGGTCCCGTTCTGGCCGGGCACGGCGGCGTCGTGCTATGGGCTCGTCCGAGACAGGGAGCAGAGCCGATGCCGGGCGCATTCGATCTGGATAAATATCTCGTGCGCATCGGCTATCGCGGGCCGCTGGCGCCGACGCTCGAGACGCTGGCCGGATTGCAGGCCGCCCATGTCGATGCGATCGCCTTCGAAGGCATCGATCCGCTGCTCGGCCGGCCCGTGAACATCGATCTCGCCTCGGTCCAGGCCAAGATCGTCGACGGCCGCCGCGGCGGCTATTGCTTCGAGCAGAATGCGCTGCTGAAAGCGGCGCTGCAGGCGATCGGCTTTGCGGTGACGCCGCTCTCGGCGCGGGTGCGCTGGCGGCTCGATGCCGATGCGCCGCTGACGCCGCGCACGCACATGATGCTGAAGGTGGACCTGCCGGAGGGGCCTCATCTCGCCGATGTCGGTTTCGGCTCCTGCCTGCTCGATACGCCGCTGCAGATGGTTGCCGACATCGAGCAGCCGACCGCGATGGGTACGTTCCGTCTGACGCTGTCTGATGGGCTGTATTGGCTCGCGGCGAAGCAGCCGGCCGGCTGGCGCACGATGTATGTGTTTGATCTGGTGCCGCAGATTCATGCCGACTATGTGCTCGGCAACTGGTTCACCTCGACCAGCCCGTTGACGCCGTTCACCTCGATGCTGATCCTGGAGCGGTTGACGCGTGAGGCGCGCTACAAGCTGGTCAATCGCCGCCTGGTCATCGAAGCGCGCGATGGCGAGGTGAGGAGCGAACGGATCATCGAAACGCCCGAGACGCTGCGCAGCGTCATCGAGGAGGTGTTCGGGCTCACGCTGCCGGTGCCCGTCGATGTGATCTGGAAGCGCATCGAGAGCTGACGGGAAAGCGTTGCGATGGCCTGCGAGCTTCAGCTGGATTCCTATCTCGCCCGCATCGACTATCGCGGGCCGCTCGCGCCCGACCTGTCGACGCTCGCAGCGCTGCAGGCCGCGCATGTCGACGCGCTGCCGTTCGAGGCGCTCGATCCGCTGATGGGCCGTCCCGTCCATGTCGACCTGCCATCCGTGCAACAGAAGCTCGTGCTCGGCCGCCGCGGCGGCTACTGCTTCGAGCAGAACGTGCTGTTCCAGGCCGTGTTGGAAGCGGTCGGCTTCGAGGTCACCGGCCTGACGGGTCGCGTGCGCTGGCGCTCGGCGCCATCAGATCCGCTCGGGCCGCGCCAGCACATGATGCTGCTGGTCGAGGTCGATGGCCGCCCGTATCTCGTCGATGTCGGCTTCGGCATCTGCATGATGGATGCGCCCATTCGTCTCGAGCTCGGACCCGAGCAGCAGACGCCGATGGGAACGTTCCGCGTCGGCACGTGGGACGGGCTCTATACGGTCAGCGCGAAGCAGCCGACGGGCTGGCGCATGATGTATGCGTTCGACCTCGCGCCGCAGATCCATGCCGATTATGTGCTCGGCAGCTGGTACACCTCGACCAGCCCGAACGTGCCGGCCACGCATACGCTGATGATGGAGCGTGTCGAGCCCGGCATACGTCACAAGCTGGTCACCCGCCGCTATCAGCGGCAGGCGCGCGATGGCGAAGTCGTCGAGGAGCGTTTGATCGAGAGCGCTGCCGAACTCGGCCGCGTCATCGACGAGATCTTCCGGGTGACGCCGCCGGTGCCGGTCGAAGACATCTGGGCAAGGACCAAGGCCTGATCACTCTCCGATGACGCGAGTCAAAACGCGTATTCGCGTGATCAGCGCGGACATGATCACGCGCGAACTGCATTTGAATGGAATGCCGGCGCGGCCATTGTGCTTATCTTAAGAGTCGCAGCTTTAGGTTGCGGGAACCAAGGGGGCTCGCGGCGTCCTGCCGTCGAACAGTGGGGACCGTCCACATGGCTGACATCGTGATGCTCGCGGTGCGCGCAATCCTCGAAGGCACGCCCGCTGCCGAGCCGGGCCGCTGTCGCTGCACGCGGCCTCATCCCGCCTGACATCGGAGCCGCGCGAGGCGCGGCTCATCCGAGCTGGCCCGATGGCCAGAACGGGTGGGGGCTTCACGGTGACACGTCGACCCTGACGCTTCGACGCTCATCCGATCGATCATGGACCGTCGACCTGACCTGCCACTTCAGGCCGTGCGGAGATTCATGTCGAGGAAGCCCCCACCCCTTTTTTGTTTCACGTTCTGCTGACTGGATGCGATCTTGACCCAACAGTCGGTGCAAGCCCGTCCAGTTAGCGAAACAGGGTGTTCACGCCACGGCTCAGCGCGGCAGCTCGGTCTTGCCCATCAGGAACTTGTCGACGGCCTGGGCGCACAGGCGGCCCTCGCGGATCGCCCATACCACCAGGGACTGGCCGCGGCGCATGTCGCCGGCGGAGAAGACCTTCGGCAGCGAGGTCTGGTAGTCCGTCAGGTTGGCCTTGACGTTGCCGCGCGGGTCGAGATCGACGCCGAGGCTCTTGAGCAGGCCCTCATGCACCGGATGGACGAAGCCCATCGCCAGCAGCACCAGATCGGCCGCGAGCACGAACTCGGTGCCGGGAATCGGCTTGAACTGCGCGTCGACGCGGACGCAATGCAGCTTCTTGACCGCGCCGTTCTCGCCTTCGAACTTCTGGGTCAGCACCGCGAACTCGCGCGCCGCGCCTTCGGCCTGGCTCGACGACGTCCGCATCTTCAGCGGCCAGTTCGGCCAGGTCAGCGCCTTGTTCTCACGCTCCGGCGGCGCCGGCATGATCTCGAGCTGGGTCACCGACAGCGCGCCCTGGCGCAGCGAGGTGCCGATGCAGTCGCTGCCGGTGTCGCCGCCGCCGATCACGACGACATGCTTGCCGCCGGCCAGGATGTCGGTCGCGTTCACGGGCTCGTTGCCGACTCGGCGGTTCTGCTGCGGCAGGAAGTCCATCGCGTAATGGATACCGGTGAGATCGCGGCCGGGAATCGGCAGGTCGCGCGGGGCTTCCGCGCCGCCGGTCAGCGCCACCGCGTCGTAATCCTTCAGCAGCGACGTCGCATCGAGGCCGTCCTTGCCGCCGACATTGACGCCATAGTGGAAGGTAACGCCTTCGCCTTCCATCTGGGTGATGCGGCGGTCGATGATGCCCTTCTCCATCTTGAAGTCGGGAATGCCATAGCGCAGCAGGCCGCCGGCCTTGGCGTGCTTCTCAAAGACATGGACGTCGTGACCGGCGCGCGCCAGTTGCTGGGCGCAGGCCATGCCGGCGGGGCCGGCGCCGACGACCGCAATCTTCTTGCCGGTTTTCACAGCGGCCGGCTCCGGCTTCAGCCAGCCGTTCTCCCAGGCCTTGTCGACGATGGCGCATTCGATCGTCTTGATGGTCACCGGATTGTCGTCGATGTTCAGCGTGCACGACGCCTCGCACGGGGCCGGGCAGATGCGGCCCGTGAACTCGGGGAAGTTGTTGGTCGAGTGCAGATTTCGCGACGCCTCTTCCCAATTGCCGTTGTAGACGAGGTCGTTCCAGTCCGGGATCTGGTTGTTGACTGGACAGCCGGTGGTGCCCGGCGCGGCCGAGCCGGTGCCGTGGCAATAGGGAATGCCGCAATTCATGCAGCGCGCCGCCTGGTCGCGCAGCTCCTTCTCGGAGAGCGGTACCACGAACTCGTTGAAGTTCTTCAGACGCTCGGCAACCGGCGCGTACTTGCGATCGTGCCGCTCGATTTCGAGAAAACCTGTGACCTTGCCCATGACCTACGACGTCCCTTGTCATCGTTTCCGTCATTCCGGGACGGCGCGTTAGCGCCGGACCCGGAATCTCGAAGTTGTGGGGCGAGATTCCGGGTTCGCGCTTCGCGCGCCCCGGAATGACGCCGTCTCTCATTCGCTCCGTCATTGCGAGGAGTGTCAGCGACGAAGCAATCCAGACTTTCTCCTGGGCCCTGGATTGCTTCCGCCTACGCCCCAAGGGGCTTCGGCGGACAAGTCGCTGCGCTCGCAATGACGCCTTGGTTGTGGCCTGCGCCTCAGGCCCCGATCGCGATCTTGGGCTCGGCGTCGGCGTTGGCGGCGAGCTCCTTCAGGGCACGGCGGTATTCGACCGGCATCACCTTGCGGAACTTCGGCGCGAAGTCCTTCCAGTTCGCCAGGATGTCGGCGGCGCGCTTGGAGCCGGTCGCCTTGGCGTGGCGCGAGATCAGCACGTGCAGCCGCTCGACGTCGGACGCCAGCAGGTTCTTGAACACGTCGACCCGGCCATGCGCCTCGAGGTCGCCCATCTGGTGATAGGTGTCCTCTGCGATCATCTCCTCGGACAGCACCGGTTCGAGCTCGACCATCGCCATGTTGCAGTGCTTGTCGAAGTCGCCGGCCTCGTCGAGTACATAGGCGACGCCGCCCGACATGCCGGCCGCGAAGTTGCGCCCGGTCTTGCCGAGCACGACGACGATGCCGCCGGTCATGTATTCGCAGCAATGATCTCCCGCGCCCTCGACCACGGCGACCGCGCCCGAGTTACGCACCGCGAAGCGCTCGCCGGCGATGCCGCGGAAGAAGCACTCGCCGGAGATCGCGCCGTACATCACGGTGTTGCCGACGATGATCGATTCCTCCGGCACGATGCCGGAGTTGCGTGGCGGCTTGACGATGATGCGGCCGCCCGACAGGCCTTTGCCGACGTAGTCGTTGCCTTCGCCTTCGAGCTCGAAGGTGACGCCGTTGGCGAGCCAGGCACCGAAGGCCTGACCGGCGGTGCCCTTCAGGCTGACATGGATGGTGTCCTGCGGCAGGCCGGCATGGCCGTAGATCTTGGCCACCGCGCCGGACAGCATCGCGCCCGCCGAACGGTCGGTGTTGTTGATCTCGGCCTCGATCTTGACAGGCGCGCCGCGGTCGAGCGCGGGCTTGGCCTGCTCGATCAGCTTGCGGTCGAGCACGGCCTCGAGGTGATGGTCCTGCGCCTCGGCGTGATGGATCTTCTGGCCCGGCGCCTCCTTCTGCTTGACGAACAGCTTGGAGAAGTCGAGGCCCTTGGCTTTCCAATGCGCCACCAGGCGGGACTGGTCGAGCATCTGGGTCTGGCCGACCATCTCGTTGAACGAACGGTAGCCGAGGCTCGCCATGATCTCGCGGACTTCCTCGGCGACGAAGAAGAAGAAGTTGATCACGTGCTCGGGCTGGCCGGTGAAGCGCTTGCGCAGCACCGGGTCCTGGGTGGCGACGCCGACCGGACAGGTGTTGAGATGGCACTTGCGCATCATGATGCAGCCGGCGGCGATCAAGGGGGCGGTGGCGAAGCCGAATTCGTCGGCGCCGAGCAGGGCGCCGATGACGACGTCACGTCCGGTGCGGAAGCCGCCATCGACCTGGACCACGATGCGGCTGCGCAGCCGCTCGCGCACCAAAGTCTGGTGCGTTTCGGCAAGGCCGATCTCCCACGGCGAGCCCGCATGCTTGATCGAGGTGAGGGGAGAGGCACCGGTGCCGCCCTCGAAGCCCGCGATCGTCACATGGTCGGCGCGCGCCTTGGCAACGCCGGCGGCAACCGTGCCGACGCCGACCTCGGAGACGAGCTTCACCGAGACCTGGCCGTCGGGATTGACGTTCTTCAGGTCGTAGATCAGCTGCGCGAGATCCTCGATCGAGTAGATGTCGTGATGCGGCGGCGGCGAGATCAGGCCGACACCCGGCGTCGAGTGGCGCACCTTGGCGATGGTGGCGTCGACCTTGTGGCCGGGCAGCTGGCCGCCTTCGCCGGGCTTGGCACCCTGCGCCATCTTGATCTGCATCATGTCGGAGTTGACGAGATATTCCGTCGTCACGCCGAACCGGCCCGAGGCGACCTGCTTGATCGCCGAGCGCATGGAATCGCCGTTGGGCAGCGGCTTGAAGCGGTCGGCTTCCTCGCCGCCCTCGCCGGTGTTCGACTTGCCGCCGATCCGGTTCATGGCGATCGCGAGCGTGGTGTGCGCCTCGCGCGAGATCGAGCCGAACGACATCGCACCCGTGGCGAAGCGCTTGACGATCTCCTTCGCCGGCTCGACCTCGTCGAGCGGGACCGGCTTGCGCTTGTCGTCCTCGGCCGACTTGATCCGGAACAGACCGCGCAGGGTCAGAAGCCGCTCGGACTGCTCGTTGAGCAGCCTGGCGAACGCCTGGTAGCGCTCCCTGGAATTGCCGCGCACCGCGTGCTGGAGCGTCGCGACCGATTCCGCGGTCCACGCATGGTCCTCGCCGCGGGTGCGGAAGGCATATTCGCCGCCGACGTCGAGCGCGGTCTTGTAGACCAGCGCGTCGCCGAACGCGTCGCGGTGGCGGCGCGTCGTCTCCTCGGCGATCTCGGCGAGGCCGACGCCTTCGATGCGGGTGTGGGTGCCGTAGAAGAACTTCTGCACGAACTCGGCCTTCAGGCCGACCGCATCGAATATCTGCGCGCCGCAATAGGATTGGTAGGTCGAGATGCCCATCTTGGACATGACCTTGAGCAGGCCCTTGCCGATCGACTTGATGTAGCGCTTGACGACCTCGTAGTCGCTCAGCGCGCCCGGCAGCTTGTCCTTGAGCGCGATGATGGTCTCGAAGGCGAGATAAGGATTGATCGCTTCTGCGCCGTAGCCGGCCAGGCAGGCGAAGTGATGCACCTCGCGCGGCTCGCCCGACTCCACCACGAGACCGACCGACGTGCGCAGGCCGGTGCGGATCAGGTGATGATGCACGGCGGCGCAGGCGAGCAGCGACGGGATCGGAATCCGGTCGGCCGAGACCATGCGGTCGGACAGGATGATGATGTTGACGCCCTCGCGCACCGCGGCTTCGGCGCGGCCGCAGAGATCGTCGAGCACCTGCTCGAAGCCGGCCGCGCCCAGGCTCGCATCGAAGGTGGTGTCGAGCGTGCGCGAGACGAAGTGGCTGTCGGACACTTGCGAGATCGAGCGGATCTTCTCGAGGTCCGCATCGGTCAGGATCGGCTGATGCACCTCGAGCCGCTTGGTCGAAGCGACGCCTTCAAGGTCGAACAGGTTCGGCCGCGGACCGATGATCGAGACCAGGCTCATCACCAGCTCCTCGCGGATCGGGTCGATCGGCGGGTTGGTGACCTGGGCGAAGTTCTGCTTGAAGTAGGTGAAAAGCAGCTTCGGCTTGTCCGACAGCGCCGAGATCGGCGTGTCGTTGCCCATCGAGCCCGTGGCCTCCTCGCCGGTCGCCGCCATCGGCGTCATCAGGATCGCGATGTCTTCCTGGCTGTAGCCGAACGCCTGCTGCCGGTCCAAGAGCGGCAGGTTGGTGCGCGCGCCCGTGGTCGGCGCATCCGGCAGCTTCTCGACCTGGATCTGTGTGCGCGCGAGCCACTCGGTGTAGGGATGGCTGGCGGCGAGCTGCGCCTTGATCTCGTCGTCCGGGATCAGGCGACCCTCCTCGAGATCGACGAGCAGCATCTTGCCCGGTTGCAGCCGCCACTTGGTGACGATCTGCTCCTCCGGAATCTTCAAGACGCCCATTTCGGACGCCATCACGATGCGGTCGTCCTTGGTGACGAGGTAGCGCGCCGGCCGCAGGCCGTTGCGGTCGAGCGTGGCGCCGATCTGGCGGCCGTCGGTGAAGGCGATCGCGGCCGGGCCGTCCCACGGCTCCATCAGCGCGGCGTGATATTCGTAGAACGAGCGGCGCTCCTCGCTCATCAACGGATTGCCGGCCCAGGCTTCCGGGATCATCATCATGACCGCGTGCGGCAGCGAGTAGCCGCCCTGCACCAGGAACTCCAGCGCGTTGTCGAAGCAGGCGGTGTCGGACTGGCCTTCATAGGAGATCGGCCAGAGCCGGCTGATGTCCTTGCCGAACAGCTCCGAAGACACCGACGCCTGCCGCGCCGCCATCCAGTTGACGTTGCCGCGCAGCGTGTTGATCTCGCCATTATGCGCGATCATCCGGTACGGGTGAGCCAGCGACCAGGTCGGGAAGGTGTTGGTCGAGAAGCGCTGATGCACCAGCGCCAGCGCGCTCTCGAAGTCCGGCTCGTGCAGGTCGGCGTAGTACTTGCCGAGCTGGTCGGCCAGGAACATGCCCTTGTAGATCACGGTCCGGCACGACATCGAGCAGGGGTAATAGCCCGACATGCCGCGGTCACGGCGCTGATAGATCGCCTGCGAGATCGACTTGCGGAGGATGTAGAGCTTGCGCTCGAACTCGTCCTCGGTCTTGGCGGCGCCGTTGCGGCCGATGAACACCTGCATGCTGCGCGGCTCGGTCGGCTTGACGGTCACCCCCAGCGAGGAGTTGTCGGTCGGCACGTCGCGCCAGCCGAGCAGCACCAGGCCTTCGTCCTCGATCTGGTCGGCGATGATGCTCTTGATGACGTTCCGCCACGCTTCGTCGCGCGGCATGAACAGCGCGCCGATGGCGTATTCGCCCGGAGCCGGCAGCGTGAAGCCGAGCTCCTTCGCCTTGCGCGAGAAGAAGGCGTGCGGGATCTGCACCAGGATGCCGGCGCCGTCGCCGAAGCGCGGGTCGGCGCCGACGGCGCCGCGGTGCTCCAGATTGCAGAGGATGCTGAGCGCGTCCGCGACGATCTGATGCGACTTCTGGCCCTTGATGTTGGCGATGAAGCCGACGCCGCAGGAATCCTTCTCCTGGCTCGGGTCGTACAGACCTTCGGCTTCAGGACGCCACGTATGCAGCTCGCGGGTGATTTCGGCCGGTTTCTCATGCGAATCCACAGCCAGCACCGCGCCGCCCAAAATTCCGTGCTCGACCTTCGATCCGCTCATATCCGTCCCCATAAATTATTGGTCAGGGCCTTCACCACAGTCCGGTACAGTCCGTCCGGCGCACCCCGGGCGCTGCGCGGGCCCCTCTCCGGAGCCAACGCTCGTCCTTCTCAGCGAGCCGCATTTGCAGAATTCAGGCCAGTGTCCGGGGGACCATGTCCCCGCTGGACGACCGCGGCCTGTTCATGTCGCAGCGCCCTCAGGCGCCGTAACATCATTGCAAAGTCTCGGTCACCTTTGCAACGAAATTTTAGACAGCATTTCTGTCCTAAACCGCAAGATGCCAAACTTTAACCTATCACACAAGCACTGCGGAGTCCTGAGGTCCGGGCGCCGCACACGCTCATTCCCCGGCAAATCTTCCGCTTCTGCCACTGACCGATCGATCCGGCCGGGCCGGCGATCACGCGCCGCGCTCGATTTTGAAACCTAACGCCCCGATCCCGCCCTCTCGCCGACCCAGGACCGCCGGAATCACGGCAGAACTTCCGCGGCACTTGAGAAGAAGCGAACAGCTTCACGTGCGGGGGCATGCAGGAGCTTTGAGCCATGAAGTTGCTAGTTGGAGTCGTCTCGGCCGCGTTGATCGCGCCGTTTGCCGCGCAGGCCGAGCCGTTGCCGCCACAGGGCGTCCGTGCGCCCTACACGGTGGTCTCCGATTTCGATACGCCTTATTCGGACCTGCCGCCGCCGGCCGTCGTGCCCGCACCGCCGCCGCGTTACGGCTATCGGCCGGGCCCTGACTACGGCTACCGCGACGAGCGCTATGTGCCGCCGGCGCCGGTCTACCGTCAGGACGGTTACCAGCAGGAGTATGGCTATGCACCGGCGTTCCTGCCGGTGCATGAGGTCTATGCGATTCTGCGCGACAACGGTTTCTCGCCGCTCGGCGCACCGCGCCAGCGCGGCAATGTCTGGGTCGTGGCGGTGCTCGATCGGCAGGGCGAGGACGGCAAGCTCGTGGTCGATGCGCGCTCCGGCCGCATCCTCCGCTTCGTGCCGGCGTTCCAATGGGGCGAGGAGTACGAGCGGATGCGCTATGAGCCGAGCCCGCGCGGCGGCCTCGACCGCCTGTCGCCGCCGAGCGTGATCCGGGCCGATCCGCGCCTGGTGCCGCCGATGCCGGCTGCGCCGCGCGTTGCCACCGCGGTGCCGGTCCAGCCGAAGGTGCCGACGCCTGCCGCACGGCCGAGTGCTCCGGCACCGCAGACCGCCGCGCTCAATCCGAAGCCGGCCGAGGCGGTCAAGCCGGTCGCGCCCAGCCCCGCGGACATCAAGCCGGCCGAGGCCAAGGCTTCAGAGGCCAAGCCTTCAGAAGCCAAGGCTTCAGAAGCCAAGGCTTCAGACGCAAAGGCTTCAGACGCAAAACCCTCTGAGCCGAAGCCGGTGCAATCGGCCGCGGCCGCGCCGCAGACGACGGGCTCCGTCGCAGCGCCCACGGCGAAGCCGGTGCCCCAGATCCTGCCGACGGCAAAGATGCCGGCTGTACAGGGTTTGGAATAGAGGCAGTCAGACGGTCTGCCCGGCCGCTTGCCACCACCAAAGCTGTCATCGCCCGGCCTCGACCGGGCGATTTCGTAAACACCGGCATCTCGGTCAGTCACGACTGCCGCGGCGACCTGGATGCCCGCTTTCGCGGGCACGACAGGTCGTTTGGAGCAGCCGATGAGATCCCAGCGCGATCGGTCGCACTACTCGTGCTGACCGGCGGCCTTCAGGATCAGATCAGCGATCTCCTTCGGATGCGACACCAGCGACAGGTGCCCGGCGTCGAGCTCGATCGTGGTCGCCTTCATGCGGTGGGCCAGGAAGCGCTCGAAATCCGGATCGATCGTCTTGTCCTGCTTCGACACCGCATAGAATGACGGCTTGTCGTGCCACGCCGCCTGGGAGGTGCGGTTGCCGAAGATCGTCGCCGCGGTCGGCCATTGCACCGCATAGAGCTCCTTCGCCGTCGTTGCATCGACACCATTGGCGAAGTCCTTCAGGAAGGCGTCCTCGTTGAGCTTGGTCTCGCCGTCGTGGTCGACGATGCCGGCGCGTGCCGGCGGTGTCGGATATTGCCCGGCGAGCTTGACGAAATCCTCGCCCGCATCGGGGGCCCGGGCCGCGACATAGACCAGCGCGCTGACCTTTGGATCGGTGCCGACCTCGCTCACGACCGTGCCACCCCAGGAATGGCCGACCAGCACGGCCGGCCCATCCTGCTCGGCCAGGGCGCGGCGGGTGGCGGCCGCAGAATCCGCCAGCGAGGTCAGCGGATTCTGCACGGCCGTGACCTTGAGGCCGGCCGCCTGCAGATAGGGGATGACCTTGGCCCAGCTCGAGCCATCGGCCCAGGCGCCGTGCACCAGCACGACGTTGTGGACCTTGGGCGGCTGCGCGGGCTCGGCGAGGGCGGCGCCTGCGGAGATCAGCAGCGCGGCGGCGCAGGTGAGGGTCCGAAGAAGGTTCATGTCACGGCTCCAAGCCCGGTTGACGACGATCATTGGCGTCTTCGCGAGCTGAGACCAGGCCGTTACCAGTGGTCACGATCGTTTGACTGCACTGCAGCAAGGCATGAAAAAACGCCCCGGTTGCCCGGGGCGCTCCTATTCCAGAATGAGGATGTGCTGTTAGGCGGCGGCCTTCTCGGCCGAGCCTTCGATCACCGGCTGCTCGGCGGCCTGCGCGCCGGTCGAGATCGGAATCGAGCGGGGCTTCTTCGCTTCCGGAATCTCGCGTACGAGGTCGACGTGGAGCAGGCCGTTTTCGAGGCTGGCGTTCTTCACCACCACGTGGTCAGCGAGCTGGAACGAGCGCTCGAAGGCCCGGGCGGCGATGCCGCGATACAGCACCTCGGCCTTTTTGCCGTTCTCGTTGGCGGCCTTCTCGCCCTTGATCGTCAGCGTGTTTTCCTTCGCGACGAGGGAGAGCTCATCCTTGCCAAAGCCGGAGACGGCGACGGTGATGCGGTAAGCGTTCTCACCGGTGCGCTCGATGTTGTAGGGCGGATAGCCGGGGGTGGGCTCGGCGGTGGCCTGGTCGAGCAGCGAGAACAGACGGTCGAAACCGACGGTGGAACGATAGAAGGGGGTGAGGTCGTAGGTACGCATGGTCAAAGTCCTCCATTGAGCGACTGTTGGCTAACCCGCCCGCCATCGGGCCGGGCTGTCGTGCAGCCTGACGCGGCCTGCACGATCTCGATATGGGCCGGACGTTTCGACCTTCAAGGGCGCCCAAGACCTGCTCTTTTTGCCGTTCCACCCCTTGATTCCCGCTGCCTTTCACCTATTCGATGGGCGCCTCATGACGCTCGTCTCGATTCCCGCCAATCCCGTTCCCGAAAACGTCACTGCCGGCACCATCAAGACCCCTGATGGCGCCGAGCTGCGCTTTGCGCGCTGGGCGCCGCCGGCCGGGCGCAAGGGCACGGTGTGCGTGTTCACCGGCCGCAGCGAGATGATCGAGAAGTATTTCGAGACGGTGCGCGATCTGCGCGATCGCGGCTTTGCGGTCGCCATCATCGACTGGCGCGGCCAGGGCCATTCGTCGCGGCGCCTGCGCGATTCCCGCAAGGGCTATGTGCGCTCGTTCTCCGACTACGAGACCGACGTGGAGACCTTCGTCACGCAAGTCGTGCTGCCGGATTGTCCGCCGCCTTATTTCGCGCTGGCGCATTCGATGGGCGGCACGGTGCTGCTGCGGCTCGCGCATGCCGGCAAGCGCTGGTTCGATCGCGTCGTGCTGTCGGCGCCGATGATCGACCTTCCGGACAGCCGCACCGCGCTGCCGGCGCGGCTGTTGCTGCGGGCGATGCGCATCGCCGGACAGGGCGGCCGCTACGTGCCGGGCGGCAACGACGAGATCAGCGGGCTGGCGCCGTTCGTCAACAATCCTCTGACGTCCGATCCGGTCCGCTATGCCCGCAACGCCGCGATCCTCGAAGAAGATCCGACGCTCGGCATCGCCTCGCCCACGGTCGCCTGGGCCGACGCGGCGTTCTCGGCGATGATGACCTTCCGCGGCATGACCTATCCCTCCCAGATCCGCCAGCCGATCCTGATGCTGGCGGCCTCCAGCGACACCGTGGTGTCGACGGCTGCGATCGAGGAGTTCGCCTATCATCTGCGCGCCGGCTCGCATCTCGTCATCGCCGGTGCCAAGCACGAGATCCTGCAGGAGCAGGACCGCTACCGCTCGCAGTTCTGGGCCGCGTTCGATGCCTTCGTGCCGGGCACGCCGCTGTTCGGGTGAGTGTGCTGCTGGACACTCCCGGGGACGGCGAGCTAGCTAGACTCGACCTCTTCCTCGGAGCTTGGCTGCAGACGTGAGTGAACGGCGGAAAAATCAGCAGGCGCAGGCGCTGCAGGAAGCGATCCACGCGCTGCGCGCGCGGCAGTTCGCGCGCGCCGAGCAGATCGCCGCCTCGATTCTGCGCACGGCCAGGACCGACCGCGCCGCGCTGCTCGTCCAGGCCCATGCACTGCTCGGCCAGCAGCGCGCGAACGAAGCGATCGCGCCGCTCGAGAAGGCGGCGTTGCGCGGCAGCGATCCGGAACTCCAGACGCTGCTCGGCGCCGCTTTGTGCGAGTCCAGACGCGCCGCTGATGGCATCGCCCTACTGCGCAAGACCGCGGCGCGGCGGCCGCCTTTTCTGCCGGCGTTCCAGGAGCTGGCGGGGCGGCTTGCCAAGTCGGGACAGCTCGGTGACGCCATCGCCGTGATCGAGGAGGCGCTGACGCTGTCACCCGACAGCGTCGACCTCCAGCTCGATCTCGGACGCCTCTCTCTCCAGGCCAATGACCGCGTTCGTGCCCGCACGCACCTGTTGGCGGCGCGCGAGGCCGCGCCGGGACGGCCCGACATCCTGATCGAGCTCGCCTGGGTGCAGTTCCTCGACGGCGACTATGCCGAGGCCGCAGGCACCTACCGCCATGCGCTCGGCCTGCGGCCCGAGGACACCCAGACCCGCGCCAACCTCGCGATGTGCCTGATGGAGATGGGCGACCGCGCCGGGGCCAAGGCGGCGCTGCGCACGGTGGTGCGCGGCCGGCCGCATCTGTTGAGCCGCGCGGCCTATACGATGGTCGTCAGCTCGCATGGCCGCTTCTTTTTCCGGCCGAGCGATGCGGCGAAGTTCCTTCAGGTCGACGGCGCGGCCGCCCTCAAGCCCTGAACCGCTTGCGATAGACGCCGGTCTCGCGCTTCAGCGCCTCGCGCACCTCGTGAATCTCCGCGATTTCCTCTTCGGTGAAGGCCGAGATCTGCATCGTCCAGGCCTGCCGCTTCACCGGAATGCATTGCGCGACCGGCGTACCCTTTGGCAGCACGCCGCGGAACGACGTGTCGTGCCAATGCGCCGGAAAATGCACGAAGCTATCGTGAAAGCGGTCGCTGTCGACGAGGCCGGTCACGGTGGTGAAGGGCAGGTCGAAGCGGTTGACGGGATGCGTGAACAGCAATGCCCAGCCCTCCGGCGCCTCGATCGTCCAGAGATTGTGAAACTTGAGCAGGAAGCGGTCGGCCTCGAACAGCGGCGAGCCCGTGACCTGCGCGGCGTCGTGGAAGCTGATCGGCGAGCGCGGAAAATCGATCGCGCCGCCCGGCGGCAGCTCGTTGTCCCAGCTGATCCCGCCATCCTCGACCGTGAGATCGCAGATCAGCGGAATGAGGAAGCCCGTCGTCATCGCGTCGATGAAGGGCGGGCAGCGCTTGACGGTCTGCTCCTCGGCCTGGTTGAGCGCGCTGAACGCGGTGGCCGGCATCGTCTTGACCCAGTCGGGAACGCCCATCGGCGCCGGCACCGGCTGCGGAATGAGGCCTTCCAGCTCCTTCGGACAGCGAAATTTCAGCGTGAGCGGATCAGTCTCGGACATGGGCGCCGCGGCTCTTTCGTGGTCGACGGTAGAGGTCTACGCCTTCGGCGCCGAAAGTCCAACGGCCGAGCCTGGGCTTGTCTCTGCTCTATCTCGTCAGATGCGCCTCGGACACCGCATGATTGAACATCGCGTTCAGCGCCGACGTGATGTCGGCGGGCGTGTTCGCCGTATAGAAGAATCCCGGCGAGGCGCAGGCCTTCAGGCTCGGCGGAATCGAAGGAATGTTGCTGTTGGCATAGTCGTCTTCGTCACCGGCGAAGGATGCGTTCACCGGATTGATCACCTGATAGGGAATGTAGAGAACTGAGATGATGATGCCGCGGTTCTTCAGCGGTGTGCAGGAGGTGTTCGGATCGATCACGGTGGCATGATTGCTGCCGGACCATGAGCCATTGGGCACGCCCTTCACTTGCGGGTCTTGCGCGCCGTCGGTGACCAGGAACACGTAGGGCAGGGTATTGGTCGAGGCGCTGCCGTTCCCGACATTGACGATCAGGTTGTTGACGCTGGACAGGGCCGTGTCGATATGCGTTCCGCCCGAGCCGAGAGATGCGTTGGTGTTGGTGTCGAGCAGCGTCGCAAGGTTGGCCGCCGCATAGTTGATGGTGGTCGAATCCGTCGTCGAGCCGTTGATGCTGCTGGTGAGCGGAAAGTAGGAATAGAGATATCGGATGAAGGGGTAGAGCCCGATCCGGAACTGGTTGTTGACCTTCTTGGTGTTGTTCGCCGTGACAAACAGCTGGTTCACGGCATAGCCCACGGCATCCAGCCGCAGCTGGATGCACGCATCCGTCCCATCGGTCGGGCAGTTCGCAACGGTCGCCAGGTTCTTGTACAGTGAGTTCGGCAGGCCGGACACGATCGACGACGGCAGTTGAACGCCCATGGGGTAGTTCTTGTTGGTGGTCAGCAGGTTCTTGTAACCGCTCTGGCTGACGCGCGAGATCGCATAGCCCAGGCAATAGTTGTTTGTGGGATATCCCTGGGTCCCTGAATCGGTGCAAGCGCTATTCTGCGGCGAAAAATGGCACGCCAGCGTGCATCCCGTGGGGTATTGCCTGTAGTTGTCCGGGCTGATGGCCTGCATGCGCTGTGCTTCGGACGACGTCGACGGGAGGCCCATCGAGCCCGAGACGTCCAGCGTCAAATAGAAGTCGAGATAGAGTGGCAACGTGACGGAGGAGGACGATTGGCCGCTGACCGTCAGATTCTGATAGCCGATCACCGTCAGGAACGTGGCCGGCACGTTGGCGGTGAATTGCACCTGCGACGTCAGTGTGGACCCGCTCTTGGTGACGGTGCTGGTCTCGGACGTCAATGTGTAGCCTTGAAAGGTAGAGGCGTTGCCCTTGAAGATGTTGTC
Organism: Bradyrhizobium sp. SZCCHNS1050; assembly: GCF_032484785.1. NCBI lineage: Bacteria > Pseudomonadati > Pseudomonadota > Alphaproteobacteria > Hyphomicrobiales > Nitrobacteraceae > Bradyrhizobium > Bradyrhizobium sp. SZCCHNS1050. Next base: position 1,303,349 of record NZ_JAUETR010000001.1, on the reverse strand, counting down.
CGCCTCCGCGACTCCGGCGGTAACGGTTCCGTCCGACGTCATCGCCATCGCCGCTGTATAGCCTGCCGAGTTGACCGAGATCGAGGCGATGCTCGCGGCATCCGCCGCAGACTGGAGCCTGATCTTCATGCGCATGGCCATGGAGTAGTCGGTCGCGCATCCGATCGCCGTGAGAATCGGCAACAGCGCCAGCGCGAATGTGACCGCGATATTGGCCTTGCTGTCGCGGGAGAAGCGCGCGATGGCGGCGCTCGCCCGGCTCGCTGGTCGGCTGATATCCGTCATGCTCTTCCTCAAAAGATCCCGTTGGGGCGGTGAGGACCTGTATTCTTTTCCTTGTTGGCGGTTCCCCCGCGGCGATCATCTCCGCGACTGCTTCAAGGAGACCTGCGGTGAGAACCGGGCAGGAGCCCGCCTCCGCCCGCTCCCCCGGCCGTGAGCAGAGGATCACGCCGTCGCGCGCGGGACCACATGTGGATGTATGCGGACGCCGATTGCGACTTCGGTTGACCTGCGACGAAACATCGCAGGCGACTGTTGCGATTTTGTTTACGTGGCGAGAGAGAGGCGCCGTCCTCCAATACCGTGCCAGCCCATGCATGCGCCTGTCGTCAGCGCGGAGCCGCGCCGACGATCCACGGAGCAGCCGCCGCTACTTGGTCGACAGCACCGCGCCGAACCGCTCCCACTGCTTGCCGGTGAAACGCATGAACTGCACCTGCTCGACCGGGAGGTGGTCGGTCTCTGACGTGTTGACCTTGATGCCCGGCAGCAGCATCGGCAGTTCGAGATCCTTGATCGACAGCGCCTGCCGCAAAATGCTCTCGCGCGACAGATCGTTGCCGGCCGCCTTCAGCACTTGCTCCAGTACCATGCCGTTGTTGTAGCCGTTGACGTAGTTGGAATCGCGGATGTCGCCGTCGGGCACGTATTTCGCCATATAGTCGCGCCAGCCCTTGACGCCGGCATCGTTGGCCCAGGCGGGATCCAACGGATCCTTGACGTAGGCTGTCGAGATGATGCCGGTGCCGGCCTCCAGTCCCGCCGGCTCCATGACCGATGACATCCACACCGAGACGTTGGTCAGGAACGTCAGCGGCCGCCAGTTGATCTCGAAGGTCTTGCGGATCGCCTGCGCGGCGAATTTCGGCGTCGCGGCGATGATCAGCGCATCGGCGCCGGTCGATTTCAGCTTCACGATCTGCGAGTCGATGGTCGGCTCGGTCGACTCGTAGCTTGCGACGGTCACCGTGCTGTCGAAGCGCTCGCCGAGCACGTCCTTCAGCCCGGCGAGATAGTCGCGGCCGAAATCGTCGTTCTGCGCGAGAATGGCAAAGGTCGAATCCGGCTTCTTCTGCAGCGCGTAGCGCGCATACATCCGCGCTTCGTTGCGGAACGGCGCCATCACGCCCATCAAGGCCAGAGGAAATTGCGCAGGGTCGCCGAACTTCGAGGCGCCCGAGGCCACGAACAGCTGCGGCACCTTCTTGCCCTGGAGATACTTGGCGATCGCGGTGTTGTGCGCGGTGCCCATGGTCGAGAAGATGAACGACACCTCGTCGCTCTCGACCAGACGTCGCGTCTGCTCCACGGTCTTGGGCGGCACGTAGCTGTCGTCCAGCGAGATCAGGTTGACCTTGCGGCCGTTGATGCCGCCGCGGTCGTTGACCATCTTGAAATAGGCCACCTCGCCCTTGCCGAGGATGCCGAAGGCGGACACTGGCCCGCTATAGGGCATGGTCTGTCCAATGCGGATCTCGCTGGCGGTGATGCCCGGCTGATCCTCCGCCCGAGCGGGTACGGCGAGGACGGACGCGACGACGAGCAATCCTGCCGCTGCGATGGTGCTTCGCATGGATACCTCCCTGATGGGCCGCGCTGCCGGCGGCGTTTTGGCGTTGAGCATAGGGGGATGGCGGAGGCCGTGCAATTAAAATATATTTTTTGATGAAAATATACTTTTAGGCTTTGCTAGTGTGAATCGATTGTCCCGCGAGAGTGAGTCGATGTCCGGCAGCGCCACCCAGACCGTCTACGAGCAGTTGCGTGCCAGCCTGCTCGCCGGGCTCTATCGTCCGGAGGAGAAGCTGAAGATCAGCGAGCTCGGATCAGCCTTCTCGGTCAGCACCGGGGCGATCCGCGAGGCGCTGGCGCGGCTCACGGCGGAAGGGCTGGTGACGGCGACGCCGCAGCGCGGCTTCCGCGTGGCGCCGGTCTCGGTGGCCGATCTGCGCGATCTGACCGACATGCGCGTCGAGATCGAGACCAAGTGCCTGCGCCGCGCCATCGCCAACGGTGATCTCGCCTGGGAGACCGCGGTCGTTGCCGCGCATCACCGTCTGGCCGCGACGCCGATCGCGGCCCATGACGGCAGCTTCTCGCCGGCCTGGATGCTGGCGCATGCCGAATTCCATGCCGCGTTGGCCCAGGCCTGTGGCAGCGCCTGGATGATGCGGGTGCGTGATCTCCTGTTTGCACACAACGAGCGCTATCTCGATCTCGCCCGCCAGACCGATCGTGGCAACCGCGATGCCGCGCGTGAGCATCGCGAACTGATGGAGGCCGCGCTGGCGCGCGACACCGAGCGCGCGGTGACGCTCACGATGGCGCATCTCGACAAGACCCGGGACACGATCGAGGCGGCGCTGCTCGCAGCGACGGCGATGAATGAGGCGAAGTAGGATCATATCAGGACGCAGACCGCGAACGTCTTCGCGATCCGTCCCGAGCCGGATGTCACCAGCCCAATGACCGAGGGTCGCCTGACGGCTGCGGCCACTTCATTCGGGGTGACGATGTACTTCGGCTGGGAAACGGGAAACGTCGAATTGCTCGCGCCGCGTATAGATGCGATCGCTCAGCGCGACACGAACCACCGTGCCTCGCGTGCGGCCGTCGTCCATCCTTGTCGTCGACATCGTGCTCCGTTCAGGGCGAGCTAATACGAAGATTCAACTTCTTCGAGCGTCGGCGCTTCGCCCGTCTCGATGCAACTGCAAATCCGCCGTCAGTGTTAAGCGGCCTTCATGCCGGGCATGCTGTGCATTCAAGGATGCATTCACCACGCGCCGATCTCTCCAAATTTGGAAACGCCCCGGTAACGCACCGTCCCTCTAGTTAAGTCCACTAACGACATTCAGGAGGAGACATTGATGATGATGATTGTGCGGAAGCTGGTTGGTCCCCATGCGCTCAATTCCGGATTTGGTCTGGTGACCATGTTCTCATTGACGGGCGTGGTCGCTTCTCTCGTGCTGGTCCAGCACGGGGTGAATGTCAGTCCGCCCGCGATGTTCTGATCGGACGGCTCACGACTGCTGACCTTGCCCCAGTTCGGAACGAACTGGGAGTTGGTCCGCAAGACCGGTCCGTCCCGATGTCTTGCGGGCTGCCTGCAACCTATTTCAAGACAAAGTGCCACGGACAGGTCATTCAGGCCGTGAACCGCTCTTCCTGTCGCGTGATCCGATCAGCTCGGCGACGAGCGGATTGGGATAGCGGCGCTGCTGGCTCACGGCGAAGAACTGCTCCTTCAGCGCGCTCAGGCGGGCGCGTTCAACCAGCACGCCGGTACGCAGCTCGTCGATCACGACGATCGACGGCACCAACGTGACGGTGCCGCTCTCGCGGGCCATCAGGCGCAGCATCGCCATGTCGTCGACCTCGGCGGCGATGACCGGACGGATCCCGCTGGATCCGACCAGCGCATCGAAAGCCGAGCGCAGCGCGCTGCCTCGGCCGGGCAGGATCACCGGCGTCGTTGCCAGGTCCTGCGGGAATCGGAATCGCGCGGGCTTGGCCGGCTTGCGGCTAACGAGGCTGACGCGCTGTTCATCGATCAGCGTGTTGTCGAAATTGCTGCGCATGTCTGGCGCCGCCGGATGGTTGGCGAGCACGAGATCGAGCTTGTGGGCGTCGAGCTGCTCCAACAGGTCGCTGAACTGACCGGTGTGGATGATCAGCTCGACGTCGCCGCGCCCGATCAAGGGCTTCAGGAACGCGATCTGGAAGTTGCGCGACAGGTTCGCCGCGGCGCCGACCCGCAGCAGCTGCCGTCCCGGCCGCAGGCCCGACAAGGTCTCGATCAGCTCATGGCCGGACTTGAACACGCTGCCGGCATAGTCGAGCGCGATGCGCCCGGCCTCGGTGAGCTGCAGGGTGCGTCCAATGCGCTCGAACAGCTTCTGCCCGAGCTGCTCCTCCAGCGCCTTGACCTGCACCGACAGCGAGGAGGGCGAGACGTTGAGGCGCTGCGCGGCGCGGCTCATGCTGCCTTCGCTGGCGATGATCCAGAAGTAGCGCAGGTGGTGGTAATTCAGATGCGGCACGCAATCATTCTATATTTTATAACGATCAGGTTCAATGATTGAAATTTTAGGAATGAACTGCAGCCCGTAAAGCAAGAGGGAGAGATCGTCCCCTGTGATCAAACGACCGGGCCGCCATGAACCAGCTCCTTCCCTGTCTTGCGGCGCTTGCGCCGCTCACGCTCGCGGTCGTCGCGCTCGCCGGCACCGGCGGCAGCGCCAGAACCGTCGCACGTAACGCGATCGCGACCGCCGCGCTCGCATTCGCCCTTGCCACTGTCGCGAGCCTCGGCGCAGCGGTCATGGGGGCAGGGCGGACGCTACTGCTCGGCGGCTACGGCCTAGGGTTGTCGCTGCAGCTCGATACGCTCGGCGCCATCCTCATCATGCTGGTCAGCTTCATCGGCTTCGTCGTCGTGCGCTACAGCCGCAACTATCTCGACGGCGATCCCGGCCAGGTCAGGTTCACGCGCTGGCTGCTGCTCACCCTGGCCGCGGTGCTGACCTTGCTGATCTCCGGAAACCTGGTGCTGCTGCTGGCGGCCTGGATCGGCACCAGCCTGGCGCTCGGCAAGCTGCTGCTGTTCTACGACACCCGTCCGGCCGCGGTCCGCGCCTCGCGCAAGAAGTTCGTGGCGAGCCGGCTCGGCGATGCCTTCCTCGCGGTCGCGGCGCTGCTTCTCTACCTCCGCTTCGGCACGCTGGAGCAAGCCAGCCTCGCTGCGCAGGCCCGCGGCGGAGAAGGGGCGGGATCGGCGATTGTCACGATCGCCGCGCTGCTGATCGTCGCGACCGCGATGCTGAAATCCGCGCAGCTGCCGCTGCATGGCTGGCTTATCGAGGTGATGGAGACGCCGACCCCGGTGTCGGCCCTGCTGCATGCCGGCATCATCAATGCCGGTGGCTTCCTGGTGCTCAGGCTCAGCGACGTGCTGCTGCTGGCCACGCCCGCGCTCGACGTCCTCGCGGTCGTCGGTGGCGCCACCGCGCTGTTCGGCTCGCTGGTGATGCTGACGCAGACCTCGGTCAAGGTTCAGCTCGCTTATTCGACGGTGGCGCAGATGGGCTTCATGCTGCTGCAATGCGGGCTCGGCGCCTTCTCCGCGGCGCTGCTGCACATCGTGGCGCATTCGCTCTACAAGGCGCACGCCTTCCTGTCGTCGGGCAGCATCATCGATCTCGCCCGCGCGTCATGGACGCCGAGCCCCGGCGGCCAGCCGCACGCCGCAAGGCTGATCCTGGCCTTGGTCGCGGTGATCGGCCTCGCGCTGCTGACGGGGCTCGCCTTCGGCATGACGCTCCGCAGCAACCCGGCGCAGATCGCGCTCGGCTCGGTGCTGCTGATGGGGCTGGTGCACCTGATGGCCAACGCGATCGACGAGCGGCCGAACGCCTTTGTCATCGCCCGCGCCGCGGTGACCGCAGCGGGCGTCGCGATCGTCTACTTCGCGCTGCAGGCCGGCACGGCCTGGCTGGTCGGCGGCAGCATTCCCGCATCGCGGCCGGTCGATGGTGTCGTGCCGATGCTGATCGCGGCGGCCGTGGTGGTCTCGTTCGCGGCGGTGACCGTGTTCCAGAACCAGATGATGCGCCGCGCCGACGCGCCGTTCTGGATCGCGGCCTACGTCCACCTGCGCAACGGCCTCTATCTCAACACGCTCGCCAACCGCCTCGTGCTGACGGTTTGGCCGCGAAGCGCGAGCTCGCACCTTCCGTCCAAGCCGTGAGCCGGAGATGAAGATGACCCAGGCTGCCCTTGCCATGTCCATGACCGACCCGATCGACACCACCGCCGATGCCGGGCTGATGGCCAGCATCGACAGCGCCTGCCAGCGGGTCGCGCCGTTGTGGCCGCTGAAGCACTTCGTCGCCGTCAATCCGTTCCTCGGCTTCACCTCGCAGAGCTTCGCCGCGACCGCCGCGACGTTCGAGCGCGTGGTGCGGACGCGGATGCTGATGCCGCGCGGCTACTACCGGCAGGCGCTCGACGACGGCCGGATCGACGATGAAGCGCTGGCGCAGGCGCTCGCGCTGCATCCCTCGACCGGGCTCGATGTCGACGCGCTCAAGCAGAAGGCGCGCGCCGAGGCCAGGCTGTCGTCGCCGCCCGCTGTCGTGGCGACGGTCGCCGAGGTGCTCGACCGGCTCGCCGAGGGCGATCGCTACGTCTCGCTGGTCGCCTTCATGATCGACGAGATCTCGGCGTTTTGCGCCACCTATTTCGACGAAGGCCAGGCGAGCTGGCCCAGCCCGGTGCGCAAGCTGAAGCCCTATGCCGCGTGGCGGACGATCGCGGCCTATGACCGCAATCCCGAGGTGATGGGGCTCACCGGCTTCCGCAAGGCGATCGCGGAGCTGCCGGCCGATCCGGTGCAGGCGATCGGTCTGATCGTCGACCGGCTCGGCATCCCCGCGCGCGCGGTCGAGGACTATCTGGTGCGGGCACTGTTCGATCTCGGCGGCTGGTCGGCCTATGCCCGCTACATCGGTTGGAACGCGCAGCTCGACGGTCGGCGCGACGAGACGCTGCTGGAGCTGCTGGCGATCCGGCTCGCCTGGGGTTATGCGCTCTATCAGGCGCGCACCGACGACGCCTTCAAGGCGGCCTGGGCGGAGGCCATGGCGGAAGCGGCGAAGCTGCCGGCCGATCAGCGGCTCGACGAGACGCCGGAGCTTGCGATCGATCTCGTGCTGCACGAGGCCTATGAGATCGCCTTCCGGGCGCGGCTGGTCGGGCAGCTTGCCGCGCATGGCGCAGAGGCGGCGATCCCGCGGCTGCCGGCGCGGCCGGCGTTGCAGGCCGCGTTCTGCATCGACGTGCGCTCGGAGATCTTCCGGCGCGCGCTGGAGACCGCTTATCCGGAAGCCGAGACGATCGGCTTCGCCGGATTCTTCGGCTTCCCGATCGAATACGTCCCGATCGGCCATACCAGGGGCGGCGCGCAATGCCCGGTGCTGCTCAAGCCCGCCTTTGTCGTTTGCGAGGCCGTCAAGCATGCCGATGACGTCGAGGCGGCCGAGGTGCTGGGTCTGCGGCTGCTGCGGCGGCGGGCGGCCAAGGCCTGGAAGTCGTTCAAGGTCTCGGCCGTCTCGTCGTTCTCCTTCGTCGAGACCGCCGGCCTCGGCTTCGCCGCCAAGATCGCAACCGACAGCGCAGGTGTCACGCGTCCCGTGCCGTCACCCGTCGTTGATGGTCTCGATCCCGAGATCGCGGCCCGCGTCCAGCCGCGGCTGACACCGGGCGAGCTCGGCGGGCGGGCCACCGGCTTCACCGATCCGCAGCGCGTCGCGATGGCCGAGGCGGTGCTCAAGGCGATGTCGCTGACCGGGCCGTTCGCGCGGCTCGTGCTGCTGGCCGGTCACGGCAGCACCACCGTCAACAATCCGCACGCGTCGGGGTTGGATTGCGGCGCCTGCGGGGGCCATACCGGCGAGGCCAATGCGCGGGTCGCCGCAGCCGTTCTCAACGACTGGCGTGTGCGAGAAGGTCTGCGCGCCAAGGGCATCGACATCCCCGCCGATTGCTGGTTCATCGGAGCGCTGCACGACACCACGACCGATGCCGTGACCTTGTTCGACGAGGACGACGTTCCGGCCGTGCTCGCGCCGGATCTGTCCCGGCTGAAGGCACGGCTCGCGGACGCTGCACGGCTGGCGCGGCAGGAGCGCAGCGCGCTGCTCGGCATCAAGGACGTATCCGACATCGATGACGCGGTGATCGCCCGGAGCCGCGACTGGTCGCAGGTGCGGCCCGAATGGGGGCTCGCCGGCAACGCCGCCTTCATCGCCGCGCCGCGCGCCTTCACCCGCGGCCTCGACCTCGGCGGCCGCGCCTTCCTGCACTCCTACGAGGCCGCCCGTGACGACGGCTATCGCACCCTCGAGCTGATCATGACGGCGCCGATGGTGGTCGCGAGCTGGATCAACCTGCAATATTACGGCTCGACCGTGAACAACGCTGCCTTCGGCAGCGGCAACAAGGTGTTGCACAACATCGTCGGCCAGCTCGGCGTGCTCGAGGGCAACGCCGGCGACTTGCGTGTCGGGCTGCCCTGGCAGTCGGTGCATGACGGCACGCGCTTCATCCACGAACCCATCAGGCTCAACGTCTTCATCGCCGCGCCGGAGAGCGCCATGGACGAGGTCCTGCAGCGTCACCAGGGCGTGCGCGATCTCGTCGTCAACGGCTGGGTGATCCTGCATTCCCTCGGAGAGCAGGGAGCGATCCGGCGTTGCGTGCGTCCGGGCGTCTGGACCGCGGCGTGAAGCCGGCGGTGCGCCCCATGATCAGCAGGCCGCACCGTCGCGTGACCTCACAGCGTCTTCAGGTACTCGATCAGGTCCCAGCGCTCGTCCTCCGAGAAGGCACCGCCGATGATGCCGTTCGGATAGTCCTTGTTGGGCTTCGTCGGCCCTTCGAAGGAATGGCCGAGCGTGCTGTTGCCCTTGATCGGCTTGCCGCTGGAATCGCTGGTCACGAACAGCGTCTGTCCGACCTTGCACGTGCTCTCGCCGCCCTTCGGCACGGCGAAGCCGACCGGCTTCGGGTCATAGTCGCGCGCGCCCTGGCAGAACGATGTCGGCCGCTCGGCAGCCGGCGTCAGCAGCCAGTACAGCGACGGCACCGAGCCGTTGTGCAGATAGGGTGCGGTCGCCCACACGCCGTTGAGCGGGCGGGCGCGATAGCTCTTGCCGGCCGGGTTGGGGCAGTTCCTGCGATCGCCCCACAATGCGGCCCGCTCCGCCTCGGAGATCTTGCGGTCCTCCATCCATTTGTCGCTGGCCTTCTGCACGACGGCCATCAGCGCCAGCGCATAGGGCATCTCCGTGGTCGAGCCCTGCGGCAGGTTGCAGCCCTTCAGGTCCTTGGCCGGATCGACCTCGAGGAAGCCTGCCACGTTGACCTTGCGGTTGGCGAGAATGCTCGCCTGTCCGGGGTCGGTCTGCATCGCCTCGACGGGCTTCTGCACGAGGTCGAGGATCGGGCCCTTGGCGTTCCAGCCCTTGCTCTCCCAGTCATCGGCCGGCTTGATCTTCCAGAAGCTCTTGTCCGGATAGGTCTTGTCGAACACGGTGTCGGCGACCGGGCCGAGATGGCACTCGACACAGACAGCCGCATAGAGCTTACGGCCGCGTTCGACGCGGGCCGGATCGATCTTCCAGGCGTCGTCGCCGGCGAACAGCTTCTCCGGCCATTTCGGCGAGGTCAGCCCGCCGAACGCGGGCGTCGTGGTCGCGAACGGATCGGGACCGCGCAGCATGTTCTCGATGTAGAGCAGGTTATCGATCGCCATCGACGAGCGCCACAGTCTGTCGCTCGCGGTCTTCGGTGAGAAGTTGATCTGTGCGGAGACGCCGAGCGCCTCGCCGGCATTGCGGATCAGGGGCTGCGCGATCGATCCGTCATATTGCGCCCAGGAGAACCACGGCACGGTCCAGATCGGAGGGTAGGACACCGGCGCGTCGATGGCCTCCTGGTTGTCGAGCATGTTGGGCAGACCGCTCGAGGCCATGTCGAGGTAGAATACCTGGTTGCCGATGCGGTTCAGCGCGTCGAGCCGGCCGAAGCCTTCCTCCGTCTCGGTCTGGCCCTTGGCTTCGATCGTGGTCTTGTAGTTGTTGGCCTGCATGTTGAGCGCGAAATCGATCGCGGCCTTCAGGCCCTTCTTCAGGCTCGCGCGATCGGCGTCGGACGCATTCGGTCCGAGCACGCGATCGGCAAAGCGCGTGAAGCGGCCGGGCACGTATTGCGTGAATATCATCGCAAAGCCCATGGCCTCTTCAAGCTTGCGCAGGTCGACCATGCCGGGGCCGCCGTCGAAGCGTACGCTCACACCCTTGTAGTGGATGCTGCCGGAGTGACAGGCCGCGCAGGTCAGGCCGATCTTGTCGGACTGCGCGGCGCCGGTGGCGGGATCGGTCGCGCCGGTGAGCCGGGCAAAGCCGACCGGCAGGCCGCCTTCGTTGCCGGCCGGGGTCGGCTTGAGGCCGGCGGGCAGTGGCGCTGCGGGCTCGGTCTTGGCAGCCGTCGCGGCGTAGCCGAACGGCCGGAGGACGCTTGGGTCGCCGTCGACGCTCTTCGGGCTCGGGATGAAGCCGAAACGTTCGAGATAGGCGCTGTCGGAGATCAGGCCGGGCGTGCCGAACGGCGCCAGATAAGGCTGCTCCATCGCCATGAACCAGGCGTAGGGAATCGGGAAGGTCGCGGTGCCCTGCGTCACGTGGTGAAACCAGTGCCGGTCCTGCGTGGTCCAGCCCTGATCGAGCCAATAGGCCGCCCTGGTCGGCTCGGTCTCGGGCAAAGCGGGCGGGATCAACGCCGCGACCTTCTTCGGCAGAACCTTGCCGAGCTTGTCGCTGACGGCGTCGGGCGCGGCCACCCAGGCGAGCAACACGGCGGCGCCGGCCAGCACTGTCGTGCCGACGAGCGCCTTGCCGATACGCCAGACGATGTTCGCGGGCTTGGGCTTGGCCATCAGCCGCGCGGCGATACGCTGCGGCAGGCGGCGGTCGACGAACAGCGTGCGGACCTCGGCAACGGAGAGATAGCGGCCGTCGCCCTCGCCCTTGCCGAGGATGTTGAGCAGCACCGGCCATTCGCCCTGCATCAGAATGGGGAAGTACCAGCGCGCTCGGTCGCCGTCGCGCGTCAGATTGGCCTTCATGAAAGTCTGGATCTGCGCCTCGTTGAGGCCGCGCTCGGTGCCCCCGTTGGGATCGGGATAGTCGCTGCCGAAGCTCGCGAACCGGTCGATCTCCTCGGGATGAACCTTGGCCTCGGCGTCGAGAATGCGCGATCCGCCGCCATGTTTGTCGAGCGGGCCGTTGCGCAACTGGTCGAGATCGGCGCCGGACCACAGGCTCTTCAGCAGCCGCAGCGGCGACAGGCCGTTCGCGATCAGCGCAACGCCAAAGGTCTCGATGCCGACGAGCCGCTTCTTGAAGCCGGTCTCGCCGCTCGCCGCCTCGACCCGGTCGCCGATGGTCTTCAAGGGGACGCTGTGGCCGTCGACGAAGCCGCCGGCGACGAGCGCGCGCAGGAAGGGACACGGGTTGTCGGACGAGACCGGAAGCTGTCCGGGCAGGGCGTCACGGGCGCGGGCGCTGTCTTCTTGCATCGAAGAACATCCTTGGAAAGCACCTGAGTGATGAAAACGAAATCACGCAAACAAACGAGGACGACGCCGAATTGCGCCGAGGAACGGGCGGATCGGCCGCCGTCTGAACGCTACAATGCAATCGTGAATGATTGGCGCAACCCGCCCAAGTGTCAACCTCAAGTCGCGATCGCGCTATTCGCCCGCGAACTTGGCCTTGGTGTCCACCAGGGTGAGCTTGGTCAACGGGATGCCGGCCTTGGTGAGGCCGTCGCGATAGTGCGCGATGTCGGCGGGATTGCGCCAGCGGATGTTGCTCAGGAGGCGCTCGATCGTCATCCACGGATGCTGGCTCAAAAGTGCCGCGACGGCCTCGCCGGCTTCGACCGAGCGTCCGAGCTGCGCCAGCGCGGCGGCGCGGATGGCGAGGCACTGCAGATGGTTCGGGTTCTGATAGTGCGACTCTCGCGCCCAGGACAGCGAGGCGTCGTACTGGCCGAGCATGTAATGGCTGAACGCGCTCAGCACCGACCATTGATAGCGCGGATCGCTGTTGCCGCGCTGGGCCGCCACCGAGAACAGCTCGATCGCCTGGCGGTGCTCGCCGGCGACGAGATGGCAGACGCCGAGCACGCCGCGCGCGCCCATGTCATAGGGATTGAGCTGCAGCGACTTGCGCGCCGCCTCCATCCCGGCCTCGACCCGGCCCTGCATGGCATGGACATAGGCCAGCAGCGAATAGGAGAAGGACGAGCGGGAATCTAGCCGGACGCCGGCCTCGGCCAGCGCCATTGCCTCGTCCCACAGCTCCCGTGAGTTCCTGATCCAGCCGAAATGGATGCCCTGCAGCAGGATGGTGCCGAGATAGGTGTGGGCGATCGCAAGACCTGGGTCGATCCTGATCGCCTCGCGGAACAGCGCGATCGAGCTCTCGTAGTCGGCCTTGGTCGGCTGGTAGTAGTGCGACAGCCCGCGCAGGAAGCGATCCCACGCCGTGAGGTCCGTGGTCTTGGACCGCACCGGCACCGCCGCCTCCGCGCGATAGATCTCGGGGATCAGCGCGGTGCAGAGGTTGGCGGTGATGTCATCCTGCACTGCAAACAGGTCGCCGATGTCGCGGTCGTAGCGGCCGGCCCACAGCTGCTCGCCGTTCTCCGGCGCGACCAGCTCGGCGGTAACCCTGATCTTGTCGCCGGAGCGCCGCACCGAGCCCTGGATGAGATAGGTCGCATCGATCTCGCGCGCGATCAGGCGGGCACTCATGCCGGCATGCTTGAAGGCGAAGGTGGAGTTGCGGCTGAGCACCCGGAAGAACGACTGCAGCGACAGCGCATGGATGAGGTCTTCGGCCAGGCCGTCCGAGAAGTATTCGTCGGTCTCGCCGCTGAGATTGGCGAATGGCAGCACGCCGACGATGGCGGTGCGGTATTGCGCCGGCAGGGTCGTGGCGGACCGCTGCTCGCGGCTCTTCTCCGGCGAGGACGGATCCCAGGTCCAGACGTTGATGGTGTCTTCGATGTTCTTGAAGCGGAACGGCCCGCGGTCGACGAAGGTGACCGTGAGGTGCTTGCTGGCTTCCTGGTAGGCCTTGTGGGAGACGGCAATTCCGCCGGGCGGTGCTGCGGCTTCAAGCCGCACCGCGGTGTTGACGCCGTCGCCGAACACCTCGTCCTCATCGAAGATGACGTCGCCCATGTTGAGGCCGAGGCGAAACTGCATCACCCGGTCGGCCGGCAAATGAGCATTGCGCTCGGCCATCAGCTTCTGCACCTCGACGGAGGCCGCGATGGCGCCGACGACGCTCGGAAATTCCAGGAGAAACCCGTCCCCTGTGTATTTCACGATGCGGCCGCCGTGATTGAGGATGATCGGGTGGATGGCGCCGCGATGGGCCTTGAACGCGGCATGGGTTCCCGCCTCGTCGGCGCCCATCATCCGCGAGTAACCGACCACATCGGCACAGACAATCGCGGCCAGCCGTCTCTCCATTCCGTCTTTGCTCCTACTCAGGGCGATACCACGGCAACAGCGGTCGAATCCAATCAATTTGCGGAAGCAATGTGTAGGCCATGTGGCGGGCCGGCGACATTGGACCCGATTGGCTCAGGTCAGCCCGGCCTTGATCAGTCCGTCGCGGTAGTGGTCGATGTCGTCCCGGCGTTTCCATCGGATGTTCTTGATGTGGCGGTCGAGCGTGAGCCAGGGGTATTGCGCGTACAGCACGTCGACGGCGTCGCCCGCCTGGTCGATCGCACCAAGCTGCGCCAGGGTCGCCGCGCGGATCGTCAGCGCCTGCAGATGGTTCGGGTAGAGAAACAGCTCCTCGCGGGCCCAGGACAACGCCGCCTCATAGCGGCCGAGCAGGTAGTGGCTGTAGGCATTCAGCGCCGGCCATTGGTAGCGCGGATCGCTGTTGCCGCGCTGGGCCGCGATCGAGAACAGATCGATCGCCTGCTGGTGCTCGCCGTTGACCATATGGCAGAGCCCGAGCACGCCGCGTGCGCCCATGTCGTAGGCATTGAGCTCGGTCGCCTTGCGCGCCGCCTTCATGCCGTCGTCATGGTCGCCCTGCATGGCCTGCACGAAGGCCAGGATCGCATAGGCGAACGAGGAGCGCCCGTCGAGCCGCACGCTGTCCAAGGCCAGATTCTTCGCCTCCTGCCAGAGCTCGCGCGAGCCCTTGATCCAGCCGAAATTGATGCCCTGCATCAGAATGGTCGCGAGATAAGCGTGCGCGAGACCGAGCGTGGGATCAAGCGCAATGGCTTGCCGAAACAGCGAGATGGAGATCTCGTAGTCGGCCTTGGTCGGTCGGTAGTAGTGCGACAGACCGCGCAGGAAGCGGTCCCATCCGGTCGGGTCGGTCGCCGGCGCGCGGACTGGAATCGAGGCTTCGACACGATAGATCTCCGGCATCAGCGCCGCGCATAGGCTGGTGGTGATCTCGTCCTGCATCGCGAAGAGATCACCGACATCGCCGTCATAGCGACCGGTCCACAATTGAGCGCCGGTCTCGGGCGCGATCAGCTCCGCCGTCACGCGGAGCTTGTGACGAGAGCGCCGCACCGTTCCCTGAATCAGGTAGGTCGCATCGATCTCGCGTGCGACCAGGCGGGGATTGAGGCCGCGGTCCCTGAAGCGAAACGTCGAGGTGCGGCTCAGGACACGAAAGAACGATTGCAGCGACAGCGCATGGATCAGGTCGTCCGCGAGCCCGTCGGCGAGATAGGCGTCGGCGTCGTCGGAGAGGTTGACGAATGGCAGCACGCCGACGATCGCGGTGCGATATTGCGGCGGCAGGCCGGTGACGCTCGTCCCGGCCCGGATCGCCGCCTCGCTACCCGGCTCCCATGTCCACGCCTGCACCGGCTCCCGCAGGTTCTTGAACTGAAAGCTTCCGGCGCTGGTCAGCTTGACGGGGAGTTGCAGGCCGGCCTCCTCATAAGCCTTGGCCGAGACGGCAACACCGCCCGGGACGGCGATCGATTCCAGATTGACGGCGACATTGATGCCGTCGCCGAAGGCCTCGCCGTCATCGACCGTAAACTCACCCTGATGGATTCCCAGCCGGAAGCGCATGTTGCGGTCGGACGGCAGATCGGCGTTGCGCTCCGCCATCAGGGACTGCATCTCGATCCCGAACTGGATGGCGCTGGCGGCGTTGGCGAATTCCAGCAGAAAGCCGTCGCCGGTGTGTTTGACGATGCGGCCGGCGTGGTTGAGGATGATCGGATGGATGGCGCCGCGATGAGCCTTGAAGGCGGCGTGCGTGCCGTCCTCGTCAATCCCCATCATGCGTGAATAGCCGGCGACGTCGGCGCAAAGGATGGCAGCGAGGCGTCTTTCCATCACATCGTGCTCCCGCCTCGCGCATACCACGGCCGAGGCGGCCAAATCCAACGCTTTTCCAGAACCCATCGCGGCACCTCGCCATGCGGCCCCGCGCCGGCCTCTGCGGCGCGAGACGGCAATGCCGAGGCCAGGTATGGTTAGACCGTTATTGTTAGGAAATGTTCAATCATGCTCGGCATTCACGATCTGCCTTTGTTTCTCGTCTCCGGGCTGCTGCTCAACATCACGCCGGGTCCCGACACCGCCTACATCGTTGGCCGCAGCGCGCAGATGGGCTGGCGCGGCGGGGCCGCTGCCGCCTTCGGCATCAGCACGGGCTGCCTGGTTCACGTGTTCGGAAGTGCGATCGGGCTGTCGGCGCTGCTCACGGCCTCCGCGACGGCCTTCGCGACGGTGAAATGGGCCGGTGCGGCCTATCTGGTCTATCTCGGCATCACGCAGCTTCTGGCGCGGCGGCCGGACGCCGCCAGGGCCAGTGATGCGACGTCGATGCCGGTGGTGACGCTGCGCCAAGCGTTCTGGCAGGGCGCGCTCACCAACATCCTCAATCCGAAGGTCGCGATGTTCTTCCTCGCCTTCCTGCCGCAATTCGTCGCAGCCGAGGCGCCGCACAAGGCGATCGCCTTCCTGCTGCTCGGCACGATCTTCATCGTCAACAGCACGATCTGGTGTCTCGGCGTCGCCGTCGTCGCGGCCCGTGCAGCGCGCCGCGTGCGCGACTCGTCCGCCGCGCTGCTCTGGCTCAACCGCACGATCGGCGGGCTGCTGATCTATCTCGGCGTCCGGATCGCGATGCTCGAGGCGCGCTGACTTACCGGAGCAGCTCGACGACCGCCGTGCCGGCGAGATACAGGCCGAGCAGGATCATGGCGATCAGGAACACACGGCGGAACGCCTCGGCCGGCAGTCGGGATCGCGCCGCTTGGCCCGCGAACATGCCGACAAAGGCGCAGGCCATCGCGACCGCGCCGGGCAGGGCGGTGGCCGGGCTGAGCAGACCGGAGCTCGTCAAGTTGAAGGCCAGCGTGACGGTGGCGACCGTGAAGAACACGCCGAGGGCCTGGACCAACTCGTCCTTCTCGAGCCCGATCGCCTGCATGTACGGCACAGAAGGTACGACCTGCACGCCGGTGGCGGCCGAGATCAGCCCGGTGACGAGGCCGACGATGCCGCCGACCCATTTCTCGTGCGGGGGCGCGACCTTGAAGGCGAGCTTGGTGAGACCGAGCAGGGCATAGAGCATCAGCAAGACGCCGAGCGCGACGTTGCCCCAGCGGGTCGAGGCATGGCTGAGCGCGCCGGCGTTGAGGCAGATGCCGATCGCGGTCCCCAGCATCAGCGGCCATAGGCGCCTGGCGATATCGCGCAGATAGGGGCCGGCGAAGGTCTGCCAGATGTTGGTGATCACGGCCGGTACGATGACGATGGCGAGCGCCCGGCCCGGCGGCATGGCGACCGCGAGCAGTCCGACCGAGATGGTCGGCAGGCCGAGGCCGAGCGCGCCCTTGACGAAGCCGGCCAAAGTGAGCGCGAAGGCGATGAAGATGAGGATAGGGTCGATCATGGTCGGCACATTGACCAGACTGCGCCGACGACACAATGTGGAGGTTACGGAGCAAGCCTTCGTCCAAGACTGAGGCAGAATGACCATGCGTTTCGATCTGGTCGATCTCAGGCTGTTCATTGTCGTGGCCGAGGCCCGCAGCATCACTGGCGGCGCCGACCGGGCGCATCTGGCGCTGGCCTCGGCGAGCGCGCGGATCAAGGGCCTGGAGGACGCGTTTGGCGTCGAGCTGTTCAAGCGCGGCCGGCGCGGCGTGGAGCTGACCGCGGCGGGCGAGAGCCTGCTCGATCACGCCCGCATCATCATGGCCAATGTCGAGGCCATGCAGGGCGAGCTCTCGGGCTTCGCATCCGGCCGTCGCGCCAACGTGCAGCTGCTCGCCAACACGGTCGGCCTCGCCGAGCATCTGCCGAAGGCGCTGGCGGCCTTCCTGCGCGAGCATCCCGACATCAACGTCGATGTCGAGGAGCGCGAGAGCACCGAGATCGCCGAGGCGATCGTGTCCGGCAGAGCGGATCTCGGTTTTGCGGCGGAGCACGCGCTGCCCGAGACGATCGAGCGCTTCGCTTTCGGCAAGGACCGGCTGATTCTGGTGGCCGGACGGCGCAGCCCGTTCGCAGCGCGCCGACAGATCGACTTCAGCGAGACCGCGGGGGAGGATTTCATCGGCCTCACGCAGGGGACGGCGCTCAACGTCCATATCGGCCGGCACGCCGCGCGGCTCGGCATCCGCCAGCACGTGCGGGCCAGGCTGCGCGATTTCGACGCGATCTGCCAGATGGTGGCGGCCGGGATCGGCATTGCCGTCGTGCCGGAAGCGGCGGCGCGACGTTGCGCGCGGTCGATGCCGATCGGCCTCGTCGCGCTGCGCGATGCCTGGGCCGATCGGCGGCTCGTGATCTGCGCCCGCAGCTTCAAGGCGCTGCCGCGTCCGGCGAAACTGCTCGTCGAGCATTTGCGCCAGGCCGCCGCGTGAGGCGCCCGACGACCGGCCGGATGTCTCCGTTCCGCGCGAGAGGCGGGGAGCCAAGCCGGTGGAGGCGGGCTCAGCCCGCTGCCAGCCGCTTCAGCGCCGCTTCGTGGACGCGCTTGTCGCCGGCGGCGACGATCCGGCCGCCGTTCTGCGCCGGGCCGCCTTCCCAGTCGGTGACGATGCCACCGGCGCCGTTGATGATCGGGATCAGGGCGGCGATGTCATAGGGCTTGAGCTCGGTCTCGATGACGAGATCGAGATGGCCGGCGGCCAGCATGCAATAGGAGTAGCAGTCACCGCCATAGCGCGACAGCCGCGTCTCGGCCTCGACCCGGCCAAAGGTGGCGCGATCAGCCTCGTTCATCAGCAGCGGGCTCGTCGTATAGCACACCGCATCCCCGAGACGCTCGCAGCGCCGGACCGAGAGCCGGCGCTCGCCGCCGCCGTTCTTGTAATTGGCGGAGCCGTTGTCGCCGGCAAAGCGCTCGCCGATGAAAGGCTGGTGCATCATGCCGAACACCGGCGTGCCCTTGTGCAGCAACGCGATCAGCGTGCCCCAGGTCGGGAAACCGGCAATGAAGGATTTGGTGCCGTCGATCGGATCGAGCACCCAGACGTAGTCGGCGTCCTCGCGCTCATTGCCGAACTCCTCGCCGACGATGCCGTGCTGAGGAAAGTTCGCCTTGATCAGGCGGCGCATCACGGCCTCGGCGGCCCGGTCGGCCTCGGTCACCGGATCGAAATCGTGCCGGCTGCTCTTGTTGTCGACCAGCAGCGAGGTCCGGAAGAACGGCAGGATGGTTTCGCCCGACGCGGTCGCCAGACGACCGATGAAGGCGGAGAAATCAATGACCGTCACAACGCGTCCTTGGGTGAGGGAATCGGGTGGCAATAAGCCGGTTATGCCTAGCTCAAAGCGGTCGGGGGCGCATCCGGATATGGAACACCAGCGTGGCATCATGGATACCGTTTGGTGTCCGGCCGCGCTGGCCGGGCGCGGTTGAGCCGTCGTGGGCCCCTGATGTGAAACTGAAAGCGAAACCGGCGTCCCTCTCCGATCGTTTGGAATCTCCAATCAAGCCATTGACTTCTATGATGAAAAGAAAAGCTGTTTCGCGCTGAACGCAACCCGGCCTATGTTTTTTTGCATGGAGAAAGGCGGAAAAACTCTTGCGCTTTGTGCAGCGCGATTGCATATTGTTGCGGTGCGGTAGCGCTTCGCGTTATCGCTGCCCTCCTTGGGCGTTTCCTCCCTAGACTTGGGCCGCTTGTCATTCAAGCGGCCCTTTTTTTTGCGCCGACGCCACCGGCCGAAATCGCTCGGACCGAACGCGCAGTCCTCTATTCCGCCGCCGCCTGGAACGGCCCGAGGTCGCCGAGCGGCACCGTCGCCAGCACCTCGGCGAGCACGGCGAGATCGGAGGCGACCTGGGCGAAGCGCGGTCCGCGCTCCCTGCGGCGCTCGTCCATGTAGATCGCGCGGTTGAGCTCGATCTGGATCGCATGCAAGCCCGTGGCCGGATTGCCGTAATGCTCGGTGATGAAGCCGCCGGCATAGGGCTTGTTGCGGCCGACCGAATAGCCGAGCCGGCCGAGCACGTCCTCGACCAGGTCCGGCAGCAGCGACGCGCAGCTCGTGCCGTAGCGGTCGCCGATCACCATGTCGGGCCGGCGCGGCTCGTCGCGCGAGACGCCGACCGACGGCATCGAATGACAGTCGACCAGCACCACGGTGCCGAACTGCTGGTGCACGCGGTTGATCAGCCGGCGCAGCGCGCGGTGATACGGCTTGTACAGCGTCTCGATCCGGTGCAGCGCCTCGTCGACGCTCAGCCGGTCGCGATAGATCTCCTGGCCGTCGCCGACCACGCGCGGGATCGTGCCGAGGCCGCCGGCCACCCGCATCGAGCGGGTGTTGGCAAAGCTCGGCAGCCGCCCGGCGAACATCCGCGGATCGAGCTCATAGGGCTCGCGATTGACGTCGACATAGCAGCGCGGGAAATGCACGCGAACGACCGGAAAGCCGCGCAACAGGAGATCGGCGATCAATTCGTCCATGAACGAATCTTCGGAGCGCCGCAGCGCCGGCAGATCGATTCGCGACGCCCTCAGGAAATCGTCGGGGTAGGCCGATCCGGAGTGAGGGGAATTGAAGATGATGGGCGCGCGCCATTCGGTCGGCTCCATGATCTCGAACGGCGGCAATTCGCCATCAAAGTCCGTCATCTCTGGGCGCCGTCCCCTTGGTCACGTGCGTCGATGTCACGTCCGTTGATGCGCCGGTATCCTCCGGCCGATTCGTTCTGGACAACGCAGGCACTGCTCTTGCCAACGCGCATCTTCGATAATCCGAGCCGGTCTGCCAAGCGAAAAGCAATGAAAAAGTTCATCTCGCGTTTGGAACAACTCTGAGCTGGCGTGCTGCTTCGGTCGAAGACCGCACCTTCAGCCCTCAAAATGCCTTGCCGATGTCGGATCAAAAGGCGCAATCTTTCACCCGAAATTTACCGCCCGTCAGGCTTAGTGGCGGCAACGCTCCGCCTCTCACCCGGACCAGACAACCCCTCGCCATGCACAAAATCCTGCTCGCCGAAGACGACAACGACATGCGCCGCTTCCTGGTCAAGGCATTGGAAAATGCCGGGTTCCAGGTCTCGCCCCACGACAACGGCATGTCGGCTTACCAGCGGCTGCGCGAGGAGCCGTTCGAGATGCTCTTGACCGACATCGTGATGCCGGAGATGGACGGCATCGAGCTGGCGCGCCGCGCCTCCGAGCTCGACCCGGACATCAAGATCATGTTCATCACCGGCTTCGCCGCGGTCGCCTTGAACTCCGATTCGGAGGCGCCCAAGAATGCCAAGGTGCTGTCCAAGCCGGTGCACCTGCGCGAACTCGTCAGCGAGGTCAACAAGATGCTGGCGGCCTGAGCCGCCAGGGACAGACCTCCGGAACTGGCGGATTATTCCCAATTTCGGCATTTTGCGTCCTTGCCTGCCTGCGTGGGAGCCGATATAGGGACGCCCACCCGAACGGATATTGGATTAGGGCACGTAGCTCAGCGGGAGAGCACTACCTTGACATGGTAGGGGTCACAGGTTCGATCCCTGTCGTGCCCACCACCCCTCCGGACGTCGGCTGAATTCATTGAGCTTTTTGTTCGATTTCCCGCACCTAGCTTGTCGGTGAGGGAATAGACGTTCGCTCTATGATCCACGGAGCCGATCATTCGCTCGAGCTTGGCGACGCCGCCATACGCCAATTTCTTGCGATTGGCGTTCCGCGTGTAATGGCTTGCCATCCGACGATCGGTCCAACCGAAGATCGCATCCAGCTCGGCTTCCGTTGCTCCGTTTTCGGCGGCGACGGTTGCAGCCGCCTTGCGAAGGCCGTGCGCTGATCGGTTCGCCAACCCAGCTGCGACGCACTTCTCCTTGAACACGTTGCCTAAGCTCTCCTTGGTCATCGGCTTGCCCTGCCGGGTCGCGATGTAGGTCTCGGTTCCGATCGGACCTGCCTCCAACGTCCGGCGCAGGACATCGAGCATCGGGAAGGTGACCTCAATGGTCTCGCTCCCCTTTTCCAGGCGCTTCGTGATGATCGGCACGAAGATCTGCTCGATTTTTCCGTCAGGCCCAATCCGCTCTTGCACCTGTTCGGTCACATCGGCAGGGCCGAACGATGCTGCGTCACCCCGCCGAAAGCCGGTGAAGAGGTAGACGTCTATCATGACGCGCTCTCGCGTGCCGAGCGGCCAGCGCTTGTAGTAACGCCGAACGTCGGCATCAGACCAGGTGACAAAGCCTTCGGTTTTCGCTGGCTTGGGTGTCTTGATCCCTTCGGTTGGATCTGCCGCAAGGATCTTTTGCGCGACCGCCCAGGTGAACATCCGCCTCATGGTGGTGAGAAAGTGCCGGGCCGCGGAGGGGTTCTGAGCGCGACGTCCAAGCCCGTCCAGGATGTGCTGCTTCTGGATGGCGGCGGCTCGTTTGTTGCCGTTGGCCTCCAGAACATGAATCATGAGGCTGTTGCGCTGCTTGTGAGTGCTCGCCTTCATCTCGCGCCAATCAGGCGCTTTTGCCTTGTATTCTTCCCATAGCCATTTGAGGCTACCATCAAAGACCTTCGCCCTGGCTTCGCTTGGATCGATTGCGAGGCGTGGCCGATTGAACATGTCGGCTACAGCGATGTCGTAGTTGCGGTTGAATTCTATGGACCCGTACTCGCCGCGAATGCGAGTGCGTTTGCCGCCTACGTCCTTGTTGCGAACGTACCAGACCGTCCTGCCATGACGGTTGATTTCCTTGTGAAGGTAGGGCCTGCGAGGACGGGGCATGAAGCGAATCAAAGCACGAAATGCTCTTCGGGCTCAACCGTCTCATCGATGCCCCGCTCTTCCTTGTATTTGACCAGGTCGACGATGATCGTGCCGTCCGGCTTAATTCGTATGGATGAAGCACCGGCCGCTTTTGCAGCGCGGATCGCTCGTGCCACTTCGCCTTGGGTAAATCGAGCGGAGCGCCGGCTCATGGAACGCCTTCGGTTGACATCGCGCTCTGCCGTAAGCGCATTTGCAATGTAGCTTGGTCCGAACTCGTCGTCTGCATCTCGCGGGACCGTCCCTGAAGCGGGATGCCGTGGCGTAGAAAAGGATGGGGTCGGATAGTTCAGGAGAGCGCCTCCAGAAACGTCGTCCCTGATCGTTGTGCCATAGAGCTTACAAGATTTCATCGAGGTCGCGCCGCGGACGCCATCTTACGGGATCTGCGATCCACCGGTTGATGTCGGATTCATGCCAACCAGTTCCGTTGCTGCTGATCTTGAGTGGGGTAGGGAACGTACCTTCGGCGATCTTGCGGTAGATGGTGGATCGGGACAGCCCGGTCCTGGCAAGGACGGTTTTCAACCTGATGATACGGTCTGGCTCGCGCATGGCCGTGATGCCCCTCGCTGGTTGCTCCTGACGTCCGGCGAGACCAGAGGCCAAACAGGTGCAGGCGGACAATAGGAGTTCGCGCGTTGCCAGCTGTGGCGTAGAGCCGGCGGCAAACGGGATGGGTCAAATTCCAAGGCCTCGGCCTCTGCCGAGATCGATGCCATGGACGAAGGCCAGATCCTGGCCGAGTCGGCGGCCCGATTCGAATGCAATGCCGAGATCGTTCTTGCGGCCGGCAAGGATGGATTCCAGTTGCGGGTCGCGCTGGAGGCTCTTCGCCATGTCGCCCATCGCCGAGCGCGTGGCCTTGTAGCCGGACAAGTCGCCCGCCTGATATAGGCGCCTGCTGGTCTGGTCGAGCTCCCGCCATCGCTCAACGAAGTGATCGGCGCGGCGGCCCGGATCGCTGCGGAGTTCGGTTTCGAGCTGGAGCGCGCGGATGGCGCGATTGACCCGGCCGTCCGCCGCTTCGCGGGCGAGCTCCGGGTTCTTCTTGTAGGCGGCTTCGGCATCGTGCGAGCCAAACGGGCGCACCGCATTGAAGGCTTGGCGGGCCTTCTGCAGCTCTTTCACCTGCTCGGGACTGGTCCTGTCGTCCGTCTTCTGCGCCTCGAAGATCGCGTCCACCGCGCGGGCGTGGCGCACGAGAGCACGGGTCCGGACGCGACGCGCTTCCACTTCGGGATCTTGCGTCACGTTCCTGGCCGGCACTTCGGCTCCACGCCGGTCGGCTGCGGGATCGTTGCTTTCCCTTTCCGGCGTCGCCCGTTCCGGCCTCTGTCCGCCATCCAGTCTGGGCACATCAGCCGGAGACCGCAGGCCGTCCAACATGTCGCGCAGCTTCTCGGGCACAATCTTGCGCACGATCTCGACCACGCGCTTGCGGAAGGTGATCCCGCGCCGTTCGGCGTAATTCTGTACTGGATCGGCAGCCTCGTAGTCCGAGGCCATATCCTTGGCGCGAACGCGTGACAGGGCACGGGTGAGCCGGTCCTGACCCGCAAAATCATCGCGGCCATAGTGCAGGCCTACCCCGTCGCGGTGCCGAGACAGCGCGACATAGCTGCTGTGGGCGTCCATGCCCGGCGTCGCCAGCACATGGACGCGGTCAACCGTCATGCCCTGCGCCTTGTGGATCGTCGCGGCATATCCATGGTCGATGCGGTTGTAATCCTTGAGGTCAAAGCGCACAGATCGGCCATCGTCGACCTGTACCGTCATGCCCTGCGCGCTGACCTGTTCAACGGTCCCGAGCGTGCCGTTCTTGACGCCAAGGCCGCGCTCGTTCTGCAGAAACATGACGCGATCCCCGCTGGCGAAGGTTCTCGCACCTCGCTCGACCGTCACCCCCACCTCATTGCCCAGATCGCCCGCGGCTCGCATCCGTTCGCGCGCTTCCTCGTTCAGGATGCGGACCTCGTCATTGGTGTGGGTGAGGATAATCCGGCTCCGGTCCGGTGACGCCTGCCGGTCGCGGTCCCAGCGCTCGATCAGATCGCTGCGCGCCTGCTCGCGGGTCAGCGCCTCATGCACCATGCCGTGAGCGCGGTAGGCTTCGAGCGCATGGCCCACTTTGCCGGCTGCCAGATCGCGTGTGGCGTCCCGCTGCCAGTCTTCCTGCTGACGGCGCACTTCACCGATCTCCGCGCCGCCGTAACGCTCATGGATGGAGCGGAACGCCGCGCCCGCTTCGATGGCCTGCAGCTGCTGCGGATCGCCGACCAGCACCACCTTTGCGCCAGCCTCGGCCGCATGCGACAGCACGCGCTCGAGCTGGCGCGTGCCGACCATCCCCGCCTCGTCGATCACCAGCACATCACTGGATCTGAGCAGATCACGGCCTTGTTTCCAGCCATGCTCCAGGCTGGCGATCGTGCGCGACGCAATGCCCGATCCGCCTTCGAGGTTTTCGGCGGCAATACCGGACAGCGCAACACCCCGGACCTCGAAGCCCGCCGCTTCCCAGGCCTCGCGCGCCACCCCCAACATTGCGCTCTTTCCCGTCCCGGCATGGCCGACCACGACGCTGAGATCGCGTCCGTCCGTAGCATGCGCAACCGCGTCGGCCTGCTCGGACGAGAGGACCAGACCGCGCGCTTCCGCTCCCGCCAAAGCGGCCTGGCGATCCGCGTCGGGTACCTGATGGCGCGCCTGTTCCGCCATCCGTTTAGCAGCCCGGTGCAGCCGCTGTTCCGCTTCGATCATTCCGCGGGTGGTGAACCGATCCTCGCCGCGGGCGTCCTTGCCGAGTTCGACCAGATTCGGCGCTCCCTGCATCGCGCCCATGACCTCGTTGAACTGGTCGAGTCCGTCGCTATGCCGGTGCGCGAACTTTGCCATGTCGCGCCGCGTGAAGGTCGATTGCTGCTGGGTGATGGCATCCAGCCCAAGTGAGGGATCCGTGATGATCCGCACGCCATTATTTCGCGCGATCTCCCGGTGCATCTCGGCCCGGTCGGCCTCAAACCCTTCGCCCGCAATGTCTCGGACCTCGATTCGCTTTGCCGGCGCGCCGATCTGGCTTTGCGGCTCCAGAGCAATGCCCTGGGCCTCCAGGCTGCGATGGTCGATCCGCGCGTCGATGTCGAGCTCGGCCAAGCGCTCGTTGGCAAGCTCGGCCCAGCGCCTCCGCCAGCGCTCGACCATCTCGGTACGATTCCAGTCCCGCACCTTTTGGCCGAACCCGTTCTCGTCGACCGCGCGCATTGTCAGCATCACATGGGCATGAGGTTTGGGCATGCCGTCTTCGGCCCTGTCCCAATGCACATTGAGATCGGCGATCATGCCGAGACCCACGAACTCGCCGCGAACGAAGTCCCGAGCCAGTTCGATGCCCTGCGCCTCAGTCAGTTCTCGCGGAAGGGCGACCTCGACCTCTCGGGCCAGCTGCGCGTCCTTGCGGATTTCGTGTGCTTCGACATTATTCCAAAGCCGTTCGCGGTCTCCCCACGCCTCCGGCGCATTCTCCGGCAGTATCACCTCGGAATGGACGACGCCGCGCTTGCCAGAAAAATCCTGCTCACGGCCCAACCGCTCGTCACGCAGCCGCGAGGCCGAACGGTAGGCCGCCGATGCCACCGCACTGCTTCCGGCCTTCCGGCCAATGACCTTGACGTGAAGATGATAGATCGCCATCGCGAGCAGAGCATCTACACAGCGAAGCGTACGTCGGCACGACGTATAAGCGCGCCCTCCCTCGAAAAAATCTCGGGAGGGACTATCCCGTCTCAGCTCGTCCTGATGACCTTACAGCAATGCGCCAGTGGCCAAGCTATCATTTCTCCATTGTCACTCATGGAGACGACGATGCGCAAACCCAGGAACTTTGATGCTGACCTGAAGGCACTCGACGACAAGGCGCGCGAGCTGAAAACCCGCAAGGTACGCCAGCTCGGCGAGCTCGTTATCGCTACGGGAGCTGACGCGCTCAGCGCCGACGAGCTCGCGGGCGCGCTGATCGTGCTGGCCGAGACGAAAGAGGCCGGAAAGAGGGAGGCATGGTCCAAGCGCGGCGTCGCGTTCTTTCAAGGACGGTCGCGGCGAGTTGCGCCAGCAACTGACCGCGACGCTGACGTTGCTCCTACGCAACCGAGCGGCGCGCAACCGGCATCAAGCCGCAAAAGCGCGACGTGACATGCGCGCGTGGCGGGTCGAACACCGCAAGCGCACCCGGTACCTCATCGAACTCGGCGGCCTCGTGGTCAAATCCGGTATCGTGGACCTGACCGGTGATGACCGTTCCGCGATCTTGGGTGCGCTACTTTGGATGGTTGACAAGCTTAAGAGCGGTGAGGGCGAAACGGGCACGTGAGCTTTGGGCCGCAAAGGGAAAACAAGCGTTCGAGATGAACCCTAGGATGCCAACACGCATAGTCGTTTATGTCCGACAATCGCACGTTGGCCAATAGCTGCCGCTTCGACAGCAGCCCTATTGATCAATCGGCATACAAATTGCGATTTGGTTGCCGCCTTACTCCAGCTCCGAGCCGTTCGCTCTTGATAAAGCGGTCACTGTGACTTTCCAAATTGGCCACTGGCGTTGGGTAAGGCACACTAGATCGAGATCTCCGCTTTCATGATGATTGCCTTCATTGAAGCAGGACCGGACTCGCCTGCCGAGTCTCTTGCCTTCGCAGCAGAAGGGTCCGGACTAGCCGCTGAGCAGGCGCTTCAAACCAGCAATAGGTGAGGCGCGCGGTGACGAGCGTGGACAGCACGAAAGCCGCCGAGAACAGAGGATCGAGGTAGGGGATGGGCCGCTGCATCGACGAAAAAGCAAGCGCGATCGCAAGTTGAATTGGAAAGTGCAGCAGATAGCAGGAATAGGTTGTATTGCCGGCTGTCTCCACCAGGGTCTCCAGGCGCCGCGGCAAGACTATGGGCTTCGAGCAGCAGAACAACAGGATCGGCGTATAGATCAGCAGAAGCGGTGCAGTGAGCGCCTCAAGGTCCATGCCGGACATCCAAAATGCCGCGGGCATCGCGATGCTCGCACACGCAGCCAAGGCTTCCAACTTCGGCCGATGCCGAGCCCCGGCGACAGCCTGTCTTGCCATCGCGGCAAGGCCGCCAGCGTAGAAGAAAGCGAAGCATTTTGACATCAGCGTACCGGTCGCGATCGAGATCACGATCACCGCTAGATTGAAGAGCGGGGACGGACGCACGACGCGCAGCGACAGGAAAAACGCCGCATAGACCACGATCTCGATTGAGACTGACCAGATTGGTGCGTTGAAGCTGACGCCGTGCGGCGGAAGCCAGTCGCTGGCCATGAACAGCTGCTTGACGAATTGAGGGATGTCGTTTTGCTGAAAGACGAAGAAGTAGTTGTGCTGAACGAAATACATCAGCTGGAGCATCATGACCAACGGCAACGTCGCGAGATGGAGCGGGTAAAGTCGCGCCAGCCGATAGACGAAGAAGGTCCATCCGCTGATCGTGCGGTCGGCGATGACCGCGCTATACTTCCAGAAGAAGATGAAACCGGAGATGCACCAGAATATCTCGACCCCATTCTTGCCCTTCTCATAAAACGGGAACAGAACGCGGTAGAACGGCAGCTCGCTCCTCACGAGACCGACCGGCTCGTCGCCGACGAAGGCAAAGTGCTGATAGTGCCACAGCAGCACCGCGACGGTAGCGAGGAAGCGCAGCCCTTCCAATCCAAGGAGTTTCTGGGTCTTAGGCCATGTCGACGCTTTCGGAATGATCATCGGGGTCATTGACCTCCTGACGAGGGCGCTGGCCAATTCTAGCCGGAGCAAAGTGAAGGATTCTTTTCGCTCGGCCGAGCCCCGCCCGGAGGCATCCCAGGCGTTCGCCGCAGGCGATCTCGGCGCCGCGCTAGATTGCCTTCTCCAAGGAGCGATACGCTGATCGTCGCGGTCTGCCTTAAGATCTTGCGGATCATAGGCTACGAGCCCGACCCCGGTGACCATTGCGCGCAGTTTTCTCTCCAGTGCCTCGACCTTGCTCTTAGTGAGAGGCGCGACGACGGTGAGGTGGTGGGGACTCAAATCGGCCGTGGGACCGACGAAAAGAGGAGCCAACGCCGAACGAGATAGTGCGGTGCCAGATCGCCAATGATGACAAGAACAAGAGTCGCCGCACCGAGAACTGGGGCTGCCGAGCTGCTCAATCTGACGCTCTGATCGCCAGAGGGGTCGCTCGCGAGATCGAGGATGCAGTCCCTCGGCCAGTGCAGTTCTGCGCCCCGAAACAACTGGGTATATTTGACAGTCACCTAAATCCAGATCTGGCGAGGCGCTCCCGTCGCTCGACAACGTGAGCTGCCCGAGGATAAAAGAGCTGTCGGCTCGCGTTACGATGGGGAGCAGCGGGAGCTTTGATAGAGCCCAAGTCTGCGCGAACCGCACGCGCTTTCGGCTACAGCTGCTTGGTGAAATTGCGGTTCGGTTAGTCGCCGTCTGTCACTTTCGGTTGCATCGACTCCATCGAGCATGGCCGGCAGCGGCGATGCGAATACGGCGCCTGGAACGTTCCAGGGCGCGGGCGGCACGACGGGAATGATCGGAGACGTAGAACTCGACAGCCACAATCCTAACACCAATGGCTAGGGAACTCTTCCGTCAGACGCTTAGGCTGCGGAAATACTTCTATCTCCA
This sequence comes from Bradyrhizobium sp. SZCCHNS1050, assembly GCF_032484785.1. Taxonomy (NCBI): domain Bacteria; kingdom Pseudomonadati; phylum Pseudomonadota; class Alphaproteobacteria; order Hyphomicrobiales; family Nitrobacteraceae; genus Bradyrhizobium; species Bradyrhizobium sp. SZCCHNS1050. Next base: position 1,274,495 of record NZ_JAUETR010000001.1, on the reverse strand, counting down.
CAAATATTAAACTCACGCGACTTGTGAAATGCTCGAGCAGGCTGACCGGTACTTGAAAATTGGTGATGTCCACCATGAGACTGTACGACATTAAAAGGCCAGTATTCCGCGGCGCTGCGGTTTTTGAAGCAAGAAACCCGAACGCATTGGTTCGGGCTTCCTGAGAACGCCAACGTGTAGACTGTGCAGAGCTAGTTGATGGAGGAATTGATGTCTACGAACGAGGTGTTGATCTTGCTGCCCAAACCGTTGACTGCTGCGATGATCGCAATTGAAATTCCTGCGGCAATCAATCCGTACTCGATTGCAGTGGCTCCCGATTCGTCACGCAGGAACCTCATCATCTTGACCCGCATTACACCCTCTTTGCTGTTGGCCAGATCGGCGCACCTTCAAGCCACAAAAGGATACCTTATGGCATCTTATAATAGATGAGTCTGAATAAGACAATTTTAGATAGAGTAAATATCTTTAGCGCATGTGATCTAGTGGGGGCGCAAATGGCCGTACGTTTTAGTGTCAGAACGAACGCCTATACGCCATCAAGAGAAATCGCAGAACCGGGCATACAGGGCCGGTGTCAGGATTCGCTGACTTGCGCTCTGGTCATGATTTGGCACATTCCGTGCGTGAGACGGTCGTGTGAAGCGTCGGCTCGCAATCCAGATGATCCCTGCGCCCGTCGCGAGGACAATGACATCAAGGCGACAGCAGTTCCGGTTGCGACCAGCCACACGACCGCGCCGCATGGAAGATCGATCGCATAATGTCCACCGATCGGCACGGTCGATGCGATCACGAGGGAATTCCAGATCAATGAAATCGGGAATAGCCACCTGAGGTGCCGGGACGCGGATATGATCATCAGCGCCAGGCAGCAATGGAACGACGGAAATGTCACAACTCCCTGCAGATTGGCGAATGACAGCAACGGCGAGGCCGAATTGCGGAAGTATTCCAACTTCGACAAGTGATACGTTCCCGCGCCTGTCGGGAGATGCTCAAGCAAGCTGGCTGGGTACCCAAAGAACGCGAAGGCACCTTTCGCTGGCCAGATCACGGAAATGCTCGCGCATGCGACAATCGTGGTGGCGAATACGAACGTCAGTATCCATAAATGATCGAAACGGCGAACGATTGCGAGCAGCACTGAAAGGCCGAAGAGCAGGGGGAATGAGCTGTCGTACGTGACCGACAGGAGCTGGGACCAGGCGGGGTTGTCGGCTGCCCAAGCGATGACAGCAGGCAAGTCGAAACCCGCCGCTCGATCCCATCTTGCAAGATCTGCATCGATGAATGGGGCGTTATTCCGAAGCCCAACAAGGCTGATGATTCCAGCCACTGCGCCCGATAGTAACATTGCTAGGAGCGCTCCGCACAAGTTGCTGAGCACCGGCGATGGTCGCCAACGTCGATAGACAACGTGAACAGTGAGGAGGAAGCCCAGTATCGTCAATGCAACCAAGAGGCTGCCGAGATCAACAATGATAGCCGACCGCTGGGTCAGGAAGGCCGCGAACGTGGTCGCGACAAAGCAAATGGCCCATACGCTCGCTTCCACATATCCGGTCGTATGCGTTCCCTGCGAAGACCAAGCGAAAGCCGTGCGACCCGAAGACTGGGAAGCAGGAGTGATCGAATTACCATCCTGCGATTGCGTGCCGTTAGGTCTGTGTATCTCCCCGATCTGTGTCCTTGCGGATATCAGGAAGCGGAGGCGACGAAAGAATGCGGGCAATAGGGTGTCTGTGGCGGGCTCCAACATGGATGTCCGCTCCCGTGTCAGTCTGTTTCAGATTATTTCGGTCGGTACCTACATACGCAAAAACCGTGAGCCTGAGCAATCTCAACGTGTATTTTAACATGATACCGTGCTGAGATGCTTAACAGATCTCTAGCGCATCGCGAGATGTGCCTTTGGAATCGGTCTGGGATTGCGCTGTCCAAAAGCTACTGGCAATGAGCCTATGATCGCCTGACATCGCAGCTTCGGTGTCAACGGGGGTCCTTATGTAGGCTTGCTCGTTGCGCGGCGATGTTTTGAGTGCGGATTTCACCTTGCTGTCAAAATTGTCAGTTGTTCGGGCGGCCGGATGTTTATCGCCTCGACAATTCGGAATTCACCAGCTCTCGAACATCACGCAGATGCATATGATTCGTGGGGATTGTGTCGTTCTTTGTTTGTAGTGGGGAACATCAGGCGCGCGGGAGTTCAGGCGTTTGCCGTGAGGGAGCTAGCTGAGTAAGTCAAGAATCTTCGTTCCTCAGCCGTCCGCGGCGTTGCGAGGTGCTGTCGGGTTAGTCCAGCAGACGCGCGAAGCCTGCACCCAATGCACGCAATGCATGTAACGTGCGATCCCTCGCAGGTAAAAATATCCTCGGCGGGAACGTGGCAGATCTTGTCCAATCGTTTCTTGTGGTACATCATTCCTGCACGACTTAGGGTAGTGCAGGGGCAATGGACGCGGGGCAGAGGGATACGGGGCTCGACTGCCTGACATTGCTGCTGCGGTTTCATCAGGTCGCTATCGATCCGGCGCAGATTGCACATCAGTTGGCGGGAGAGCCGGTCGGCGTGACGGAGATGCTCCGCTGCGCCAAGCAGTTGAAGCTCAAGGCTCGCGCTGTCAGCCAGAATTGGGACGGCCTTGCCAAGCTGCCGCTGCCGGCCATCGCAGCGCGGGCTGATGGCTCGTTCGTCATTCTCGGCCAGGTCACCGTGGATGCGGCGCTGATCCAAGATCCGCAGGTCAACCGGCCGCAGAGTCTCAAGCGCGCCGAGTTCGAGGCCAACTGGACCGGCACGGTCGTGCTGATGGCGCGCCGCGCCTCGCTGACCGATCTTGCGCGCCGTTTCGACATCACCTGGTTCCTGCAGGCGATGCACAAATATCGCCGGCTGCTCGGCGAGGTGCTGCTGGCCTCGTTCTTCCTGCAGCTGTTCGGACTGGTGACGCCGCTGTTCTTCCAGGTCGTCACCGACAAGGTGCTGACCCATCGCGGCTACACCACGCTCGACGTGCTGGTGTTCGGGCTCGTTACAGTCACCATCTTCGAGACCGTGCTGGGGGGCTTGCGCACCTACGTCTTCTCCCACACCACCAACCGCATCGACGTCGAGCTCGGCGCGCGGCTGTTCCGCCATCTGGTCGCGCTGCCGATCGCCTATTTCGAGGCGCGGCGCGCCGGCGATTCCGTGGCGCGGGTGCGCGAGCTGGAGAACATCAGGAATTTCATTACCAGCTCGGCGCTGACCCTGGTGATCGATCTCGCCTTCACCTTCGTCTTCCTGGGCGTGATGTTCTACTACTCGCCGTTCCTGTCCTGGATCGTGATCGGCTCGTTCCCGTTCTACATCGCGCTGTCGGCCGGGGTGACGCCGATCTTCCGCAAGCGGCTCGACGTCAAGTTCGACCGCGGCGCCGAGAACCAGGCCTTCCTGGTCGAGACCGTCACCGCGATCCAGACCCTGAAGGCCATGGCAATCGAGCCGCAGATGCAGCGGCGCTGGGAGGAGCAGCTCGCCGGCTATGTCGGCGCCAGCTTCGACGTGCTGTCGCTCGGCAACTGGGCGAGCCAGTCGGTGCAGTTCATCAGCAAGATCGTCACCGCGCTGACCTTGTATTTCGGGGCGCATCTGGTGATCGAGGGCAGCTTGAGCGTCGGTGAGCTCATCGCCTTCAACATGCTGGCCGGGCGGGTGGCGCAGCCGGTGCTGCGGCTGGCGCAGCTGTGGCAGGATTTCCACCAGGCGCGGCTGTCGGTGGCGCGGCTCGGCGACATCCTCAACACCACGCCGGAGCCGGCGTTCAATCCCGGCCGCGCGGCGCTGCCGCCAGTGCGCGGCGAGGTCGTGTTCGACCACGTCCATTTCCGCTACCGCGTCGATGGACCGCTGGCGCTGCACGACGTCAGCCTGAAGGTGCCGGTCGGCCAAGTGGTCGGCATCGTCGGCCCCTCCGGCTCTGGCAAGTCGACACTGACCAAGCTGATCCAGCGGCTGTACGTCCCCGAGGCCGGCCGCATCCTGATCGACGGCGTCGATCTCACGGTCGCCGACGTCACCTGGCTGCGGCGGCAGATCGGCGCGGTGCTGCAGGAGAACGTGCTGTTCAACCGCTCGATCCGCGACAACATCGCGCTGGCCGATCCCGGCATGGCGATGGAGCGGGTGATCCAGGCGGCCGAGCTCGCCGGCGCCCATGAGTTCATTCTCGGCCTGCCCGACGGCTATGACACGGTGGTTGGCGAGCGCGGTGCCAGCCTCTCCGGCGGCCAGCGCCAGCGCATCGCGATTGCGCGTGCGCTGGTCACCAATCCGCGCATTCTCATTTTTGACGAGGCGACCTCGGCGCTCGACTATGAGAGCGAGAACATCATCCAGAGCAACATGCGCAAGATCTGCGCCGGGCGCACCGTGTTCATCATCGCGCACCGGCTGTCGGCGGTGCGCAACGCCGACCGCATCCTCACCATCGAGAATGGCCGCCTGGTCGAGGACGGCACCCATGACGAGCTGATCAAGCGCGCTGGGCGCTACGCGACGCTGGACCAGATCCAGGCGGGGCTCCATGTCGTCGGCTGAAGCGCAGAAGCAGGACAACGCGCCGATCTCGCTCGACGCGCGACGGGGCCGCCGCAAAGATGCCCGCGAGTTCCTCCCCGCGGCGCTGGAGATCGTGGAGACGCCGGCCTCGCCCGTGGGCCGAGCCGTGGCCGGGACCATCATGCTGTTCTTCGTCATCGCGATCGGCTGGTCGATCGTGGGCCATGTCGACATCATCGCCTCGGCGCAAGGCAAGATCGTGCCGACCGGCCGCACCAAGACCATCCAGCCGCTGGAAGCGGGCGTCGTCGCCGCGATCCACGTCCAGGACGGCGACAAGGTGCATGCCGGCGACGTGCTGGTCGAGCTCGATCGCACCGTCACCGAGGCCGAGCGCCGCCGCGTCGCGCAGGGCCTGATGCAGGCAAGGCTCGATGTTGCAAGGCTCGGTGTGCTCCGCGACAGCTTCGGCGATCTCGCCGAGCTGCGACCGCTCAACGTGCCCGAAGGCGCCGCACCCGCCGACGTCGCACGTACCCGCGCCGCCCTGCAGGCGCAGGCCGCCGAGCAGCTGTCGAAGCTCGCCTCCAATTTGCAGCAGATCGCACAGAAGCGTGCCGAGGCGCAGTCGATCGAGGCCGCGATCGCCAAGATCGATGCCACGCTCCCATTCCTGCAGGAGACCGCTGACATCCGCCGCAACGCCAAGGAGATCCAATACGGCAACCAGATCGCCTATATCGACGCGCAGTCGCGGCTGATCGACCAGCAGAGCGAGCGCATCGTGCAGACGCGGCGCCTGGTCGAGATCGAGGCGGCGCGGCTGGCGCTGGAGCAGCAGCTGGCGCAGACCCGCTCCGGCTTCGAGCGCCAGGTGCTGTCGGACCTCGCCGATGCCGAGAAGAAGGCCGACGAGCTGACGCAGGACCTCGTCAAGGCCGAGCGCAAGATCGCCGAGCAGGTGCTGCGCGCCCCGATCGACGGCACCGTGCAGCAGCTCGCGCTGCACACTGTCGGCGGCGTCGTCACACCGGCGCAACAGCTGATGCTCATCGTGCCCGCCGACAGCCAGCTCGAGGCGGAAGCCATGATCTCCAACCGCGACATCGGCTTCGTCAATGTCGGGCAATCAGCCGAGATCAAGATCGACACCTTCAACTTCACCCGCTACGGCCTCGTCCATGGCAAGGTGCTGAGCGTCTCCCAAGATTCGATCGTCCGCGAGAAGCCCGCCGATAAGCAGAATGGCGGCAAGGCGGCTGGTGCACTGGCCGAGACCAGCGAGCCGGCAGGCCAGGAGTTCATCTATTCGGCGCGGGTGTCGCTGGATGAGAAGCAAATGCAGATCGAGGACAAGATGGTCGCGCTCGCGCCGGGGATGGCGGTGACGGTGGAGATCAAGACGGGGACGAGACGGATCATCGAGTATGTGATGTCGCCGCTGCTCAGATACAAATCCGAGAGTCTTCGCGAACGATGAAACTACTCCGCGAAGATGCCGCGACTCATCACCGATTTTGTTGGGATGCCGACGTGGAAAGGGTTGTTGTCGAATTGACATCCTAAGGTGATAAAATACCGTGCAGTTGATCTATGATTGATATGTATTTGATTCGTGTTGTTGCAATCGGAAGTTGGGGGCACATGATCCGGGTTGGAAATAGGTTTGCGCAGCTGGCTTGGCTGCGCGGTTCTATCGTCGCAGTCATCTTGTTCTGTGCCTCGTTCATCGTCTGTCTTGCGCCCCAGCCGGTGCATGCGGGCCACTGGGCCAGCTATCACAACGGCAACTGCGGTTCGGATGGTATTGCCTGTGCGCAGGAAGACTTTTGGGCTTACTGGAGCAGCGACCCAAGCGTCATCCTGACGAAGTGCTATCTTAACGGGGCGGGGAGCAGCGGCATTTTCGCCGGTGCGATTTGTGACGGGAATTCGAATGGAGCTTACCGGGGTGGTGTAGCGTTTCTCAACTGCGATAGTGGTGAAGTTCTAACCGGATCGGGGTGTCTCGCTGCTCCCCCGGCGGATCACTGCCCGTCCTGTCGAGACCAGGTCGCCAATCCCGTCGATCTTCGCAGTGGCATGAAGATCGAGGCCTATACCGATTTCTCGACCCAGAGTACGAGCGACGGCGGTGCGTCGCTCAAATTCGAGCGCTTCTATACGAGCGATCAGGCGACGCTGAGCGGACGTCTGCGTCCGTCGCGGCTCGGTAACGGATGGCGGTCGAACTTCGATTCCGGCGCGATCGTCGCTTCCAATAGCGTGACGATTACGCTCCCCAACGGAGAGGTCGTCCTCTTCAGCTATGTCAGCTCGACCGGCCTCTACGCGCAGAGCTATTACGACTGGAGCCTGAAGAGCCTCGTCATTGGCAACCGCGGTCGGGCTGCGACGCTCGTGAAGAATGCGACCACACAGCTCTATACCCTGACGACGGATGACAATATCAGCCGGGTCTACGACGCCGGCGGCGTGCTGCAGTCGATCATATTCCAGAGCGGCTACACCCAGGCACTGACCTATGACAGCGCCGGCAACAACACGCTGGTAACCGACAGTTTCGGTCGGACCCTGCAGTTCACCTATACGCCGCAGGGGCTGCTCGATACGATGACGGTGCCCGGCGGACAAGTCTATCGCTACAAGTTCATTCCGCGCTACGCCATCGTCGGCAGGAGCGGTCCGGATCCGCTGCAGATGGCGGCGGACCTGTTCGCGCTCGAATACGTCATTCAGCCGGATACGACCGCAGACACGGCGGACAATCCGCGCATCCGCTATCATTACGAGAATGCAAGCTTTCCCTACGCGCTGACCGGCGTCACCAACGAGGCCGGCGTGCGCTACGCGACCTGGACCTACGATGCCAAGGGGAGGGTGCTGACATCGGAGCATGCCGGCGGCGTCGAGCGATATTCGATCGCCTACAATGATGTGGCCAACACGGTGACGGTGACCAATCCGCTGTCTAAGGTCGCAGTGTATCACTACAGCAAGGATGCGCGGGGCAACAACATCCTCGCCAGCATCGAGGGGCAGCCGTCCGCCAATTGCGTTGGTTCGAATTCCGTCATCGGCTATGACGTCAACAATTATGTTACGGACGAGACCGACGAGGAGGGGCGGGTCACGCATTACGTCCGCGACAGCCGCGGCAATCCGACGCTCGTCACCCGCGGCTACGGAACGCCGCTCGCGCAGTCGAACAGCTACACTTGGCATCCGACGCTCAACGTGCCGACGCGTGCGGTCGAGCCCGGCGTGACTACCGACTTCACCTGGACCGGCGGTCTTCTCACCCAGCTCACGAAGGCCGATACGACCAGCCAGACGGTGCCGTATGCGACCAACGGCCAGACCCGGACCTGGACTTACGGTTACACGACGGGAGGGTTGCTTGCCTCCGTCGATGGGCCGCTGCCCGGAGCCGGTGACACAGTCCTTTACACTTATGACCAGACGGGATTCGTGGCGACGATCACCAACGAGGTCGGCCACCTCACCAAGGTGATGTCGCATAACGGGCGGGGCCAGCCGACCACGATCCTCGACCCCAATGGCGTCTATACCAACCTGACCTACGATCCCCTGGGCCGGTTGAAGAGCACAATCGTGGATCCCAGCGGGCTGGTCGCGACGACGTCGATCGACTACACCCCGACGGGCGATGTCAGCCGGATCGTCAGGCCGAACGGCGCGTTCCTGCAATATACCTACGATGACGGCCGCCGGCTCATCCGGGTGCAGGACAATACCGGGGCGACGGTCGAGTACGACCGCGACAATCTCGGCAACGTCACCGCGCGGCGGATCAAGGATCCGAGCGGCATCCTGCAAGCGTCGCAGACGGCGACCTATGACGAACTCGGCCGGTTGCTGACGTTCGTCGGCGCGTTCGGGCAGACCTGGACCCACGGCTATGACCGCACCCACAACGAGGTGTCGGTCACAGATCCGCGAGCCAACGTGTTCGGATCGAGCTTTGACGGCCTCAACCGGCTGATCGGGACGACGGACGAGGAGGGCAACTCGGTCGCGGTGGCTCGCAACGGTGCCGACGACATCACCGCCTACAGCGACCCGCGCTCGCTCACCACCAGCTACGTCCGCAACGGTTTCGGTGAGGTGATCCAGCGCGTCAGCCCGGACAGCGGCACGACCACCTACACCTATAACGTCCTGGGCAAGCCGATGCAGATCGTCGATGCCCGCGGCGTCGGCACGAACCTGACCTATGACAATGCTGGGCGGCTGCTGGCCAAGCAGTATCCGGCAGCGCCCAGTGAGAACATCACCTATACCTGGGACGACGCGACCAACGGCAACAAGGGCAAAGGCAGGCTCACCCGGATCCAGGACGCCACCGGCTCGATCGATTGGACCTTCAACGCGCTCGGCCAGGTGATGCAGGAGCGCAAGGCCACGGGCTCGGCCATCTATGTCGTCGGCTATGGCTATGACCTCGCCGGAAACATCATCCGCATGACCTACCCGTCGGGACGGGTGGTCGATTACACTCGGGACACGGTCGGCCGCATTACGGATGTGACTTCGCGGACCACGAACGCGACCGTGCCTCTGGCGTCCAACGTGACGTATGGCGCTGCGGGGCCGTTGCAGTCGCTGACCTATGGCAATGGCCTGACCCTGATCAAGACGTATGATCAGGACTACCTACTGAGTCAGCTCGTCGTCACGGGCACTTCATCCGGAACCGATGTTGTCAATCGCCAATACAGCCGCAACGACGGCGTCAACATCACCGATATCACCGACACGGTCGATACGCTGCGCAGCGAGAATTACTCGTATACGCCGACCGGTCGGCTCGAGAATGCCAGCGGCCCCTGGGGCGTGCTTGGTTATGCCTACGACGCTGTCGGCAATCGGATGTTCGAATCCTATGCCAGCCGTGGAACCGTCACAGAGCAGATCACCCAGTACGAGGCCACGTCGAACCGGTTGGTCGATGTCAGCAGCAACGGAACCAACGTTCGGACATTTACTCACGACGCGGCAGGTAATCTCGTGACCGACAATCGGTCCGGCACGATCTATGGCTATCGCTACAACAACCGCGATCGGCTCGATCAGCTGAGTCTCAACTCGTCCGTCACGGCGGACTACGGCTATGACGGTTTGGAGCGGATGGCCGTCCGCACGCTACGGACGGCCTCGCCGCCCGCTACCATGCATTACGTGTACGATCTCACCGGTCGTCTTATCGCCGAAGCGACGGCCTCCGGCGTCGTGACCCGGGAGTATGTCTGGCTGGACGACATGCCGCTCGCCGTGGCAGCTGATCTCGACACGTCCGCGCCAAACCTCTGGTTCGTCCACGCCGACCATCTCGACCGCCCGATTCGGATGACGGACAGCACGAAGAACGTGGTGTGGAATGCATACTTCTTGCCGTTTGGCGCCGTCGACGTGATCCTAGGGTCTGCCACGAATAATCTGCGGTTTCCGGGGCAGTATTTTTTGTTGGAAGCCGGGCTTCACTACAATTGGTATAGACATTACGATCCCACCCTGGGACGATACACGCAGCCGGATCCTAATGGCGAAGTGCCGGCGTTCTGGTCTGTCACTTCTGGCGAGTCGCCCATTAGCTCTATAATTGACGGCCGGGGCATGTCGGCGCAGGCGTCCGCGTTTGTCCCGTCGTCACTCACTGTAAATTGGTCCTTCGGTCTAGAGCTGCCGGAATTGCTGGATGGACCAAATGTCTACGCCTACGCAGGGTCTGCGCCTGTGCTGAAGCGGGATCATACCGGTCGTTATGTCGACGCAATGGGAATCTGGTATCCGGGAACGGACGAAGAACCTGGTTTCGATTACAATCCTCTTGAGCACCCATATCAAACCGGCGGTATGATGTTGGCGGTGGTCGCTATGCCTTACGCTGGCGCGATCTGTGAGTATGCAGTGCTAGGATGGGAGTATTCGTTCGGCCGCAATTTCCGTTTTGCTCCCTATGGAAACCGCACGGGCCACCCCCTCGGACGTTGGCCGCATTATCACAGGCGAGCTGTCGATCCTGTGACGGGGGAGACTATGCCGGGAGGCGGTATCGGACGTCACCGGCCGTGGGAAACTAAGTCTACCGATCGATCATTTTGGAGCAGATTCTGATGAATGTGGACCTATCGAGTGTTGCTATCATAAACGAGTCTAGCAGCAGCGAAGTAGTTGGTGATGTAACGCTGTTCCGGAATTTTGAGAGCTTAGCTGCATGGACGGAGCCGATCGATGTTGAGAATAACGAGTACTTTGCGTATTCGTTGGCAGGAGATCGCCTCAACCTCAACGTTGAAAGCGACCGAGTGAAGGTTACAAAGGCTAACGACGGAGTTAATCTTTCCGCGCATGTTAGGAAACTTCTTGAAGCGACTGCTGAGCACGTCATTAGAGCAAGCAATCGGGAAAGCGTCACGGGTATTGATCCAAAGCTGATGTCGCTAAGAGAGCTTATCGATGTCATCGGTTTCGCCCGATAAAAGTGTCTATGCGTCTGGAGCGAGAAATATTTTCTTACAGCCGATCACTGTGGCTAACGCTCGATCGTCGGTCTGCTAAGGTTCCCGCGATTGTTCGGAATAAACCGCTTGTTGGACACTGGTTGCGACTTGGCTTGAGGTAGGAATCGCGGAGGTTGATCGTGCTACGAGCGTGCCGATGGTTGTGGACTACACAAGCTTCGGCTGAATGTGAGCCTTGAGACCTGAAGAGACACAGGTATCAGTGGCTACAATCTTCGGTGAATCCGGCGACGACACGCTCACCGGAACATCGGGCGCTGACACGATCTACGGCCTTGCCGGCGACGACATCTCGATTGGTTGGCAGGGCAACGAGACCTACATCTTCGACCGCGGTGATGGTCAGGATACGATCTTCGATAATGACGGTGGCAGTGGCGAAGTCAATACGCTGCAGTTCGGTCAGGAGTTTCGGAATCGCAAGTAACCGTCAAGGAATCTGGGACCGGGGATCTGGTCCTGGGCATCGAGACAAGCCAGAAGTCGTTGGTTGCGCCGCACTAATTTAGTTGGATTTGGTGATGTTGACCGTCGCTGCCGGCGAATGCATGAGTTGGCGGGTACAATTGGGGTTGGAGTTAGTACTTCGGGCGTCTGTGAACAACGGCTAAAGCCTGAGCTAAAGTGAGTTTGACGTACGGGCGACTTGGGGGCATTCATGACCACGATATTCGGCACATCAGGTAACGACACGCTCATCGGCACCTCGTCGGCAGACTCCATCTACGGCCAGACCGGCGACGACACGCTGATTGGTGGGCAGGGCAACGACACGCTGCAGGGCGGACTGGGCAACGACACCTACATCTTCAACCGCGGTGACAGCCAGGATACGATCTTCGACAATGGCGCCGGTAGCGGTGAGGTCAACACGCTGCAGTTCGGGTCCGGGATCACGGCGGGCCAGGTCACCGTCAAGGAGTCCGGTACCGGGGATCTGGTGCTGAGCATCACCGGAACGACCGACAAGATCACCTTGCGCAGTCAGCTGCTCTCGGCGGCTGGGGGCGTCGATCAGGTCGTGTTTGCCGATGGCACGATCTGGAATCGGGCCGCGCTGCTGGCGCTCGCGACGGCGCCGACGAGCGGCAACGATACGTTCTATGGCGACTACAACGCCAATACGCTGAGCGGCGGTGCGGGCAATGACACACTGTCGGGCGGTGCCGGCGACGATACCCTGATCGGTGGGACCGGCAATGACACGCTGTCGGGCGGAGCCGGCAACGACACCTATGTGTTCAACGTGGGTGATGGCCAGGACACGATCACGGACAATGGGGCGGCGAGCGGAGAGACCAACACGCTGCAGCTCGGCAGCGGGATCCTGCCTGCGAACGTGGTGGTGACCGAGGCGAATGGCGGCGGCGATCTCGTGCTTACCATCAGCGGCACCACTGACAAGGTTACGTTGAAGAACCAGCTGGTCTCGGCCACCGGCGGCGTCGATCAGGTCGTGTTCGCCGACGGAACGGTGTGGACGCGCGCGGCGCTGCTGGCGCAGGCGACGGCGCCGACGAGCGGAAACGACACGTTCTATGGCGATTATCTCGGCAACACGCTGAACGGCGGCGCTGGGAACGACACGCTGTATGGCGCGGGAGGCGACGACGTTCTGGCTGGTGGCACCGGCAATGATGTGTTGGTCGGTGGCACTGGCAACGATACCTATCTGTTTAATCTCGGCGACGGACAGGACACGATCTTCGACAACGGCAGCTCGAACAGCAGTGAGGTCAATACCCTGCGGCTGGGAACTGGCATTGCCGTCGGCTCTGTGACAGTGACCGAGGCCAATGGCGGGCGCGACCTGCTGCTCTCGATCGGCGGAACGACGGACAGCATTCTGCTGCAGAACCAGCTGGTCGCCAAGACCGGCGGCGTCGACCAGGTCGTATTCGCGGACGGCTCCGTCTGGAGCCGGGCGGACCTGCTGGCACATGCGACACTGCCGACCGCGGCGAACGCCACCCTTTATGGCGACTACGCCGACAATGTCCTGACCGGCGGAACTGGGAATGATACAATCTATGGCGCGGCCGGCAACGACACGCTCGCCGGCGCCGGTGGCAACGACTATCTCGAGGGAGGCGTCGGCAACGATATCTATCTGTTCGGTCGCGGCGGCGGCAACGACCGCATCAACGACAATGGCGCGGCGGCCGATGTGGACCGGCTGCAATTCGCCGCGGATATTGCGCCGGCCGACATCGTGGTGACGCAAGCCAATGGCGGGCAGGATATCGTCCTGAGCATTGCCGGGAGCAGCGACAGCGTGCTGCTGAGCAATCAGCTGATCGGCACCACCGGCGGCGTCGATTTCGTGCAGTTCGCCGACGGCACGGTCTGGGACCGTGCCGCGCTTCTCTCGAAGTCGCTGGTGCCGACCAGCGGCGACGACGTCCTGGGTGGCGACGACGGGGCGAACATCCTGACCGGTGGCGCCGGCAATGACCGGCTGATCGGGCGGGGCGGCGCCGACACCTACGTCTATACGCTTGGGGATGGCGTCGACATCGTCGACGATCAGGCTAGCAGCGACGGCGATACGGTTCTGCTGCATGGCATCGTGCCCAGCCAGGTTCATATCGTGCGCAGCGGCGACAATGCCCTGCTGCTGTTCGAGGCGGATCACAACAGCCGGCTGACATTGGCGGGCCAGTTTGCCGGCACGGGAACGATCGAGCAGATCGTCTTCGACGATGGTACGGTGTGGTCGAGCGCCGACATCCTCGCTGCGGCGATCGGCGGAACCGACAATGTCACGCTCGGCATGAATGCCGCCGAGACGATCGTGGGCTCCGGCGTCAATGACACGATCGAAGGGCTGCGTGGCAACGACGTGCTGCAGGGCGGCGCTGGTGACGACACCTACATCTTCAATGCTGGCGATGGGCAAGACACGATCATCGAGGCCGGGGGGACCGACACTCTGTCTTTCGGCCGCGGCCTTGCCGCGAGCGATGCGATCTTGCAGGCGGTCGGCAACGATCTTTACGTGCGATTCCGGAACTCGACAGACTCTGTTCTGGTCCAATCGGCCTTCGCCAACTCGTCGTCCGTGGTCGAGAACGTCCATTTCGCAGACGGTACGACTTGGAATCTCACGAAGCCGTTGACGTTCACCTATATCGGCACCGATACGAACACGGTGCTGACGGGCAGTTCGTATGGAACCAACATTTTCGAACTCGGACCCGGCGGTGACACGGTCACAGCAGGTTCGGCCAACGATGTCATCATCTTCAAGCGAGGTATTGGCCACGCCACGGTGACACTGACCGGAACCGGAGCCGCGCTCAAACTGGCAGCCGGAATCGCCCAATCCGATGTGAGCGTCCAGACTGCCTCCAACGGTGATGTGACAGTCGCGCTCGCGGGCAGCAATGACAGTGTCACCTTTAACGGGGCGTCCGCCAAAGGCCTGAATACGATCGGGTTCAGCGATGGAACGAACTGGCGCCTGATCTACGGCACGTCCGGCAACGACACTTTGAACGGCGGGTCTGGAGTCGACTTTCTCAATGGCGGCCAAGGCGACGATCAGCTCAGTGGCGGCGCCGGCTCCGACACGTATGTGTATAAGGGCGGTGACGGCAACGATACGATCATCGATGGTGGTACGTCGGACGGCAGCATCGACAAACTCATGCTGGTCGACATCTCGCCGTCGCGGGTCTCGCTGACGCGCAACGGAAGCGACGTGGCCCTGGTGATCGCGCCGAGCACGGCGGGCGGCAATGACGGCGGCTCAGTATTGCTGAAGGCCGAACTCGACTGGCAGAATATTGAGCAGATCGTCTTTGCTGACGGGACTGTCTGGTCGCCGTTGACCCTGTTCCAAATGCTGGTCTCGGTCGGGGGGACTTCGGGCAATGACACGCTCGTCGGGACGAATGGATCAGATATCCTGGCAGGTGGGCTGGGCGATGATCAGCTTGATGGCGGCGCTGGATCGGACAGCTATCTCTACAATGTCGGTGACGGCAATGATACGATCATTGACGGTACCGCGTTCGACGGCTCCAACGACAGGCTGGTTCTGGGGGCGGGGCTGACGGCCTCCAATCTCGTGATCAGCCGCAACGGCAGCGACGTGACGTTGAGCTTCACCGACCAGGCAGGCTCCGTCCGTATGGTGGCGTTTGACAGCGGCGCCAGTGTCGGCCTGGAGCAGGTGGTGCTCGGCGACGGCACGGTGTGGAGCAAGCAGCAGGTTGAGAGCGCCTACATCGCGCAGCAGATCGCGGCCGGCGCGACCACGATCACCGGTTTCGATCAGAACAACGACGTAATCGTCGGCACCAGCGGTAGCGACACCCTGTATGGCCTCGGCGGCAACGACACGCTAACCGGCGGGCGCGGCGACGACACGCTGGATGGCGGCAACGGCTCCGACACCTACGTCTACAATGCCGGCGACGGCAACGATACTATCATGGACGGGACCGCGTTCGACGGCTCCAACGACAGGCTGGTTCTGGGAGCGGGGCTGACGGCCTCGAATCTCGTGATCAGCCGCAATGGTAGCGACGTGACATTGAGCTTCACCGACCAGGCAGGCTCGGTCCGCATGGTGGCCTTCGACAGCGGCGCCAGTGTCGGCCTCGAGCAGGTGGTGCTCGGCGATGGCACGGTATGGAGCAAGCAGCAGCTGGAGAGTGCCTACATCGCGCAGCAGATGGCTGCGGGCGCGACCACGATCACCGGCTTCGATCAGAATAACGACGTGATTGGCGGGACCAGCGGCAACGACACGCTGTACGGCCTCGGTGGCAACGACACACTGTCCGGCGGACGCGGCGACGACACGCTGGATGGTGGCAGTGGCTCCGACACCTACGTTTACAACGCCGGCGATGGCAACGATACGATCATTGACGGGACCGCGTTCGACGGCTCCGACGATCGGCTGGGTCTGGGGGCAGGGCTGACGGCCTCGAACCTTGTGATCAGCCGCAACGGTAGCGACGTGACGTTGAGCTTCACCGACCAGGCGGGCTCGGTCCGCATGGTGGCGTTTGACAGTGGCGCCAGTGTCGGCCTCGAGCAGGTGGTGCTCGGCGACGGCACAGTGTGGAGCAAGCAGCAGCTGGAGAGCGCCTACATCGCGCAGCAGATGGCGGCGGGTGCGACCACGATCACCGGCTTCGACCAGAACAACGACGTGATCGGTGGAACCAGCGGCAACGATACGCTGTATGGCCTCGGTGGCAACGACACACTGACCGGCGGACGCGGCGACGACATGCTGGATGGCGGCAGTGGCTCGGACACCTACGTCTACAACGCCGGCGATGGCAACGACACGATCACGGATGGCACCGCGTTCGATGGATCGAACGACAGGCTGGTTCTGGGGGCGGGGCTGACGGCCTCGAACCTCGTGATCACCCGCAGCGGCAGCGACGTGACGTTGAGCTTCACCGACCAGGCGGGCTCGGTCCGCATGGTGGCGTTTGACAGCGGCGCCAGTGTCGGCCTCGAGCAGGTGGTGCTCGGCGACGGCACGGTATGGAGCAAGCAGCAGCTGGAGAGTGCCTATATCGCGCAGCAGATCGCGGCTGGAGCAACGAACATTACTGGCTTTGACCAGAACGACGACGTGATTGTCGGGACCAGCGGCAACGACACGCTGTATGGCCTCGGCGGCAATGACACGCTGAGTGGGGGCGCCGGAGATGATTACCTGAACGGCGGCAGCGGAACGGATACTTACATCTACAGTTCGGTGGGTGGTAATGATGTCATTGACGACAGTACCAGCGGCAACGCGCTGGTGATGCAAGGCATTGCCTCCAGCGCGGTAGCCTTGAGTCGGCCGGGCAACGGCGCGGATCTGGTCATTCAGAACATCTCCACGGGCAAGACGATCACTGTGAAAGGCCAATTCAGCAACGGGACCCTCTCTACAATCAGCTTCGCCGACGGTGCGAGTTGGAGTCAGGCCCAGGTCCTTGACCTCGTGTCGGGAGGCAGCGACGCAAACGCCTATCTGTTCAACGCTGGAAGCGGCCAAGTAACCGTTGCGAATACGATCACGACCATCCGGATGGGAACCGGGATCTCGTCATCCGATCTCTACTTCCAGGCGAACGGCAATGGCGACCTGACGATCCGGTTCAGGAACAGCAGCGACGTCATCACCGTGCCGCGGGATCTCACCGTGCAGCCCTGGGGCGTTTCCAGCGCCATCATCCGCATCGCCTTCAGCGACGGCACGGTTCTGCCAGTCGGGCAGCCGGGCGCGGGGGTGGGGGCGCCGCTGACCTTCACGTGGATCGGCAACAGCAATGGCTTCGATCTAGGAAACACCAATTTCGGCTCGAACGTCTTCGAGGTCTCCGCGTCCGGCAATCTTGGCTTCGGCAACTACAGCAACGGCGTTGCCGGCACCAATACAATCAAGTTTGCGGCGGGCTCAGGCGCGCTGTCGGTGTGGCCCGGCGCGAGCAAGGGTACGCTGCAGTTCGGCACCGGCGTCACAGCGCAGGACGTGCTGTTGCAGGCCAACGGCAGCGATCTGATCGTCAAGTTCCGCAACAATGCAAGCGACAACATTCTTGTTCACTCGGACCTGACGGTCAGTGGCGGCGTGGCCTCCAGCTCGATCAACAGCCTGGTATTCAGCGACGGTACCTCGATCGCCCTGGGCGGTTCGGCGTCCGTGCCGATCACGTTCACCTGGGTGGGAAAAACCAACGGCTTCGATCTCGGCAATACCAACTTCGGCTCGAACGTGTTCGAGGTCTCCGCATCCGGCAATCTTGGATTTGGCAACTATAGTAACGGGGTGGCCGGCACGAATACGATCAAATATGCGACGGGCTCAGGCGCCCTGTCGGTGTGGCCTGGGGCAAGCAAGGGCACGTTGCAATTCGGCACTGGCGTCACGGCGCAGGACGTGCTGCTGCAGGCTAACGGCAGCGATCTGATCGTCAAGTTCCGCAACAATGCGACTGACAACATTCTCGTTCACTCGGACTTGACGGTCAGCGGCGGCGCCGCCACCAGCTCCATCGACAAACTGGTTTTCAGCGACGGCAGCTCGATCGCCCTGGGTGGTACAGCGTCCGTGCCGATCACGTTTACCTGGCTCGGCAACACCTCGTCGACCACGCTGTCCGGCTCGGCCTACGGTTCGAACGTCTATGAAATCAGCGCTAGTAATGTCTCGGTCAATTTTGCAAATGCGGCGTCGGTGGGAGGCGCCAACACGTTGCTGTACAGCCGCGGCGTCGGACGGACCGACATCAATCTGAACGGCGCGACGGGCACGATCAATTTGGGGGCAGGCATCTCTGCGCAGGATGTTTACGTCCAGGTCGAGAATGGCGCCGACCTGATCCTTCGTATCCGGAACGACGACACCGACAAGATTGATATTCACGGCGATCTGACGAGCACGGGAGGCATCCAGACGCTGCGGTTCGCCGACGGAACAGTGTGGTCGAGGCAACAGCTGCTCGCGCTGGAGACGACAGGTACTGCCGCCAACGACGTTCTCTGGGGTTCGCTGGGAGCCGACATATTCGACGGCAAGGGAGGTAATGATGTCGCGCACGGGCGCGGCGGCAACGACATCTTCGTGTTCAACACCGGATATGGCCAGCTTGAGATCGACGAGACCGACAGCTCGAGCACGGCGGCCAATGTGCTGTCCCTCGGGACCGGAATCCGGCCGTCCGACGTGTCGGTCGCTACATCCTCGAACGGCAACGACTGGATCCTCACGATCGGCAGCAATGGCGATCTGATCAGGATCGACAACATGGTGCAGTCGAGCACCAGCGGCGTCCAGCAAGTCCGGTTTGCCGACGGCACCGTCTGGGACCGAGCGGCGGTCAGGGACGCATCTCAGACCTTTACCTGGAATGGAAGCAGCAGCAATCCAACGCTGGTCGGAAACGCCACGGGATCGAACATCTTCGTGCTTGGTGACGGAGCCGAGACGGCATTCGGCGGCACCCGCACCAACCTGTTCCGGACATCGTCGACAACGGGGCAGGCCACCATCAATCTTTCGGCCACACTTGGTGCGAAGAACCAGGTCGATTTCGGCAGCGGGATTACGGCGCAGAAGCTGTGGTTCACACAATCGGGCAATAATCTCGTGATCGCCGTGCTCGGGACTACGACACGGGTGACGGTCGCGAATTGGTTTACCGGCTCCGCCAGTCAATTGCAGACCATCACTGCAGGAACGACGGTCCTCGATGGCAGCGCGATCGGGACTCTGGTTCAAGCGATGTCGGCCTATGCGGTGGCTCATCCGGGCTTTGATCCGGCGTCGGCCTCGCAGGTCCCGGGCGATTTGGCGGTGCAGAGCGCAATAGCGGGAGCGTGGCACGGTCAACAAGGATTCGTCGCCAAGTTTTTTGCTCTGTCCTCCGGACCGTCGCAACTATCGGACATCAACTGGGGGGCTGCGCCGAGCTTCGTGACGACAGTGTCCCAGATCTCGGGTACCGCAGACGCAGCCTGGCCAGCCTCGTCGCACGTCAATTTCGCGACGGCCTACCAGGCCAACCTCACCATCACGACGGCTGGAACCTATACGTTCAGCCTCGCTTCCGACGACGGCTCCGCACTCTACATCGATGGCGTGCGGGTCGTGAACAATGACGGGCTGCACGGCAATAACACGGTCTCCGGCCAGGTGACACTGGGGATCGGGTCGCATGCGGTCGAGGTTCGCTACTTCCAGAATGGAGGCGGCGAGGTCGTGACGCTGACGGCGCCGGCAGGAGCAAACAGTTTTGCAACTGCGACCGGCAGCCTGATCTTTGCCGGAAGCTACGGCAGCTATCGATTTGCCGCCGATGCCTTCGGCGATGTCTTGATCCTGGACACTCGTGCAGGCGCATCGGGAGCCAATTCCGCGGTCGGCCTGACGCAGCTGATCTTTGCTGACGCAGCGATCGGGGTCGTCTCGGGAACGGCGGGCGTCGATGCGCTGAGCGGCTCCGCGGCCAACGAGATATTCGTCGGATCCGGAGGCAACGATGTGATCGTCGGTGGGGGCGGGGTTGATACGGCCGCATTCTCCGGCAACTTTGCGAACTACACGGTATCTTTGAATTCGGCTAATCAGGTCGTGGTCAGCGACCTGCGCAGCGGCAGTCCGGACGGAACCGACACGCTGTCCGGCATTGCTTCGCTCGGATTTGCCGACCAGCAGGTGCAGCTCGTGGTCGGGACCGGCTCTACCGGCACAGCAGGTTCGGCTACGCTGGCAGGAACAGCTAGCTCTGAAGTTTTTGTTGGCGGCGCCGGCAATGACACGTTTATCGGTGGCGGAGGAAACGATCGGTATCTGTTCGGCGCGGGCCAGGAGACGATCGTGAACGGAACTGCGAGCAGCTCTACCGCCAGCGGACAGCTAGCTTTCGGAACGGGCGTGACGGACAACGATCTCTGGTTCCTGCAGTCCGGCAACGATCTGCAGATCGACCTGCTCGGCACGACTCAGAACGTCACGATCAAGAACTGGTTTTCGGCGCCATCGAACCAGCTGCAGGAGATCACCGCCAGGGGTCTCAAGATTGACAGCCAGATCTCGCAGCTGGTCCAGGCCATGGCGAGCTATTCGTCTAGCCATGCGGGCTTCGATCCGACCAGCGCAGGGAGCCAGGCAGCGTCCAGCGACCCGAGCTTGCAGGCATCGATTGCGGCCGCTTGGCACGCGTAGAGAGTGAGGTACACGGAGACGAAAGCTGGCTCGCTCGACTCGTCGGGCGCACCAGTTCAATCTCAACTCGGCCTGCTTGCCGACGTGCCTCCGGATCCTCTGCTGCCGGCCATGCCAGCAACTAGTGATTCTGCAGGATGGCGAACACCTCAATCTCGGCGCCAAACGAGGGGGAAGTAAGTCCCTCGTCGACTGTCGCGGCAAGCCAGCTACGATCGTTGACAAGACTCACCTTCATCGCGATGACGGCGGCACTTCCTCGCCTCTGGGGACGCCCGTCCAAAACGCCGTTTCCATCAGCCGGCCCGGGCACATCTGTCATTTATAACTTGTTAACCAGCGTCCATTTGTCCGTGCGAGGAGATCGATGCGAACGTGTTTTTTACTCCGCCTTAGACGCCCTCCCGTATTCAGGTACAGGTAGCGCAAAAGTATCGGTATCGAAGTGGGTTGCGCGCGCTGCTCGGAAGGCAGAAGTACAACATGTGCGAGCAGACGTTACCCGGGCGTGAGGTGCTGGCCACGTCGGCTGCGACCGATCAGCCGCCGTCGCACCACTTGGGAACTTACGCGTTCCTGATCTCTCTTTTGAGCGTTTTCTATCTTTCCAACGCATCACTCGTCCTAAGTCATTACGACCTTGGCTGGCATCTTGCCGCTGGCGACTTGATTCGAACCGAAGAGCGCATCCCCTTCCAGGATCCCTGGTCGTTCACCCTCGGGACCCAACAGTGGTTCAACCTCTCGTGGCTATGGGACGTGGTTGCCAGCACAATCTTCAAGTTCAGCGGATACGCAGGTCTTGTTGTCCTCGTCTTGGTGTGCGGAATCCTGATCGCTGGATATCTCACGTCGGCTTGCTTGCGAAGTGGCGCTTCCGCGTTCGCCGCCTGCATCGGGACATTTGCGGTTTGCCTGCTGTATCCCTCCTACGATACGGCGCCTAACAGCTATCTCGCAGCATCTCCCAACATCGCGACCATGGTATTCAGCGTGGTCTTCTACCGGGAGTGTTTGCGGCCGACCAAACTGTTGTTGCTACCCTTGCTGATGGTGCTCTGGGTGAATTTGCACGGTGGATTCGTGCTTGGCTTCATGATCCTCGCTGTCTTCGGTGGCGGGGCCATTCTCCGAGGTGACTGGAACAACTTAAGGGCCATCGTAGTGGCTGGTTGCGGCTGCCTAGCCGCTACCTTCGTCAATCCGCTCGGCTGGAAAATCTACAAAGGCGTGGCCGCTACCTTGGGACACTTTGTTCAGGGACATATTGGAGAGTGGCTTCCCTATTCTCACAATGTCGAAATTCCGGGCAGCCTTCCCGGAATGGCCTACATTATTGTGTTCATCGCGCTGGAACTGCGGTACGGCGTAACGGCGAAAATCCGCGCTGAGCACCGCATTCTGTGTTGGGCATTTCTCGCGCTCGGACTTTCCCAGTTTCGATACATGTCATTCTTTTTCATCTTTTCGACGGTGCCGGTGGCTCTTCATCTCGATCGGCTTCTTCCCACTCGGCTGCCCAAGCCGCAAATTCAGCGCGCGCTTCTGACTGCAGCGCTCGTTGGCGCATGTGTCCTTCCGGTTACTTTTATCCGAGTACAGCCGGCTTTGGCATTGCCAAACATGTTGTCGGAGCAGGACGCCGAATACCTGGAGAAGCATTTTGCGCATGCGCGGGTGCTTAACCATTGGAATGTTGGAGGATATCTGATCTTCCTTACCCATGGATCAGTCCGGCTCTTTGTCGACGGCCGAGCGGCCACGGCTTATCCTGATGAGTTGCTCCGCGACTACTTCAAGCTCGTGCATTGGGAGGTCGATGAAGCCGCCTGGGATGAGGTGCTCGAGAAGTACCATATCGATGCTGTCGTGTGGCTTAAGGGGCATGATGAATTGAGGCAGTTCCTCGTAGGAAAGCGAGGCTGGACTGAGGACCATATCGGGAAGTACGAAAGTGTCTATGTCAGGCCCGCTGTCGCGCGCTGACGTGGCGCCGAGGGATATCGCCAGGTACTGCATCCCCCGGAGCGGCAGAAGCTCATGCGCATTTGCGTAGAAAGTTGACGGCGAGGTTTCCACCAACGCCCGCTCTGCTTCACCGATCTACTCCAGGGCTCTCGCTCACCGGCCAAACGATTGTAAAGCGTGGTTTCGTTGCTGCCGTAGCCTAGAGATCGCGCGGCGTTATATCCCCGCGCAAAAGCCGCGGCACAGGTTCCACAATGGTACGCAACCGGTGAGAGAATTGTGTCCAGCCAGATCTACCAAAATGCCCTCTCATGAATCCGGCCGCTCTGCAAATGGCTTCAGAACGCGCCTCGTTTGTGACTCGTGAATCTCAGGATCTCCCCTTTCACACTACCTTAAGTTTTGTCCCGTAATTTTGCGGGGTGAGAGATCGGGTGATCTGCGGGCCACTGGCCGCCGGGTTAAAGAGCCCTGCTTGAGAGATGTGCCGCGATCAGCTCCCTGGGAATGCGATCCAATGTTCCGTGCTTTCGTCAGATGTTGCGCTCGCGATCGTCAAAAGAGCTTCGTTGAAGGAAACGATGGCCTGCAGGCATGAAAGCCGACGAAGAAAGCCTCGCGTGGCAAACACTCAATCTCAATTGGCTGCCAATCGCTCTGTTTGGCGCGGCGCTGTTGAGTGCCTTGACGTACTCCGACTTTTCCTTGGAGCCAATGGGTTTCGGAGTTCTCGTTGCTATTGCGATTTCGCTTGCGAGTATTGCGTATGGTTATGCCCACATCAGGCAGGCTTCTGCGGATCCTAAACTTGTCTTCTGGTTTGGTGTCACAGCTCAGATCATATTGCTCACGGCGATCGCTGGCCCTCTTAGTTATGTCGCAAACGCGATGAATTGGCCCCTACAGGATCAGAGCCTATTGTGGATCGACCGCGCAATTGGGTTTGATCCCCAGGGGATTGCAGCGTTTTTCAATGCCCACAGCTGGATCGTGCACTACTTGAAAGTTGGATACGGCTTCATCAAGTGGCCCCTGCTCGCGATCCCGATCGTTTTGGCGATGGGATCGCGGTTCTTGCGACTTCAGCAATTCGTGCTGACGTTGAGCGTTGCACTCGCTGTAACGATTGTCGTGTCCGCCTTCATTCCGGCCATAGGGACCTACTATGGTCTGGGATTGTCGCCGGGCGAGCAATTCCCGAAGGTTGACTCGACAAATTACGCGGCGCAGCTTCGGGATATTTTCGCGTTACGAGATGGGTCGTTACGACAGCTCGACGTGCTCAGGCTAGCGGGCATCGTATCATTCCCAAGCTTCCACACGGCGTCGGCAGTTCTTTATATCTGGGCTTTGTGGCCGATCCGAGTTTTGCGGCCGGCGTCGATCGCGCTCAATACCTGGATGGTTGCCGCGACGCCCCTGATCGGTGCGCACTACATCATCGACCTCATCGGAGGCGCCGCTGTGGCTGGCGGGTCTATCGTGATGGTCAAGCACTTCTTGAGATCTGTATCTGTCAGGTCACAGCGCCGCACGCAATGGCCCGCTTATTGGCCGTCCGCTATGCCAAACGCAGGATCTTCGTCGGAGTAAATCCGGGTCACATCTTGGTGGCGCTGCCAGATGGGCCGCGTTGGGGCCGGCGGGAGCGACGAATCGGCTCGATATCTGCAGCTCGCGGACCACTTGAACCCGATGGGCTCAGTGCTGTGCAGACGTTGTGCAGTTCGACGCGGTGCGTGCTGCTCCAGTTAAACTCGGTTGTTGATGCTGCGGAAACCAGTGGGCTCACCATGTCAGACGCCGTTTCGGGTTCAAACTCGGTTGCAAGCCAGGGCAGAGCAAGAGCCGTCGGCGTTCTGATCCTGGTGCTGGGGCTTACTGCGGCGATGGCGTTCAAGCTGCTCTCGATCAGGGGCGGCGTTTTCGACGCCATGTCGACCGATGATGCGATGCGTCTTGTCGAAATCCGGGATTTTCTCGACGGCCAGGCCTGGTGGGATCTCCGGCAATACCGCCTGGGTCCATCCGGCGTGCTTATGCATTGGTCGCGGATTGTCGATCTGCCACTAGCTATATCGATCCTGACCTTGAAACCTTTGATCGGTCCGCTCCATGCGGAAGCGGTAACGCTGTTCGTCTGGCCAATACTTCTGCTTCTCGTGGCTCTCGTGCTCGTCGGGACGATTGCCTACCGTATGAGCGAAGGCGTCGCGGCCTCATCGCTGGGCGCAGCTGTGCTGGCTATGCTGGCAGCGCCAGCATTGATTCACTTCAAGCCGGGCGCGATCGATCATCACAACGTGCAAATCGATCTCTTGCTCCTGATGCTTCTCTTTGCGATCCAGGCCGATCGAAGCGCGACCAGGGCGGCGCTCGCAGCGTTGACCGGATCTGTGTCGCTCGCAATCGGAGTTGAGATCCTGCCGGTGATCGTCACGATATGCGGTGCCATGGCGGGTCTTTTTGTCTGGCGTGGTGGAGAGGTTGCGCGCGAAGTCTCGGCCTTTGCTCTCGCGCTAGCCGCATCATCGGCGGCTCTCGGATTTGCGTTGGTTCCGGCAGAGGAACTAACGTTGCCCGTGCTTGACGCGTTCGGGGGCCCGCTGCTTTTGTTGACCGTGGGCGGGAGCGTTGGCCTGGTGCTAATGGTTGGAATTGAGCGTTACCGATCCTCGCTATGGCTGCGTGTTGGCACTGCGACCGGAACCGTGATCGCCTTGCTCGGTGCGTTCGTCCTGCTTTTTGCGCGATCGCTGGTGTTGCCGTATTCGCAGCTTGATCCGCTGGTCGTTTCTCTATGGCTCGATCATGTTCAGGAGACCGTATCCCTGGCGGAGATGATCCGGATCGGTCCAGAGGAAGTACTCGGCTTTTACGCGTTTCCTCTTATAACAATGGCAATCGCGGCAGCGGCATTTTTGCGAGCCAACCCGGTTGATCGATTTCGGTGGGGTGTTGGTGTCGCTGCCCTCGCGACGTTGATTGCGATCAGCGTGTGGGAAATGCGCGGAACAGGCGGGGCTGCCATGGCGGCAGCGCCAATATTCGCCGCAGCCGCCGTCTTCATCTGGCCATCGCTTGCCCAGACAAGCAGCCTCGTTTTGGTGGCGTTCGTCTTGTCTCCGGTCATGTTCGCGGTACTTGGAAATTGCGCGAAACCACTGATCGATTCGATGGTAGAGCCGACTGAAATGGTATTTGAACCTGACGAGTCCCGATGCCAAAGTGTTTCGGATGCCGAGCCTATGGGGCTATTGGCGAGAGGACGCGTCATGGCGCCGATCGATCTCGGCCCGGCCATATTGGCTGCGACGAAACACGCCGTGTTTGCGGCCCCATACCACCGGAATAACGATGGCAATCTCGCGATGCTCAAGCTCATGCTTGCGCCAGCGCCGGTTGCGCATCAGATGCTACGAGATTACCACGTCGATTATGTGGTCACGTGTCGGACATCTCCAAATCGTAACGTTATTGAGCGCGCTCCGGATGGCTTAGAATCATTGTTGGCTCGAGGCGAAGTTCCTGAATTTCTCGAGCCATTGGGACTCGCATCCTCGTCCAAAATCGCGGTTTGGCGTGTTCGGGGGTGATGGCCCAACTCCGGTAGCTTAGGTTTGGCGCAGATGAAGTCAAGTTGCTCACGCAACTGCCCGTATTCTGATCCGTCCCGTCAATACTGCGTCCACTACCCGGTCCGTGGGTGCGCGCTCTCGATCTCGCGGCCGCATCGGCGCGAACTCGGTAGCAATTGGGTATCCTCTTGAAGCGAGAGGACTCAGGAAGGTTGAGCACCAACTCGCACAATGAAGCTTCGGTCCGCGCGCCTGCGCGCGGTACTGGGGCGCGGACCAAGGACCTTGAGCGGCCCTGGGTATATGAAGAGAACGCGATCGCGGGACATTGCAATGCCAGCTGGCAGCGGGGTGTCGGCACGACGCATGGGTGGATCTCGCGCGTGCGCGAGTCTTGCGCCTCCCCGCAACCATCGAAACACAGGAGAGGTTGGGCGAACGAGGGATCCGAACTTCACCTTTGGGCGCCGAGCCCAAAGGGCAGGCAGTCAACTTTTCTGAAGTCTTGGCAACTTTCAGGCGATTCTGGCTTCCAGCCTACCCCTTGGATGGTGCGGGCATCGCCAGAAATTCCCTTTTGAAACCAAGAGCCCTGGAACGCTGGTGCGGGTGCCTAAATCATTGATCTTGATCCGTGTTTTCGCCCCTGTCGTGCCCACCATCGGCCGATCAGGCCGGTGACCCAGCCTCGTTCGATCTCACGATCATTGAAGATCCTCTGACGTCGAAGCCAAACATCAGCCGTGGCTCGCGTCGCGGGTCCGCCAGCCCCAGGGCAGGGCGACCATAGTCGTGAATTCATGCATCTGTCCTTCTGTCGCCGCGTCGTCCCGGCCGGGCTCGTCCCGCTTGCGCGGTCGCTTCGGCGCGGCAAAGGCCCGGCCATCCACATCGCGGGGCTTGCCCAGACAAGGGTGGGATGCCCGGGCGCTTCGCGGTGCCGCTCTTTCGCTTCATCGGCGGCCTGCTGATCGTCGGACGGGTGTGTCGGGTGGATGCTGCGGTCTGGATTTCAGACATGGCTTCGCTGTCTCGCGGCGCGCTTTGCGTCCGAGCTGTTCTGATCGACCACCCTCTTCGTCGAAGAGGGCACGGGGAATGCCGGGCGCTGGCCGCACCCATGGCCCGCCTGCAGAAAAAAAGCAGGCGGCAGTCACCACAGGTTCAGCCGAGAACACCCGGCATTCCCCGCGCGATGGTTTTGACGGCTGCTTCGCGATCTCCCCGGTGCGCCGGGCTTTCTGGCCACCGTATCGCACAACGTGCTTGCGCACATTGCGCTGGGCATCAGCATCGGGATGCCAGGACCACGCGACTTGACCGTGCGCATCGACGTCGTTCGTCGGCGCGGCTCAGCCACGCTGCAACATCGACACGCCCACCGCATCCCGCCTCGACGTTCGTGACGACCGCGAAGCGCCCCTCTTGTGAGACGGGACGGGGAGATAGAAGCATGAATTCTGAAAAAAAGAAACAAGAATCTTCATGCTCGGGAGACTGGACAGAGACATGTGTTTGAGGCCGCAGTCAAAACGAGTTTTTCTGGCCTAGGCGATCTGGATGCGGATGAGGGGCAAAGAGACGACCGCGCGCCAATGCCGACAAGACCGGCTCCCCGATCTGAACCGGACGAAAGCACTTGGCGCACTCTATTGGAAGGTCGCCGTTGTCATGCGAACGACCTCCAGCAAGAGGGTTAGACGGAGTGTGCCGCAGGTACGACTTTTACCATCTCGTTTTTGAGATCAAGTCCCTTCCATATTTCGAGTTCATCAGAGTCTTCATAGGCAATGCAGAGGCAGACATCGTCTCGCCCACCGGTTCTACGGGCAAATTCGATGCTGTGAATGGGGGCAGAGATAGATAGCGAAGAGTTTAGCGGCACGCTGACGATCATGCCGGCCTGAATCTGCCCACCTGCCATCTCGCCAGCCAGAACAAACAACCGGCGACTTTCAAGGGCGAAGGTCTCGTTCACACGAAAGCTGAATATCAGGAAGACCTACATCATGATATCGTGCTTGTCTCTTCCTTGCTCGAAACAGACATTGATAGCAGTCCCCAACTTGCTTCAGAACACGTCGATCGTCGGAAACCGTGGCTCTCCGGTGATGCAATCCCAGAGGTAGGCGGCGAGGCCGACGTCGCCGGTCCATAACGAATAGCGTCCGCGGCCGGCGACCATCTGGCCGCCGCGAACCTGCACGATGGCGGTCATCGCGAACTGGCGCGCGCGGTCGAGCCAAACCGGGTCGTGGGTGCGGCGATAGAGCTTGAGGAAGGCGTAGCCGTTTCCGCCGGTGCCGTGGCAGAGGTTCGAGCCCTTGGTCAGTGGTCCGGCGGCCCAGGTGAAGCGTCCGCCGTCCAGCAGCAGCGCGTCGAAGTCCGGCGTCGCGAACGGCGCGTCGGCGAAGGTCGTCACCATGCCCGGCGCACCATGACAGTGCTGACAGAGGAATAGCCGCTTCTCGCGCTTGCTTCGCGGTCCCCATGTGGTTCCGATGTCGTAGCGCCATGCGTTCGCCGCGAGCGCCTTCGGGACGAAGGCGGCCACGTGAGCCTGCTGTGCCGCCGTCAGCCAGTCCCATCCGAGCAACAACGGGATGACGTTGCCGGCGAAACCATGAACGGGTCCGAGGAAGCGGTCCTTGGCGCCATATAGATCCTGGGTCCAGAGCGGCCCCTGCGGGGTGTCCTCCAACTCGGCCAACAGCCGGGCCGCCTGCCCCTCGAACAGGCGGCGCCAGCGCGCTTCCCCGGTCATCCCCGCCATGTGGACCGCCGCGACCATCGACCCCGGCAGGCCCCACATCAGCTCCCGGATCGGCAGCTCGTTGTTCTTCTCGGCGTGCCAATGAATGAGGTCGGCGAGGCTCGACAGTGGCGTGAGCCGCATGGCGAGCAGGGCGGCCCCCATCTCGCCACGGAGCAGCGAGCCATGTTTCTCGTAGTCGGCAGGCGAATTGGCTGCGTGGTCGATGACCGTCCGCTCCATCAGCCTGGACAGCACGGGGCGGAAATCCTTGGTCGCTCGGGTTGCGCCGACACGATGCAGGTAGTCGAGGGCCCAGATCACACCCGCGGCGCCCTTGTAGAAGCTGGGATCGCCGTCGGCGGTCCCGTCGTCGCTGGGGTGGGCCGGCCAGAAATGATCGGGATCGAATTGGGCGATCGCATCGGCCGCGATGTCTTCGATCGCGGCCAGGGCAATCGCTTCGTCCCAGGGAGTCTGGACCAGCGGCCGATGTCGTCCCAGGGTGATCATCGTGTCGGGCTCTCGGGTGCTGTCCGTCGGTCGCGTCAGGCAGGCAGGCCGCGGGGCGCATGATTGGCAACCAGCCTATCCAAAAGCCTGCCGTCGGTACACCATCGGTCCTATCGGATGATGGCTCGAGACGATGCCCAAGGTCCGCGGGGAATGAACATGCGCGAGACCCTTTCGATACGGTGCTACATCGCCGCGCCTCGGTCGGCGGTCTATCGAGCGCTGCTCGATCCGCGCGCGATCGCAAAATGGAAGGTGCCGGACGGGATGACCTGCGACGTGCATGCGTTCGACGCCCGTGAAGGCGGCGCGTTGCGGATTTCGCTTACCTATGACGTGCCGACCGGGACCGGCAAGACGACGGCGCACACGGATACGTATCGCGGTCGCTTTGTGAAGCTCGTCCCGAATGAGCAGGTTGTCGAAGTGGACGAGTTCGAGACCACGGATCCTGCGCTACGCGGCGAGATGACCATCACGATCACGCTCGCCGATGCGGATGGCGGGACCAAACTCCTTGCCACGCATGATGGACTGCCCCGTGGCGTATCGCCCGCCGACAACGAGGCCGGCTGGCGGATGGCGCTCGCGAAGCTCGCGGCGCTCGTCGAGGCGCGATAGGCCGGGCGTTCCGCTCATGCCCGCGGCAAACATGGGTATGCCGATCACCGGCCGCCGTTCACCGACGCGGAGCAAGAAAAGACCGATCAGAAAAAGCCGTGGCTCAGATCCGTCCCGTAGGTCAGCGCCATCGCCGACACCAGCAATATGGCGGCACAGAGCAGAAGGAACTGTTTGAGCAGTTCGTGTTTCGTACTGTCGGATGCTTCGGAAAATGCCTTATGAAATGCCTTGGTCAGAGCCGTCATTGCGACCTCGATCTCCTCCCGCCCTTGAGTAGGTCAAGGCAGCAGGCAGAAGGTTCATCTCAGCACAGATGCTGACCGGCATTGGACGCGAAAGTCCCGGCTGGACGAAGGCCGCCCGGTCTCCTCAGGCGCGGCGGCGGCAAGCCCGAGCAGGACGACGAAACCGCCGATCGGCGGCAAATGCTGGACATCGCAGTGGCGTAGGACGGTCGCTCCTGCCGCGGCAATGAGCGCCGTGCCAAGCGCCAGGCCGACGGTGGGACGGTCGCTCAGTGCTTGATCGCCATCCAACCGCCTTCTTGCGAGATCCGGAGCCGCACGCTTATTGAAACACCTTCACGGTGCGACGCTGTTTGGTGGAGACGGTCCAATTGACGTCGCAGGAGTCACCCGCGTTGATGCTGAGCGTCACGTTGAAGCAGACCTTGCTTTCGTCGGCGACCGCGCTCTTTCCGGTAAAGCACCCCGGACGTGTTTCGGAAAAGGAAAGAGCAGCGGTATCGGGTATCAGCTCCCAACCTGCGTCCGCCGCAGCGCATGTTTGCACCGGGCCTGCTGATTTGCCGACCGGCGCGCCTGTAGGATGATCGAGATGCATAGGTCCGCCATTGACCGATATGCTTTTTGTCTGCACGATCTCCTTCAAGACCGGTGGTGGAGGTAACGAAACGTCATTTGCAGCGAGACTGAGCGACGGCATCTGTACGACGGCGACAAATTCCGAGTTTGGTACTCGCTTGAAGACGTAGATCCGCTCTCCGGGACCGACGCTAGCCTCGACGATCTTGTCTTTCTGGTCGCCGACAACGCCAAACGACTCTCCGCCAATGACCTGAATGATGAGGGGATTGGGGTTCGGGATCGCGCTCTTAGGCTCGAAGCGGATTCGTAAGCTGACGATCTGCTGGCTGGGGCTCTTGGTCACCACAGCGGTCAGGGGCGATCTCGACTGAAGGCAGGCCGTGTAGGCGGCAAGGCCATTTTCATCGACGCCCGACGTCACCAGATGCTTCGCTTCGTCAACGCTATAGTTGAACCGCGTCTCTTGGTACATGCTGGCGCGCTTTGCCGCGAAGCTCTTGAAATCTCCAGCGAAATATTCGGGGATGATTGCGGAGGCAGACTTCTTTGCCTCTTCATAGTTCGCCTCATTGATCAACTTGAGTTGGGCGAGCATGACTGCAAGGGAAGAATCCTCGATGCGCATCGCCTTGAAAGCTTCGATATTGCAATCGCTCGCCTCACTGAAAGCCGCGCCCGAAGATCCCAACAGGGCCACGACAACAAAAATCGCAAGTCTCACGACAATTCTCCCTTTTCGAATGAGATTGAAGGGGCCAGAAAAGAATGTTTTGGTGAAATCGTGAGGCCAACGAAAAGTCGGCCATCCAGTGTCATCAGATTGCGCCTTGCCAACAGCCAAAGCAATATCAAAACGCGTCGCAATCTCTGCCGGCAGCCCCGCCGTCAGGCGTCTCGAAGCGAGCAAGTGCAAAGGAACGAATTCATCAGCTGCCCGGATCGGCAGTTCGTCGTTCTTCTCGGCGTGCCAATGAATGAGGTCGGCGAGGCTCGACAGTGGCGTGAGCCGCATGGCGAGAAGGGCGGCCCCCACCTCGCCACGGAGCAGCGAGCCGTGTTTCTCGTAGTCGGCAGGCGAGTTGGCTGCGTGATCGATGACCGTCCGCTCCATTAGCCTCGACAGCACGGGGCGGAAGTCCTTCGCACGGCCTGTCGCACCGATACGGAGCAAGTAGTCCAGCCCCCCAGATCACCCCCGCCGCGCCCTTGTAGAAACTGGGGTCACCGTCTGCCGTCCCGTCGTCGCTGGGATGGGCCGGCCAGAAATTGTCGGGATCGAACTGGGCGATCGTGTCGGCTGCAATGTCGTCGATCGCGACCCGAACGGCCGCTTCGTCCCAGGGGGTCTGGATCAGCGGCCGGTGGCGTCCGAAGGTGATCGTGATGTCGGGCTCCCCTGTGCTGCGCGCATCTCATCAGCTCGTGACTGCGGCCCATGCCGCCATCGCCTTGAATGGGAGAACCGACCGATCCCAGCAGCTCGGTTGTCAGGTGCTGTCAGCCGCACGACTGAAGTCGAGCGCCATGTGCGCCTCGTCGTAGTATCGGCCGCCGTCCTTCGCGGCTTTCAGCTCCAGGCCAAATTCCACGAAGCCGATGCTTTCGTAGAGCCGTCGCGCCGGCACATTGTCCTGGACGACGATCAGCTGAACGATCTCGACCTGCTCGCGCGCGACATCCAGGATGGCATTCGCCAACAGGCGCGCGAGCCCGCTCCGTCGAAAGGCTGGCTTAACGTACATGCCGAACAGCCGGCCCTTATGGGCGTGCTTCGGCCCCTGCTGGACGACGAAGCCCAGCGTGCCGACAAGCTCGCCGTCTCGAAAGGCGCCGAGGGTGTGGGTGTCCTCAAGCCGCCTGGCGAACCATTCGACGCCAAGCCCGTTCTCCAGCTCGAAGGTGCTGCCCATCGATTCCGGGCTGATCGTCAGCGCCTCCAGACGAAGGGCCTTGAAGCATGCCACATCGTCGGCCCGCAGGCGCCGGATCGTTGCAGCAGGGCTCATGGACCGGCTTTCCATCGTCCTCGCGTGAAAAAATCTTCGCGTGAAAGCGGCGCCCTTGGGCGAGCGCTTCGCCGCATGCGCGTGCTCGACTCCTCGGCCTACGGGCCTTCACAGGCCGACATGCCAGCCGGCCTGCAAACAATGCGGCCTGCCGCAAGCGCAGGCCGCCAGACGTCACCTCACAGGAGCTGACCTCAGATGAGGCCGAGAGGTGAAGCCATCAAACTACTGGGCGCGCTTCAACCGCTTGATCTCGGCGACCTGAAACTTGCCGCCGGCCAGCAGGCTGCTGCAATGCAGCCAGACCTTGTTGCGATCCCAGCCCAGGAACGCCTTGGTCTCCGCACAGTCCGCGTAGTGCTTGTACCTGAGGGTGTCGGAGCAGGTCGTATCGAAATGCGAAAATTCCTGACCGGACAAGCTGCATCCGACCCAAGGCGCATTGCCCGACTTGAAGCTGGTCTCGCAGCCGCCGTTGCAGCTGCTGGCGGCTCTCTCCAGCTTGGCGATCCTGGCTTCCACGGAGTCCGACGCAACTGACGGCGCGCGCGCCGTCGACGACGCCGTCGACCGCGTGCGGCGCAAGATCCCGGTGTCGGCCGTGGTCTTCGACCTCTGGAGCTTTGTCGCCTGCTTCGGTGCGTCGACCGTTACGCCCGGAAGCGAGGGGGCGGAGCCTGGTGTGATTTGCGATGCGGCAGGACCGCACAGCAGGACGGTTGCCAGCACGGCGGCAGCCGAGGACGCGACGACACTCGACGACAATCTCATGACAATATCCCTTCAGGGACGAACCTGCCGTCCCAATACATTGTGACCGCACTATATTACCTATCCGAAAATGGGAAACTTGGCTACTCAGCGCCGAAAAAATTCTGCGAATGATCGTCGTTTGCATCGCGATCGGGTGATGTGCCGGCGACGCATCCAGAGATTGCCGTGTCGCGATGGGAGGCGATTTCGGATCGGCAGAATGACGCGCAGGCTGGACCGCGGGCGGTTGGCCTGACGTCACCCGTCGGGAGGCGGAGCTATCAACGCAGTGCGGCAATAGGCTTCCACGCGGCATTGAGAGCAGGCCGCGTCCCGCGCGACGCTGCAAGTTCCTTGTGGAGCAGCTTCGCTGGAAACTGCTAGAAGCGATCACGCACTCACAGGGGATGACGAGCTCAATGACAGCCAAGCGCGTGGTGTTCACCGGGGGGACCGGCAAGGCGGGCAGGCATGTGCTGCCGCATCTGCAGAGCAAGGGCTATAAGCTGCTCAACGTCGACCTCAAGCCGTTCGATCACCCCGGCATCGGCACGCTGATCGCCGATCTGACGGACAGCGGCCAGGCCTTCAACGCGCTGACCACGCATTTCGGCTTTGCAGGCTTCAACGCCGGCCGGCCGCCGCAGGCGCCGGATGCCGTCGTGCATTTCGCCGCGATTCCGCGGGTGCTGATCGAGCCCGACAACGAGACCTTTCGCGCCAACACCATCGGCACCTACAACGTCATCGAGGCCGCAGCGAAGCTCGGCGTCCGCAAGATCATCGTCGCCTCCAGCGAGACCACCTATGGCGTCTGCTTTGCGGAAGGCGACAAGGACTTCAGGAGCTTTCCGCTCGATGAGGACTACGACACCGACCCGATGGATTCCTACGGGTTGTCCAAGGTCGTGAACGAGAAGACCGCGCGGGCGTTCGCCATGCGCTACGGCATCGACATCTACTGCTTGCGCATCGGCAACGTCATCGAGCCGCATGAGTACGACATGTTCCCGCGCTTCCTCGCCGACCCGCCGTCGCGCAAGCGCAATGCGTGGTCCTATATCGACGCCCGCGACCTCGGCGAGATCGTGCATCTGGCGATCGAGAAGGACGGGCTCGGCTTCCAGGTCTTCAACGCGGTCAACGACACCGTCACGGCCACCGTTCCGACGCGCGAGCTGCTGCGCCGCTATTGCCCGAATGTGCCGGTGACCCGCGAGATGGGTGACGACGAGGCGCCGCTGTCGAACCGCAAGACGCGCGAGGTGCTCGGGTTCAAGGAAGCGCACAATTGGCGGAAATACGTGAAGGCGGGGTAGGGCAGCCGTAGGGCGGATGAGCGCAGCGTAATCCGCCATTCCGGCTGTTGTGCGCATAGCGGCTGTTCGCGCACGGGGCGGCCGATTACGCTGCGCTCATCCGCCCTACGGACCGGTGCCTTCCCTCACGTCATCCGCCGCCGGAGCGCGAGCATCGCGAGCGACAGCACGATCGTCCCGACGATGAACACGGCCGCCGCCGAGACGATCGCCGGACTGATGTTCTCGCGGATGGTGGCGAACATCTGCCGCGCCAGGGTGCGCTGATTGGGGCCGGCGACGAAGAGCGTCAGCACCACCTCGTCCAGCGACGTCGCGAAAGCGAACAATGCGCCGGAGATCATGCCGGGCAGCGCGATGGGAAACGTCACCGAGCGCAGCACCACGGCAGGCGAGGCGCCGAGACTCGCGGCGGCCCGCTCGAGCTGGATATCGACGCCCTGCAAGGCCGAGGAGACGTTGACCAGCACGAACGGCACGGCGACGACGGTGTGCGCGATGATGACGCCGAGATAGGTGTTGGTGAGCCCGTAGCGCGAGAACATCAGCTGCATGCCGACGCCGAGCACCACCGCCGGCACGACCATCGGCAGCAGGAACACGGTGCGAAGCGTCGCGAACAGCAGCGAGGCGGGCTTGCCGCGCAGGCCGAGCGCGGCGAGCGTGCCGAGCAACGTTGCAAGGGCTGTGGTCCCCGCGCCGATCAGCAGGCTGTTGACGATCGACAGCCGCCAGGAGTCGGCGGTGACCAGCTCGCGAAACCAGCGCGTCGAATAGCCGGGAATGGGATAGTTCAGGAACACGCTGTCGGTCAGCGATAGCGGCAGCACCGCGATCAACGGCCCGAGCAGGAACACGATGACGGCGATCGCGAACAGCAGCTTGACGAGCGGCAGCCATTTCATGCGCGCTGCTCCTCGGCCGAGGTCAGCCGAATGTAGACGGCGTAGAGCAGGATCGTCATCGCCAGCAGGACGAGGCCGAGCGCGCCGGCCATGCCCCAGTTCGCGGCTCCCGTGGCGTAGTAGGCGATCACCGAGCTGATCATCTGATCGTTGGCGCCGCCGATCAGCGCGGGCGTGATGTAATAGCCGAGCGCGGCCATGAACACGAGCAGCGCGCCGGAGACGACGCCGCGCATCGACAGCGGCAGCAGGACGTGGACGAAGGCGCGCAGCGGATGCGCGCCGAGCGAGGCCGCCGCCGGCATCAGATTGCGCGGGATCGCGATCAGCACGCTGAAGATCGGCAGCACCATGAACGGCAGCAGCACATGCGTCATGGCGATGACGACGCCGAGCCGGTTGAACATCAGCGGCACCGGCGCTGACGTCAGGCCGAGCCCCTTCAAGGTGGCGTTGATCAGGCCGTTGTCCTGCAGCACGACATACCAGGCCGCGGTGCGTACCAGGAGGGAGGTCCACAGCGGCAGCAGCACCGCGCCGAGCAGGATCTGCCGGCGCCAGCCGTCGACCGAGGCGGCCACCATCGCGAACGGCAGGCCGATGAGGATGCAGGCCAGCGTCACCAGCGCCGAGGTCACGAAGGTCCGGATCATGATCAGGCGGTTGGCCGAGGCGCCCTCCGGCATCGCAGCGATATTGCCGGCGGCGTTGCGCTCGAGGTCGACGGCAGCGAGCAGGTTCTTGTCGGTCCAGGGCGAGGCGACGGCCTCGGCGATGGTCGTCCAATAGGGGGTCTCGCTCCAGCGCGAGTCGATTGCGGCTAGGTCGACCGCGTCGGTGCCGTCGAGCGCGCGGCGGGTCTTGCCGAGCAGGCTGCGGAATCCGGACTGCGCGCTGTTGAGGCGGCGAACGAGATCGCCGAACTGCTCGTCATTGGTCAGCTTGCGGATGTCGTCGATGAACGCGGCCTGTGCGGTTGCAGGAGGCACGCTCGTGCGGTCCCAGCGCGCCAGCGCCTTGTGAGTGCGGGGCAGGGACTCGGTCGCAACTGGATCGGATACAGCCGACTTCATCATCGTCACCAGCGGCACGACGAAGAACGACAGCATGAACGCCAGAAGCGGCGCCAGCAGCAGAAATGCCGTCAACCGTTGGCGGAAGTCTGGTCGCATGATCCCACCACCCAGACATCCGACGCCGTGAACGACAGCGCGACCTCGCTGCCGACCTCCGCGGCCTGACCGGCACGATCGCCCTTGATGATCAGCCGCTGCGCGCCGGCCGTGGCGACCAGACGCACGTGATCGCCGAAATACACCGCATCCAGGATGCGCGCGGTCAGGCGGTTCGCGGTCGCCGCTGCATGATCGTTGATCCGGATGGCCTCGGGACGGATCGAAACCTGCACCTTGCCGCCATCGATGCGGGCGGCGCCGGCATGCGCCGACAGCGTGAGGCCCGAGTCTGTCGTCAGCCGCATCACCTCGCCCGCGTGCTCGTCGAGCTTGCACGCCAGCAGGTTGGTCTCGCCGATGAACTCGGCGACGAATGACGTGCGCGGCAGCTCGTAGATCTCGCGCGGCGTGCCGATCTGCTCGATCCTGCCGTGGTTGAACACGGCGATGCGGTCGGACATCGTCAGCGCCTCGTCCTGGTCGTGGGTGACGAAGACGATGGTGAGGCCGAGCCGGCGGTGCAGGTCGCGGATGTCGAGTTGCATCTGCTCGCGCAGCTTCTTGTCGAGCGCACCGAGCGGCTCGTCCATCAGCACCACCTGTGGCTCGAACACCAGGGCGCGGGCGAGTGCGACGCGCTGCTGCTGGCCGCCGGAGAGCTGCGCCGGTTTGCGCTCGGCCATGGCCGACAGCTTGACCATGTCGAGCACGCGGGCGACGCGCTGCGCGATCTCGGGCTTGGACGTGCCGCGCATCCTGAGCGGAAAGGCGATGTTGTCGCGCACGCTCATATGCGGGAACAGCGCGTAGTTCTGGAACACCACGCCCATGTTGCG
This sequence comes from Bradyrhizobium sp. SZCCHNS1050, assembly GCF_032484785.1. Taxonomy (NCBI): domain Bacteria; kingdom Pseudomonadati; phylum Pseudomonadota; class Alphaproteobacteria; order Hyphomicrobiales; family Nitrobacteraceae; genus Bradyrhizobium; species Bradyrhizobium sp. SZCCHNS1050. The sequence goes on along the minus strand of NZ_JAUETR010000001.1, from coordinate 1,236,457 downwards.
CTTGTGCGGAGGCAGCCCGTCGACCCTGGCGCCGCCGACCTCGATCGTGCCGCTGGTCGGCTGCTCGAAGCCTGCGAGCATCATCAGGAGCGTGGTCTTGCCGGAGCCGGAGGGCCCGAGCAGGGCGACGAACTCACCGCGCGCGATATCGAGATCGAGATCGTCGACCACGGTCAGCGCAGCGAAGCGCTTGACCACATGCCGGAACGAGATGAAGGGGGTATCCATGACGGAGGCTTTCGGCGCGGACCTCGCCGGGACTCATGCACGAGGAGGGCAGGCGCGCGTCGCGACGACGATCATCGCGCGCCCGGTTTGCTGAAGCGGCGAGCCTCAGCGCGCGAGCCAGGCGTTGAAGCGCTTCGACAGCTCTTCAGAATTGTCGGTCCAGAAGCCGACGTCGAGCGCGATCGCCTGCTTCAGATTGTCCGGCGTGGTCGGCAGCTCGGCGGCGAATTTTTCCGGCACCAGCTTGGCGGCGGCGATGTTCGGCAGGCCATAGGCGATGTATTCCGGCAGCTTGGCCTGGTTCTCGGCCTGGCTCGCAAACGCGATGAAGTTCATCGCGGCGTCCTTGTTTGGCGAGCCCTTCAGCACCACCCAGCTATCGACCGCGTAGATGCTGCCCGGAAACACGAAGCCGAAATGCTTGCCCTCGGTGCGGTTGATGGCGCTGATGCGGCCGTTATAGACCGAGGTCATCGCGACCTGGCCGGATGACAGGAGCTGCAGCGGCTGCGCGCCGGCCTCCCACCACACGATGTCGGCCTTGAGCGCGTCGAGCTTCTTGAAGGCGCGCTCGACGCCCTCCTTGGTCTTCAGCACCTTGTAGACGTCGCTGGCTGGCACGCCGTCGGCCATCAGCGCGAATTCGAGCGTGTATTTGGCGCCCTTGCGCAGGCCGCGCTTGCCCGGAAACTTCGCCGTGTCCCAGAAGTCCGCCCAGGTCTTCGGCCCATCCTTGATCTTGTCGCCGTCATAGGACATGCCCGTCGACCACACGATGGCGCCGACGCCGCAATCGCTCACGCCGGCCGGGATGAAGCCTTTCTTGTCGCCGATCTTGCTCCAGTCGATCTTCTCATAGATGCCGTCGCTGCAGCCGAGCTCGAGCTCCTCGGCCTCGACCTGCACCGCATCCCAGTTCGGCACCCCGGCCTTCACCTTGGCCTGCAGCACGCCATAGCCGCCGTCCCAGCTCTCGTCGAGCACGGTGGCGCCGAGCTTGGCGGCGAACGGCTGGAAGTAGATCTTGCGCTGCGCGTCCTGATAGTTGCCGCCCCACGACACCACCGTGAGATCGCGCGCCTGCGCCGCCGCGGCGACGCTCAGCATGGCTGCCGCCGCCACCAGCACCGTCTTCGAGACGGGGAGGGCCGCGCGTGGCGTCCCGTTCGACACCTTCACACCCGTGGGGCTGGTCCGCCGTGAAAACATGCTCGATGATCCGTCGCGCTTTGAAAGGTTCAAAAAAGCTATCGGCTGTTCCCAGCCGTGGCAAGCGCGAGTTTTGATCGTGAGATGATGCCATTTTGGCGCTAGGCGCCGCGCCGGCCGCGTTGCGGCAGGGCGTGTTGAGATCGTCCGCTGCCGGCGCATGGTCTGGTCCGGCGGGGGTCACGCCCCCGGGGACGTGTTTGGAGCGTTGCGGTCCTACAATCCGGCGCTGCAACCTTGATCGTCCGGGCAGGCAAGCGCCGGCACCGGTTCGCTCCCCGCCGAATTGTCGACGACGAGACCGAGCGCCGGTGTGCTCGTCGCCCGCGCACGGGTCGGAGCCGGCAGCCGCCGCGATGCACCGTGGGCGCCGATGCGTTCAAAACCCTCTGCCGTCTTCATCAGTCTGGCGGCGACAAGATGATTCAAAAAATCCATGTTGCAACTCCGTGTGGTCAAATGACCCGGCGGCCTGGTGCGGGACAGGCCGCCGGGTCGGCGCAACGTGCTGGAGTTGGCGTCCTCCATCTCGCTGCGCTGGTCTGTGATCCGTTTCACAGTCGTGTAGAATTGATCGTGAATCGGATCATCCGTGGAGCGTGGTCGGGACGCCGGCTGCCATTTGTCTCTACGAATCAAGAGACGATCGCGTTTCCGGGCGCTCGACATCACGCGCGTTCACATTCTTGTTTACTCCGCGGGTTGAGCCGCCACCGTGCCGTGGCCGCCATGCTGGGTGAGGGGCTTCATGCCGGTCAGCGTCCGCAGCAGCACGTAGAACACGGGCGTCAGGAACAGGCCGAACACGGTGACGCCGATCATGCCGGAGAACACCGCGACGCCCATCGCCCGCCGCATCTCCGAGCCGGCGCCGGTCGAGAGCACCAGCGGCAGCACGCCCATGATGAACGCCATCGACGTCATCAGGATCGGCCGCAACCGCAGGCGGCTGGCCTCGATCGCGGCGCGCAACGGCGTCCGCCCGGCGAATTCGAGCTCGCGCGCGAATTCGACGATCAGGATCGCGTTCTTGGCGGAGAGGCCGACGAGCACGATCAGGCCGATCTGGGTGAAGATGTTGTTGTCGCCCTTCGAGAGGTAGACACCGAACATCGCCGCCAGCAGCGCCATCGGCACGATCATCAGGATCGCCAGCGGCAGGGTCAGGCTCTCGTAGAGCGCGGCCAGCACCAGGAACACCAGCAGGATCGCGAGCGGAAACACCCACAGGCCGGAGTTGCCGGCGATGAACTCCTGGTAGGTCAGGTCGGTCCATTCAAAGGCGAAGCCGGGCGGCAGCACCTCGGCCGCGACCCGCTCGGCGGCCGCCTGCGCTTGGCCCGAGGAGAAGCCGGGCGCCGCTGCCGCGTTGATATCCGACGACAGGAAGCCGTTGTAGCGGATGGCGCGTTCGGGACCTGCGCTCTGTCGCACGTTGAGCAGCGCCGACAGCGGCACCATGTCGCCGGAGGCGGAGCGCACCTTGAGCTGGCGGATATCGTCGGCACGGGCGCGGAACGGCGCGTCGGCCTGCACGCGCACCGAATAGGTGCGGCCGAACTTGTTGAAGTCGTTCACGTAGTAGGAGCCGAGGTAGATCTGCAGGGTGTTGAACACCTCCGTCACGGGGACGCCGAGCTGCAACGCCTTGGTGCGGTCGATGTCGGCGAACAGTTGCGGGACGTTGACCTGGAAGCTGGAGAACACGCCGGCGATCTCCGGCGACTTCTGCAGGCCGGCCATGAACGCCTTGGTGACGTCGTTCAGAGCCTCGTAGCCGAGGCCGGCGCGGTCCTCGATCTGCAGCTTGAAGCCGCCGATGGTGCCCAAGCCGTTGACCGGTGGCGGCGGGAACATCGCGATGAAGGCGTCCTGGATGCCCGCATATTTCTTGTTGAGCTCCATCGCCAGCGCGCCGCCGGACAGCGATGGATCCTTACGCTCGTCGAACGGCTTCAAGGTCGAGAACACGATGCCGGCATTGGAGGAGTTGGTGAAGCCGGAGATCGACAGGCCGGGGAAGGCGACCGAGCTCTCGATCCCGGGCTGCGTCAGCGCGATGTCGCTCATCTTGCGGATCACCTCCTCGGAGCGGTCGAGCGTGGCGCCGTCCGGCAGCCGCGCGAAGCCGACCAGATACTGCTTGTCCTGGCCCGGCACGAAGCCGCCCGGCACCTGCTTGAACAGCACGGCGGTGGCGCCGACCAGCAGGACATAGAGGATCATCACCGCGGCCTTGCCGGTGATCACCTTGGACACGCTGCCGCTGTAATTGTTGGAGGCGCGGACGAAGGCGCGGTTGAAGCCGCGGAAGAACCAGCCGAGACTCTTGTCGAGGATGCGGGTGAGGCGATCCTTCGGCTCGTGGTGGCCCTTGAGCAGCAGCGCCGACAGGGCCGGCGACAAGGTCAGCGAGTTCACCGCCGAGATCACGGTGGAGATCGCGATCGTCAGGGCGAACTGCTTGTAGAACTGCCCCGTGAGGCCGGAGATGAAGGCGAGCGGCACGAACACCGCGACCAGCACCAGCGCGATCGCGATGATCGGTCCCGACACCTCGCGCATCGCCTGATAGGTGGCGTCGCGCGGCGACAGGCCGCTCTCGATGTTGCGCTCGACGTTCTCCACCACGACGATGGCGTCGTCGACGACGATGCCGATCGCGAGCACCAGCCCGAACAGGCTGAGCGCGTTGATCGAGAAGCCGAACAGATGCATCACGGCAAAGGTGCCGACAATCGAGACGGGCACCGCCAGCAGCGGGATGATCGAGGCGCGCCAGGTCTGCAGGAACAGGATCACGACGATCACGACCAGCACGATCGCCTCGAACAGCGTGTGCACGACGGCCTCGATCGAGGAGCGCACGAACTGGGTCGGGTCGTAGACGATGTGGTACTCGACGCCCTCCGGCATCGTCTTCTTGATCTCGGCCATGGTGGCGCGGACGTTGTCCGAGATCTGCAGCGCGTTGGAGCCGGGCGCCTGGAAGATCGGGATCGCCACCGCCTGCTTGTTGTCGAGCAGCGAGCGCAGGCCATATTCGGAGGCGCCGAGCTCGATGCGGGCGACGTCGCGCAGCCGCGTGATCTCGCCATGCGTTCCGGTCTTCACGACGATGTCGGCGAACTGGTCCTCGTTCGACAGCCGGCCCTCGGCATTGACCGAGAGCTGCAAATCGAGGCCCTTGACGCTCGGTGAGGCGCCGACGACGCCGGCGGCGGCCTCGACGTTCTGCGCCTGGATCGCCTTGACGATGTCGCTGGCGGAGAGGCCGTGCTCGGCCGCCTTCTGCGGATCGACCCAGACCCGCATCGAATAGTCGCCGGCGCCGAACAGCTGCACGTCGCCGACGCCGTCGATGCGCGCCAGCCGGTCCTTGACGTTGAGCACCGCGTAGTTGCGCAGGTACGTCGTGTCGTAGCGGCCGTTCGGCGAGATCAGATGCACGACCATGGTGAGGTCGGGCGAGCTCTTCTTGGTGATGACGCCGAGCTGGCGCACGACATTGGGCAGCCGCGGCTCGGCCTGCTGCACGCGGTTCTGCACCAGCTGCGTGGCCTTGTCCGGATCGGTGCCGAGCTTGAAGGTGACCGTGAGCGTCATCGCGCCGTCGGTGGTCGCCTGGCTGCTCATATAGAGCATGTTCTCGACGCCGTTGATCTGCTCCTCGATCGGCGTCGCCACCGTCTCGGCGATCACCTTCGGATTGGCGCCGGGATAGGTCGCGCGCACCACCACGGAGGGCGGCACGACGTCGGGATATTCGGAGATCGGCATGGAGAACAGCGCGATCAAGCCGCCGAGGAAGATCAGCGTCGACAGCACGCCTGCGAAGATCGGCCGATCGATGAAGAATTTGGAGAGGTTCATGGGAGGCCCCGTGGTCGGGAGATGTCAGTGGCTCTGATTGGCGTCGGTCGTCGAGGGGGCGCGATGTTCACCCTCCCCTGGAGGGGGAGGGTCGGCTCGCATGAGCGCAGCGACATGCGAGACGGGGTGGGGTGGCGGCCCCTCCGCGCGTGCGGTGCTCAATTGAGACGAACCCGCGACGCACGGATGCTGAGGAGGTGCGAGCAGGTTTTCACCAACTGAGACCGTCACCCCACCCCGCCGCGCGCTGTGCGCGCGTCGACCCTCCCCCTCCAGGGGAGGGTGGGCATCGCGTGTGTGGTGACCGCCATTGTCGATCATGATCAGCGCTGCGCCAGTCGCTTGTTGTCAGTGGCCGCCCCGTCGCGTGCGCCCATCGCGGCCACCTGCGTCTTCAACAACGCACCTGGCCGCACCCGCTGGAGGCCATTGACCACCACGCGCTCGCCGGGCTTGAGGCCGGCGGAGATGATGCGCAGGCCGTCGACGCTGCCGCCGAGGCTGACCGGGCGATAGACAGCGCGCTCGTCGTCGCCGACCACCATCACGAATTTTTTGTCCTGGTCGGTGCCGATGGCGCGCTCGTCGAGCAGCACCAGCGATTGCTGCTGCGGCTGGCCCATGCGCACGCGCGCGAACTGGCCGGGGATCAGCCGGCCGTCCTCGTTCTTGAACACGGCGCGGACGCGGATCGTGCCGCTCTGCCCGTTGACCTGATTGTCGATCAACTGGATATGGCCGGATGCCGTGATGCCGCCCGAGGTCGTCATCTCGACCGGGATGCGGTCGAGATTGCCGCGTTTGCCCGAGCCGTCGGCAATCGCCGACAATGCGCGCAACACCAGCTCTTCGGTGGCGTCGAAGCTCGCATAGATCGGGTTGACGGACACCAGCGAGGTCAGCACCGGCGAGGCCGACCCGGCGGCGACGAGGTTGCCGACCGTGACCTCGATCCGGCCGACCCGGCCGTCGACCGGCGCGCGCACCTGCGTGTAGTCGAGATTGAGCTTGGCTGTCTGCAAGGTCGCTTCGGCGGCCTTGACGTTGGCGATGGCTTCGCGATTGCCGTTGTCGCGCTGGTCGTAATCGCGCTTGGTCACGATGGAATTGCCAACCAGCTGCGCGCCGCGCTCCAGTTCGTTGGCGGCGAAGGCGGCGCGGGCGCGCGCCGCTTCCAGTTGCGCCTGCGCCCGGTCGACCTCGGCGGCGTAGGGCGCCGGGTCGATCTTGAACAGGACGTCGCCAGCCTTGACCAGCGAGCCCTCGGTGAAATTGGTGCCGAGAATGGCACCGGCCACCCGCGGCCGGATCTCGACCCGCTCGACGGCTTCAAGCCGGCCGGAGAACTCGTCCCACAGGCTCGCCTGGCGCGGCTCGACGACGGCAACCGTAACGGGGACGGCCTGTTCGGGGGCCGCGGCGCGGGCCGCATTCGGCGCGGAACTGAAGTGGAAATATTGGGAGCCGGCGTAGGAGCCGGCGGCAATCACCAAGCCGGCGGCGGCGACGGTGCTCAGCCACCGCTTCAGGCGGCCGGAAGAACGAATTTCGGACGAAGGCATTGGCGCGCTCCAGATTTGTAGTGCTCGCTACAAATGTGGCGCTGGCAACCCGTTCGCAAGAGACTTATGTAACGGATACTACGAAAATAGTAGCCCGACTTTCGGCGGACTGCGCCAGATCAAAGAAATCGCGTTCAAGAACAACTAGATAAGAATCAGACGGGGCGGAGACGGAACAGGAGTTTTGCAGATGGGCATCGGACGGCCCCGGACTTTCGATCGCGACACCGCGCTGGACCAGGCGATGGAGGTGTTTTGGCGCCATGGCTATGAGGGCGCCACCATCGCCCAGCTCACCGATGCCATGGGCATCAACCCGCCCAGCCTCTATGCCGCGTTCGGCAGCAAGGAGGCCCTGCTCAGGGCCGCGCTCGACCGCTACACGGCGCGACGGGAGGCCTGGATGGACGAGGTGCTGAGCGCGCCGACCGCCCACGAGGTCACCGCGCGGATGCTGATGGGCGTCGCCGAGAAACAGACCGATCCCTCCAATCCGCCCGGCTGCCTGCTGGTGCAGGGCGGTCTCGCCTGCGGCTCCGGCTCTTCCAACGTGCCGTTCGAGCTCGCGGCCCGCCGCGCACAGACCGAGGAGCAGCTCCGGCACCGTTTCGAGCGCGCCAAGCGCGAAGGCGATCTGGCTGAAGCCGCCGACCCCGCTGCGCTCGCGCGCTATGTTTCCGCCGTGATCACCGGCATGAGCGTGATGGCGTCGTCAGGCGCCGACCGCGAGGCATTATCCCAGGTCGCCGTCGTCGCGATCAAGGCGATCGAGGATCAGTCGGTGAGGGCGCCGGCGGCGGCGAACTGATCGACATCATGCGCTGAGCGGCGGGTGCTCTGCCGTCGCAAAGTCTTGTGCTCGTGGGCGCAATGCGATCCCCTGCGGCCGCCTCATTGTCATCGCGCGAACCAAGAGCAATTCCTCCATGCGTGTCTTCTCCGCCGCCCTTGCCACCGAGACCAACACTTTTGCGCCGATGCCGACGGGGCTCGCGACCTTCCACGAGCGTGCCTACTTCCCGGCCGGAACGCATCCGGACAAGATGCAGATGCATGGCGGGCCACTATGGGCGGCGCGGCAGGTCGGGCCATCGAAAGGTTGGACCTTGATCGAGGGGCTGGTCGCCGCAGCGGTGCCGAACGGGCTCGTCACCCGCGCCGCGTTCGAAACCCTGCGCGACCAGATCCTCGCCGACCTCGAAGCCGCGCTGCCGGTCGACATGGCGTTGATCGGCCTGCACGGCGCGATGATCGCCGACGGCTATGATGATTGCGAGGGCGAGCTGCTCGCGCGCATCCGCGACATCGTCGGACCCGATGTGGTCATCGGTGCGACGCTCGACCCCCACGTTCACATGAGCGAGCTGATGGTCAGAAGCGCCGATCTTCTGATCTGCTGGAAGGAATATCCGCACACCGACATTCTCGAGCGGGCCCAGGATCTGGTGAAACATTGCACCGAGCTCGCCGAGAAGCGGCTGAAGCTGCAGAAGGCCCTGGTCGACACCGACATGATCGTCACCCTGCACACCACGCGCGAGCCGGTGCGCAGCTTCGTCGACCGCATCACCGCGCTGGAAGGCAAGGACGGCATCGTCTCGGTCTCGATCGTTCACGGCTTCGGATGGGGCGACACGCCTGACATGGGCACCAAGGTGCTGGTCTATAGCGATGCCGCCGTCGATCCCGATGGCGCCAAGGCGCAGGCGCTGGCGCGCAAGCTCGCGGACGAGCTGATCGGCATGCGCGAGGCGGTGACCGAACGCATGCCCGGCGTCGATGCTGCGCTCGACCAGGCCTTGGCGAAGGACGGCGCCATCGTGCTCGGCGATGCCAGCGACAATCCCGGCGGCGGTGCGCCCGGCGATTCCACGTTCATCCTGCGCCGGCTGCTCGACCGCAACATCGGCAATGCCTGCCTCGGTCCGCTCTGGGATCCGATCGCGGTGCGCATCGCCTTCGATGCCGGCGTCGGCGCCAAGCTGCCGCTGCGGATCGGCGGCAAGATCGGGCCGCTGTCGGGTGATCCCGTCGATGCGACCTGGGAGATCAAGGCGCTGAAGGAGAATATGGTGATGACGGGCCTTGCCGGCACGCCCGCCAAGCTCGGCGATTGCGCGTTGATCGGGAGCAATGGCGTCGAGGTCGTGATCACCACGTTCCGCTGCCAGGCGTTCGGCACCGACTTCTTCACGCAGCTCGGCTGCGATCCTGCCACGCGCAAGCTCGTCGTGGTGAAATCCGCCCAGCATTTCCGCGCGGCATTTGCGCCGATCGCGGCCGACATCATCATGGTCGATGCGCCCGGCGTGGTCGCGCGCGACGTGACGACGTTGCCCTACAAGAAGATCAAGCGTCCGAAATGGCCGCTCGATGAGTTGCCGCAATCATCGCGAGCATGATGTCCCAGAATGCGACGATCATCGCACCGCCGTTAACGTTCGGAACGCGGCTGGAACGAACCGCGTCCGAATCGCTTGCGAATCACGGTTTGAGATCTGTTCACGGCTAGATGTCGTAGCTCTCGGAGATGGCGCGCAACATGCAGCGCCGGCGATACTGATCGTGCGGCTCGGCTTTCGTCAGAAGGTTAAAGGCGCAGAGGCGCGCCGGCGTTGTTGGAGAGAAGGCGACGCCCCCGCATGCTGCGGGCGGGCCCGCTCACGTCGTCGACGTTCCGAACCGTCGCATCCACGCCGCCCTCAGACCGATCGGTGTCGGCGAGAACGGGCCCGACGGCGCGCGCGTGATCAGGGCGACCAGCAGCAGCGCGGCGATCGCGAGCCAGAAGCACAGCCAGAACGCATCGAGATAAGCGAGCACGTTGGCCTCGCGCTGCACCTGCGCGGCCAAGGTCCCGACGGCGCGGGCCTTGGCCTGGCCGCCGCCATGCGCGGCGAAATAGCCGGTCAGTCGTTGCAGCGCGCGCGCGACGTCGAGATCGCCGCTCTGGATGTTGAGGCCGAGATAGGCCGAATGCACCTGCTCACGCACCCGCAGCCACGTTCCCATCAGGGCGACGCCGATTTCGGCGCCGCCGAGCCGCATCACCTGGATATAGGCCGCAAAGGACGTCGCTCGCGCCGGATCGGAATTCGACAGCGCGAGGATGATGATCGGAAGCAAGGTCAGGGCCTGTCCGATCGACTGCAGCACGACGATGACGATGAAATCCTCGCGCGCCCAGGCATGGGTGATCTGGGTGCCGAGCAGATTGGCCGCCGCGAAGGCACTGAGACCGAGCACGACGACGATGCGGGGATCGAGATGGCGAAGCAGGACGATCGACAGCGGCACCAGCACGACCATCGGCAGCGCGCCGTAGAACAACAGCAGCGAGCCGCTCTGCTCCGGCCGCAACTGCGTGATGGTGACGAGGAAGTTCGGCACCAGCGACGCATTCGAGAGGCTGGTCAGCGTGTAGAGCAGGATCACGACCAGCGACAGCCCGATGTTGCGCGAGAACAGCACGTTGAAATGCGCCCATGGCTGCGGGGCGAGCGCCTCGTTGACGAGGAACAGGACGAACAGCGCGGCGCCGCCGCACAGCAGCGCCATCACCGTGCCCGATTGCAGCCAGTCGAGTCGGTTGCCCTGGTCGAGACCGGCATAGATCATCGCCACGGCGCTGCCGAGCAGCAGCATCCCGCCCCAGTCGGCGTTCTCGAGCAGCGCGCGGTTGACGGGCTCGGCCGGGGTGCCGAGATAGACCATCAGCGCCATCAGCGGCGCCAGCACGACGCCCTGCCAGTACAGCCACTGCCAGCCGAGATGCTCGACATAGAAGCCGACCAGCGAGGTCGAGGTATCCAGCGCGAAGCCGACCCGGATCGCATAGATCGAGATCGCCGGCAGCCACCAGCGGATCGGCAGGTTGCGGAAGATGATCATGAGCGTGGCCGGCACGAAGGTGCCGAGCAGCATGCCGTGCAGGATCGCGAGCGCGATCAAGGTCGGATAGTCGCGCACGAACGGAATGATCAGGGACAGCACCGCATAGATCAGGCTGGGAATACCCAGCACACGGCGCAGACCGAACACGGTCGCGAGCCACGCCACGGCCGGCGCGATGACGATCTGCGAGCCGATCGCCGCGGTGGACAGCCAGGCGCCCTCGTCAAAACCGAGCGAGAACGCGCCGCGCAGATCGGGCAGGCCGACCGAGGTCAGCCGGCTGTCGAAATTCGCCAGGAACGAGCCGAGCAGGACGGCGCCGACGGCAAACAGCGGATGCGCCGCCTGGCCGCCGCGCGACAGCGGTCCGCGATCGGTCTCACTTGGCGCCATCGGCCTGGCCGTTGGTGCGGATGTGGGTCACGACCGACATGCCCGGCAGCAGCCGCGCGAGCAGCGGCTGGTCGCCGTCGAGGGCGATGCGGACCGGAATGCGCTGCACGACCTTGGTGAAGTTGCCGGTGGCATTGTCGGGCGGCAGCAGCGCGAATTGCGAGCCGGAGGCCGGCGCGATCCGCTCGACGCGGCCATGCAGCCTCTGGCCCGGGAACGAGTCCACGGTGATCTCGACCGGCTGGCCGGGCGCGACATGGGTGAGCTGCGTTTCCTTGTAGTTGGCGATGACGAAGACATGCGGCAGCGGCACCACCGCGATCAGGCTGCTGCCGATATTGACGTAGTCGCCGACCTGCACCTGGCGCTGTCCGACGACGCCGTCGAATGGCGCGGTGATCCTGGTGTAGCCGAGCTTGAGCCGCGCGGCGGCGAGCGCGGCCTTGGCACCGGCGAGATCGGCGCCGCGCTGCTTCTTGGTGCCGGTGAGCACCTCGAGCTGATGACGCTGCGCGGCGATCACCGCGCGGCTCGCGCGCACGTCCGCCTGTGCCTTGGCATAAGCGGCCGTTGCCTGTTCCAGCCGCTGCTTGGTACCTGCCTCGCTCTGCGACAGCGACTGCTGGCGCTCTTCCTCCTGCCTGGCCTGCACCTCGGCCGCGCCGGCCGAGACCTGCTGCGCCTCGGCCTGGGCGATGGTCGCGTATTGCAGCTCGACCTGATTGCTGAGGTTGTCGAGCGCCGCCTGCGCCGCTTCGACATTGGCCTCGGCCTGCGACACCTGTGCCTCGTAGTCGGCCGGATCGATCTGGACCAGCAGGTCGCCGGCCTTGACCTGCTGGAAATCGCTGACCGCAACCTTCGTCACCTCGCCGGCCACGCGGCTCGAGAGCTGCGTCAGGTCGGCGCGCACATAGGCATCGTTGGTCGACTGGGTCGTTGCGTTGCCGGTCCAGGCGTTCCAGCGCGTGGTCGCGAGCGCCACGAAGGCGAGCGCTGCGATCACCGCAAGCAGTGGAATGCCGAGACGCGCCCAGAGCCCGGGCGCCGCGGCGGGCGGCGTCGATGCAGCGCGCGCCGCCGCGTCGACGTTGCTCGGTGTTTCACTCAAGGGACGCCTCCTGCATCGGCCGACGCTGATCAGTCCGACGACTCGTACCCCATTCTGCGCCGCGTGCCACCTGGACTCTGGATCGTGAGCCATGCGTCGCGGCGCATGGACATCTGCGCGCCGAACGGAACCCGCGGGCGATCGGACCGTGATGAACCAGCTAACAGGCCAGCAGGTTGAGCACAGTCACAGCCCGCGATCGCCGCGCCGGGATCGCGCCGACGACATCGGCGCCGGATTCGCTGCCGCGACCAGCCCGCGCCTGATGTCCCAGAATGCGACGTCGCGCGCGCTCACGTTAACGTTCAGAACGCGACTTGAACGAACCGCGTCCGAATCAGCGGCGCAGCCCGGTACGAGGTCTGTTCACGGCTAGATGTCGTGCCGTCATCGCGTGACAGCAGCTATTCGGCGTCACTTGACCGCAATTTGGACGACCGGCTGGGTGCGAGAGCGTTAAGAGCACGGAGCGGCCTGCCGCCAAGCGGTTGTCGGTGACGCCGGCCGGCGCGCGCTGCCCGGTTGCAGCGGTCGCCTCGCTGGGTCACATTTCGCATCCGCGACTTGGGTCCAGCCGTTTGCTGATCAGAAGGCTTTCATGCATGGGTCACAACGGAGCGATCCTGGTTGCCGGCGGCGCCGGCTACATCGGGGCTCATTGCTGCAAGGCTGTCGCCGGGGCCGGCTACGTGCCGATCTGCTACGACAATCTGTCCACCGGCCATCGCCGCTTCGTGCGATGGGGACCGCTGGTGGTCGGCGACATCGCCGACAGCGCCAGAGTGGCTGACACCATCCGCGCCCACGCGGTCGGCGCGGTGATGCACCTGGCCGGGCCGAGCACGATCGGCGAATCCGTCGCCGATCCGCACAAATATTATCTGAACAACGTCGTCGGCACATTGGGCCTGCTGCAGGGCATGCGCGAGGCCGGCTGCGCGCGGCTGGTGTTCTCCTCGACCGGCGCGGTCTATGGCGACGCCGGGCGGGATCCGATTCCCGAGAGCGCCGCGGGATCGGCCCTGAATCCATACGGCCGCTCGAAATACATGATCGAGCAGATCCTGGCGGACTATCAGGCAGCCTACGGCCTGTCGGCCATCGTGCTGCGCTACTTCAACGCCGGCGGCGCCGACGCGTCAGGCCTGATCGGTGAGTTGCGCGATCCCGAGACGCACCTGATCCCGCGAGCGCTGATGGCGATCCTCGGCCACGTGCCGGACTTTGCGATCTTCGGCACCGACTATGACACACCCGACGGGACCGCCGTGCGCGATTACGTTCACGTCGACGATCTCGCGGCAGCCCACATCGCGGCGATGGAGCGTCTGCTGCAGACCGGTTCGGGTGGCACCTACAATCTCGGGACCGGCCGCGGCCATTCGGTGCGCGAGATCGTCGATGCAATCGGCAGGGAGACCGGCGAGCGGGTCCCGCTGGTGGTGCGCGCGCGCCGCGCCGGCGATCCACCGGTCCTGGTCGCAGATCCCCATCTTGCCCAGCAGGAGCTCGGCTTCGCGGCGCATCGGTCCGATCTCGGCACGATCATCCGCTCGGCCTGGACCTGGCACCAGACCGCGCACCCCCGGATCGCATGAGGCCGATGCCGCGTGCCGGGGGCTCGTCGGGGAAGCTGTTACGCCGCGGCCGGCGGCGTGTGGGCGAACTCGTCCACGAAGCTCATCTCCGCGCGCTCGTCGTCGACCGACCAGCAGCCGATCTCGGAAGCGCCCCGGAAGAAGTGGACACTGTGGACCGGTGAGCGGAAGTCGTCGCCGCGAATGATCCGGAGCAGGGTCTGCGCCACGCGGCGGTGATCGCCGGGGAGCCTGAGGTCGAAGAATGCGTCGCCATAGCCCGGCAGGATGGTGCCGGCCGAATCGCGAACTTCCATGCGCAACTGTGCCATGCTCGCATTCAACGACAGCAACGGTTTCCGCCCGGTAAATGCCGCCGTGCCTGCGCAGGTGGTCTCACCATGGAGCGCGTAGCGCGCTGGTCGCCATCAGCGAAGCGTGGACGAGGTGCTCTGACAAGAGGCGCCGTTCGAGCAAGCGGCCAGCCTTGTCAGCAGCGGATCGCATCGGCCGCGGTGGCCGTTGGGATGATCGCGCAAGGGATCACCGGGCCTTCTCCAGCACCGGGCGCTCTGTGGTGACGAGGGCTGCCGGGACAACCGCTTCATTGCGGGGGAGGATCGGCAGTTCGAACAGGACACGCGTGCCAGTCGGCTGGTTGGCGCTCAGGGTGAGACGGCCGCGAAGCTGCTGGACCATCCCCTTGATCATCCGGAACCCCAGGCTCGTGCGCGGTTGATCGATGTCGAAACCATCGGGCAGACCGACGCCCTGATCGGACACGCTGAGCTGCAGGCAACCGTCGATGTCGCGGGCGGAGATGTCGATCGGTCCGTCCTGGCCAGGATAGGCATGTTTCACGGCGTTGCTGACCAACTCATTGAGCAGGAGACCGAGAGGCACGGCGTGATCGGCCGACAGCCGCATCGGATGGGCATCGCAGTTCAGGATACGCGCTCCCGCGACGCGTTGCAGCCTCTTGCAGAAGTCTATGAGGAAGACGTCGACGTCGATGAAGCCGATCTGTGATGCACGCGAGAGATGATCATGAACCTGGGCAATGGCTGCTACGCGCGATCCGGCCTCGCCGAGGGCAAGCTTGGCCTCAACGGAATCCGTCCCGAATGCCTGCACCCGGAGCATGGCCACGACGGAAGACAGGCTGTTCTTGACGCGGTGACCCATTTCGCGCGTCAGCATGGCTTGATGGTCCAAGGCGTCCCGGAGCCGCGTCTCCTCATGCAGGCGCTCGATTGCAATCCCGACGATGTCGGCGAATTCGGTGAGGAAGGCAGCGTCCGCCTCGTCGAAGCGGCGGGGGGCCGGACTGTCGACCTGGAGCACGCCGAAATAGCCGCCGCCTCGTCCGCCGCGTTCGATCCGGACGCTGATCGACGTCTTGATGCCGCGGTCTACTGGAAGCCCCGGTATCTCGAAGCGACCATCCGGGGGGGCGCGACCGGTGATGATGGCTTGACCCGTCTGGAAGGCGCGTCCGGCAGGCGAGGTACTGTCCACGACGAACGATGATTGTTCGACCGAGCTCGGCCATCCGTACCCCGCGCGGACCAGCTGTCTCTTTCCGTCCGCCACGAATTCCATCACCATCGCGAACGGTGCATTGAGGCCCTTGGCACCGAGCGCGGCGGCGCGCTGAAGAGCGACGTGGATGTCGCGGGTCTGCAATGCAGCACGACTGAATTCGGCGAGCGCAGATTGTTGGATGAGCCTGTAGCTGCGCATGTCATTCCGGACGCCCGCGCGCTCGAGAAGGATCGGAAAAGCGGTATCTTGGCTCTGATGTCCCAACACGCGGATTCTCCAAAACAGAACGCACCCCGACTACAAATTCCCCGCGGCTCTCTTCCTTACGATTTGATATTGTAGGGCTATTGTGTTGCCGTTCACCGGCCGGAGTCGGAGCAAAAGCGGACATGGTCCAGTTTGCCGCAGCGCAATTCGTCGCGAGCCGGATCGAGGCGAAAGGCGCCCCGGCTCGCGTCGAGGGGGCGCTTGGCAGTTGCACCTGACGCTTGCCGTGCCCGCGCGCTCATCCAGAGGACCTTCCACGGAGAGCGGGCACCGGCGCCGCGGCGCGACGCGCGCTCTTGCAGCCCGTCAGAGGGTGGGCGGCACCATCCTCACGGAAACCGCCATATGCGCGATCGGCCAGCCTTGAGCCGGGCGGCAGGCCGGGTTGGCGCGCCGGCCAGATCCGCTCATTCGGCGGCCATTCTTTTGGGCCGCTCGGTGGTGTGGCCCACCGACAGCGAGCCGTGGGGCGTGTGACAGATGGATCCCGTCGAAGGGGTGTGTCCTGTCCGAATCCGTCAACGACCTCAATTTCATTCGTGAATGCCTGCGTCTGGCGGCCGATTTCACGCAACTTGCGCGCGATGCCGTCGATCCGGACCTGCAGGCGCATTGCCTGCGGATGGCCGCCTTCTGGACCGATCGGGCCGCCGGAAATCCCGGCGCGGAATCGGACGATCCGAGTCAGTGAAATCGCCGGATGCGCGATGAGCGAGCAGGGCCGTTGTTGCGGCGCGGCGGGGAAGCCTTGCGTGCGGGAGCTCGTGAGCAATTTTGCTCAGACTTGCCGGTCGAGAGCGCCCAAGAAACGGGGGCGACGGCGCGGACAGCCGCCTCTGCGCCGTGGCCTCCGTCCCTCATCGTGGCTTGTCAGTTTTGGAATGATCAAGGCGCAAACCGATCGCGATCTGCGGAGCAATCAGCTGCTCGATGCCCTGGCGCCGGACAGCCGCGGCCGGATCGAGCCGCACCTCGAGCCCGTTGATTTCAAGCTCGGCGCCGTGGTCTGCGAGGCGGGCGGCCATCTCCGGCATGCCTATTTCCCGAGAGGATCGGTGTTGTCGCTGTTGACCGTGCTGGAGAACGGCGACGCCATCGAGACGGCCAATATCGGTCGCGAGGGCGCCTTCGGCCTCTTCGCCGCCATGTACAGCCGGGCCTCCTTCAACCGTTGCATCGTTCAACTCGAGGGGCATACCGTCCGGTGTCCGATCGAGCTGCTGCAGCACGAGTTCGACTCCAGCGAACATGTGCGCAATCTTCTCGTCAGCTACTCGGAGACGCTGCTGTCCCAGGTTCAGCAGACGGTGGCCTGCAACGCCATGCATTCGACCGAAGAGCGCATCTGCCGATGGCTGCTGATGATGCACGACCGGGCCGAAGGGGCGGTGCTTCCGTATACGCACGAGTTCCTGTCGCAGATTCTCGGGGCCAATCGCAAGTCGGTGACGCTTGCCGCGCAATCCATGCAGGCGGCCGGCCTGATCAGCTATCGTCGCGGCACCATCCAGGTGCTCGACCGGCCCGGCCTCGAGAAAGCATCGTGCGAATGCTACGCCATCGTCAAGCAGCGGTTCGATGCGTTTCTCCAGCCGCCTACGACGGCGGTGCGCAGTCAGCTGCAGTGATGTGACGGTGGCAATGATGTGATGGTGGCGTGGATCGAGCCGAGCAGGGCGGCCCCAGCTCGATCTCGCGATGCCCGGTCACAAGCTCTTCAGCGGACCTTTGCCTCCGACCGACTTGTCGCCTGCGATATGCGGCTGATCGTGCAGGACGACGTTCAGCAGGGAGCTGTTGATCTCGAGGTGACCGTTGTAGTCGATGAAGCCCAGCTTGCGGAACTTGTTCATGAAGTGACTGACGCGCGAGCGGGTGGTGCCGATCATGTCGGCCAGCATCTCTTGGCTGACCTTCGCGATGACCCGCTGCGGCTTGCCGTCATTGCCGAAATTGGCCAGCAGCAGTAGCGCCCGCGCAAGGCGCTTCTCGCTCGAATTGAACAGCTGATCGATGAGATCGGCCTCGACGCGGATCGTGCGGGCGAGAATGTGCGAAACGAAGATCTCGGAGAACGCCGGCTGCTCACGCAGGGCGCTCAGCGCGGCCGATTTGGTGATCCGCAGGATTTCGCTGTCCGTGATGGCCGACGCTGTCGCCGAGGCCACCGCGGACGTAGCGCGCCTTCAGGTCCGCAACCGCCGCATGATCGTCGTCGAACGCGTCGAGATAGGTGAAGACGACATTGCCTTCGACGCGGCCCGGATCGGCGGCCCTGACGTGGCCGGGATCGGTGAACATGCGGCGGACGGCATCGCGAATCTGGTCCGCGGTGGCGGAGAGCGGAATCGTGTTGCCCTGCGATTTGCTCATCTTGGCCTTGCCGTCCACGCCAGGCAGGCGTCCGACGCTCGGGATCAGTGCGCGTGCCTCGGGGAGCACTTCCGTGCCCGCCTGGCGGTTGATGCGGCGGACGATCTCGTTGGTCTGCTCGATCAGCGGCGCCTGGTCGTCTCCGACCGGCACGATGGTCGCCTTGAAGGCGGTGATGTCGGCGGCCTGCGCAACGGGATAGCACAGGAAGCCGGCCGGAATATCGCGGCCGAAGCCGCGCGCCTGGATCTCGTCCTTGATGGTCGGGTTGCGCTCGAGCCGCGCCACCGTGACGAAGTTCATGTAGAGCAGCGTGAGATCGGCCAGCGCCGGCAGGTGCGATTGCAGGCAGATGGTCGTCATCTCCGGATCGATGCCGACGGCGAGATAGTCGGTCGCGATCTCCAGCATGTTCCGGCTCACCTTGGCCGGATCGTGGGCGTGGTCCGTGAGCGCCTGGGCATCGGCCAGCAGCAGGAATTGCCGATGCGTCGATTGCAGCGCGACGCGGTTTTGCAGCGAGCCGACATAGTGGCCGAGGTGCAGGGGGCCGGTGGTTCTGTCGCCGGTCAGGATGACGGGACGTTCTGGCATTGAGAGAGGCATCGTGGTTCTCCAGGAGTGAGAACCGCCGCTCGATCGAGCTCTTCGATGCTGTTGATGACAAGAACCGCGTCGCAGGCCGATGAACGGCGGCGACGGGCGAATCAATGACGAGGCCGTGCCGCTCCTAGATGGAGCGCCACCACGTGTTCGCGTGCAAGGTCTCAGTCTTGATCATGCGACCGATATGGCCGAAACCGCCGATGAATGCAACCCGCTCAGGCACGCTGCGCAGAGCGCGGCCCCAAGCCAGTTCAGCCATTCCGCCTATTCGAGATCAATCGCGTGATACTGGCCGGACTTGTCGAGCTGCGTGCCCCAGACCTTGTGCAGCGCCTGGTGGTCGGAGGGGCCGAAGCTCACCTTCGATCCGACGCCCAGCTCGTAGTTCTGCATCGATTCGAGGACATCGACCAGCGTTTCCGTGTCCACCGCGGGACCGGCGCGGCGCAGCCCTTCGATCAGGATGTTGGCGGTGAGATAGGCTTCCAGGGACGAGTAATCCGCCGGCTCTCCCGGAAAATATCTGTCGAGCGCCTTCTTGTAGTTCAGGGTGACGGAGGCGTAGCCGTCGACCGCCGGCGTGACCTGGGTGCAGATGACGCCGTCCGCATAGCGCGGGCCGAGCACCATCAGCTCACTGGCGAGGCCGGTGCTGCCGACGCCGGAGATCGTCGCGTAGGTCATGTCCGGATAGAGATCGCGAGTCTTCTCGATGAACTTGGCCGCGGCGCGAAAGGTGGCGACCAGCACCACCGCCTTGATCGCATGCTTCTGCCGGCGCAGTTGCGCGACGGCCTCGTCGACATTGACGGTGTTGCGGCTGTAGCTCATGCGGAAGGCGTCGCCCGCGCCGCCGCGCAGCCCGTGCATCGCCCTGCTGACGCCCTCCCACCCCGCGTCGCCATAGGCATCCTGCTGGGTGAGAACTCCGATCTCCTGCGGACGCAGCTTGCGGATCTTGACGAGATAGTTCACGAGCGCATGGGCTTCCTCGGCGTAGCCGGCGCGGTAGTTGAAGACGTAGCGGTCCGGCGGATCGCGGCGAAGCGAAGGAGCCCCGGTGAAGGCGCCGAAATACAGCGCATGATGCTCGAGCGCGTACGGCACCGAGATCAGGGCCGTCGGACTGCCGTAGTTCTCGACGAATCCGAACACCTTGTGCTGCTCGTAAAGGTCCTTCATCGCGTTCAGCGTCCGCGTCGGCTCATAGGCATCATCGGCCGTGTAGAGCTTGAGCTGCCGGCCATGCACACCGCCTTCCTCGTTGACCTGAGCGAATGCGAGGTCGATGCCGAGCTTGAGCTGATGGCCCATCTCCCTGGCCGGCCCGGAAAACGGCGCCGCCATTCCGAAGCTGATTTCGGTATCGGTCACGCCCTGGACCGGGGCGCGCGTGCTGGTCGGCTGCGCCGACGCGGCATTGGCCACTCGCGTGTCGAACTTCGGCACACGGTCGTCCTCCCTCAGCGGCACGTTCTGGTCCGGCGCGACCGCCGGAGCGGCGCTCGCGAGCGCTCCGGTCCGGAGAGTATCCTGGACTGGCGCAACGGTCTGCGCGGCTTGGACCGGCGGCGATGGGACTGTTGCCGTCGTTGTCGCCGCCGCGCTGCTCTTGGCGGAGAGCGCAGCGGTCCACCGCGTCGGAAGTCTCGTCGCTGCAAAGCCGGCCACGCCCGCGGCAACAGCCACGAGCCCCATCATGCTCAACGCGCCGAGGAGACGCCGTTCCCGTGGCGGCGGAGGAACCTCCTGCACGCCGTAACGGGACGCGAATTCAGCAGGGGTAGGCCGATCGTGCTCGTCGCGCCACGGTTGTTCATACAGCGGACGCCGGCCGTCGTCGTAGCCGGACGGGAATGGCGGATCGCGGTCGTCATTGGGCGCACGCAGATGTCTCACGATTTTCCCCTTGGCTCGCGCGTCATGGACTCGTTGGAGTTTTTTCTGGATCGCGCGGCATACGCTGCAGGTTCTGCCGGCCGGATGAGCGTGGCCATGCGCCGAGATCTGCACATGTCACACGAACTAACACTCGTCGTCGAGCGTCGGTGGAACGGCAGTTCCAGACATGTTGTCTGGAACAAGTCCGAACGTCGGCATGATACTGCGAAGCAATGGGGCGGTTGTTTGTTCTCGCCGTCAATTCCAGCTGAACAAGGAGGGAGCCGCGCCGCCATGGCAGCAAATTGGCTCTGACAGCAAGCAGGAGAGAAGTGCCGTGAAGCAGTCGGACTTGTTGTTGGCATCAGCATCCGATGACGCTGCGCCCGACGCCGAGCTCCGCGTCACCGGCCGGTCGTCTCCTCCGCCACCAGTCCCGTCACCATCGCCTTCACCATGGTCGCGATCTGCGCGCGCAAGGCCGCGAGCGGCACAGCGATGAGCTTCTGCTCCAAGCCGAGCGCGACCATGCCGTGGACGGCCGAGAACAGGCTGCGCGCGGTGACGCTGATGTCGTCGAAAGAGCGCCGTGGAAACAACGCCGCCAGTGGCTGGTGGATGTGACGGAACAGGTGCATCTGGTCGGCGATCGCCCAGTCGGGCAGCGGCTTCTCGGGCGGCATGCGGTGCTCGAACAGCGCGCGCCAGAGCTCGAGATTGTGGGCGGCGAAGTCGCAATAGGCGATCGCGATGCGCACCAGCGCAGCCTCGGGGCCGGGAGGGCCCGCGCTCTCGGCTGCGGACAGGTCGGCGTCGAGCCGCGCCAAGGTGCGTGATCCGACCATCAGCACCAGTTCGTCGACGTCGGCGACGAGATTGTAGACCGCGCCATTGGCGACGCCGATCTCCTGGGCGAGATCGCGCGTCTTCAGACCCGCGAGACCCCGCGTGCGGATCATCCGCTCGGCCGCCTCGATCAAGGCTTCGCGCTGTTTTGCACGTCTTTCCAGTGTCTTGGACATTGTTAACCAAAATATTGAGCGATGCTCAAAATAATTCTTGAGCGCCGCTCATGATTGCGCTAGAAGAAACGTCATGAGCGATGCTCATAACAGGGAGTTCACAATGTTCAAGACCGTTCTCACGCTGTTTCGGGGCACCGTGGCCGTCGCGGAGGAGGAGCTGCAGGACCGGACCGCGCTGGTGATCCTGGATCAGCAGCTGCGTGACGCCGCCGCCGCCGTCGATCGCAGCAAGCGCGCGCTGGCGCTGGCCATTGCGCAGGACCAGCAGGAGGGCAGGCGGCTCGAGGCGACCTTGGCGCGGATCACCGATCTCGAGGTGCGCGCCACCGCGGCGCTCGACGGCGGCCGCGAGGATCTGGCCCGCGAGGCGGCGCAGGCGATCGCCGGCCTCGAGGCCGAGCGTGACGCGGCGCGGACGGCGCGGGCGCTGTTCGCGACCGAGATCACCAGGCTGAAGAAACATGTCGCCAACGCCGAGGCGCGCATTGCCGAGCTCGATCGCGGCCGGCGGATTGCGCGCGCCTCCGAGGCCGTGCGCAATCTGCGCCGCGGCGGCATCGAGGCGGCGCGTCCTTACGAGTGCACGCTGCCCGAGGCCGAAGCGACGCTGAAACGGCTGCGGGAGCGGCAGATCGAGGCGCAAGCCGCCGACGAGGCGCTCATGGAGCTCGATGCCGCGACGGGGCCGATCACCACGGCCGAGAAGCTCGCCGAGCAGGGCTTTGGCCCACGCATCAAGACCACTGCCGACGACGTGCTGGCGCGGCTGAAGGCCGGCCGCACCGCACCGGCGAACTGAATTTCGTCACAACCGATCAAAACGCATCAACCAACCTGATTGTCATCCTAGGAGCCGACCATGAACCAGAACACCCAGCCGCACAGCAGCGCCTTCATCACCTTCTCCTACGCCTCGTTCGCTGCCTCCGCCTTCCTCGTCGCTCTCGGCGTCTTCTTCATGCCGATCGATCTCTGGATGAAGGGCTATCTGACGATGGGCATCGTCATGCTGGTGCAGACCTGCGTCACCCTGACCAAGACGCTGCGCGACCGCCACGAGAGCGGCAAGCTCGTCAACCGCATCGAGGACGCCCGTGCCGAGCGCCTGCTGATGGAGGTGTCGAAGGCAGCGTAGGGCGGCCGCAGTCGTCTCGCTCTCTTCGCCTCTCCCCGCTCTTGTCCACCGTAGCTCGACGAGCGAAGGCGGATGCGGGGAGAGGCCGGATTGCATCGAAGATGCAATCCGGGGGAGGGGAAGTTTGCGGGGCAAGCTTCGACTTCGGCGAGACAGCGCCGGCAGGCGGTGGGCGCGAAGGCGTCCGCCGCTCACGTCGTTCAACCTGCGTTTACCCTCACTCACGCCCCGTCCCGCGTCGTTATCGTGAATTAACAGCACCAGGGCATAAGGCGGCCAGGGCGGCCGTGATCCCGGCTGCGCCGCTTCCTGATCACGCCGTGCTAGGTTGAGGCATGAACATCGTCGCAGCAGTGGGGCGTATCCGACGCAGCATCGGCTTCTGGCTGACCGCGCTCGGCCAGGAGGCGATGGACCTGTCGCTACGCACCCATGCGGAGTTGCGCACGCGCATCGTCGAGAGCCCGGGCACGACCCTGGACGATGCGGCGCTGGCGGCGCTCGTCGCCGATCTCCGCACCATTGCCGGCAAGACGCTGCCCGCCGGCGAGCTCACCTACGGCATCTTCTCCGGAGCGCGCGAGCCGCTCGCGCGCGCCATCATCACCGTGGTGTCGGAGGAGGCGGGCGGCCGGCCGATCGCCTTCAATGCGCTCGCGGTGATGCAGGTCGAGCGCGATGGCGACAGCCAGCAGGTGATCCATCTCGGATTGGTCATGGTCGATCCGGAAGCGCGTGGCAAAGGCCTGTCCGGCGTGCTCTACGGCCTCACGACGCTGCTGCTGTTCGTCCGCGACGGGCTGCGGCCGAAATGGATCTCCAACGTCACGCAGGTGCCGGCGGTGGCCGGCATGGTCTGCGAGACCTTCTCCGACGTCTATCCGTCGCCGCTGCCGCAGGCCCGACAGAGCTTTGCACATCTTCAGCTCGCGCGCGGCATCATGCGGGCGCATCGCGCGGTGTTCGGTGTCGGCGACGAGGCCGGGTTCGACGAACAGCGCTTCGTCATCACCAACGCCTATACCGGCGGCTCCGACGCGCTCAAGAAGACGTATGACGATGCGCCGAAGCATCGCGACGCCGTCTACAACGGCTTCTGCGCGCGCGAGCTGGACTACACCAGGGGCGACGACCTGCTGCAGCTCGGCCGGATCGATCTCGCCGCCGCTCGGCGCTATCTGCTGCGCGAAATCCCCTCGGGCTCGCTGCCGGCGCTGCTGGCGACCTCGGGCGTGCTGGCGCTGCAGCGGATGATCCTGCCGCTGGTACATTGGCTCGACGACACCAGGACGTTCGACACGCTGCGTCCGCGCCTGCAGCCCGGCGAGCCCGCGCCATGACGGCCGGCATCGTTGCGGACTCCGTCGTCAACCTCTGCGGCGCGGTCGGCCTCGCGGTGGCCGCCGCCATGCTGCACCGGCGCGACCCGAGGGGACCGCTGACGGCGCGGCTCGTCGTTCTGCTCGGGACCGTCGCCTCGCTGTTCCTGCTGCGCGGCGTCGCCTGGTGGACGGACAATGCTTTTCTCGACCGCATCTCGCTGGTTCCGGCGGCGCTGATCCCGCTCGGCGCGCTGGTGGTGACGGAAGGTCTGCTGCGCCGACACGCGCATCGCGCGCTCAAGGCGATCGCGCTGGCCGGCGGCGTGGCGCTCGCGCTCGCCGGCGCGCTCGGTCCGGCCGAGTTCGAAAGCCACCACACGGTCGTGCTGTCGGCCTTTCAGCTCGCGGGCTTTGCGACCTGCGCCTGGCTGCTGCTTCGCCGCGACCGCGCGCGCCTGCTGGCCTGGGAGAACCGCGCCATCGATCGCGTCGCGTTCGGCGCCATCATCGTCATCCCCTTCATCATCACCGATTTTCGCGTGCTGGCGCCGAGCATGCCGGTGCGGCTCGGCGCATTGGGCGCGCTGCTGGCGGTGACCGCGATCCTGATCGCCGGCGCCAGCGCGGAGACGCAGCGTCAGGGCGGGCTGCTGACATTGTTGCGGATCCTCGGCGCCGCCCTGCTCGGCGCTGCCGCGGCCGCGCTGTCGCCGGACGTCGATGCGGCGCAACTGATGCGTTTCTGCGCGGTCGCGGTGGCCGGCGTGCTCACGATCGGGCTGATCGGCGATGCCTTGCGCGCGATGCTGCAAGCCCGCGAGCCGGGCGTGCTCGACTCGATCGGGGCGTCGATCGCGGCGACGCGCGACGAACTGATCGCCGAGCTCACGCGCCAGCCGGTCTTCGAAAGCGCACGCCGCTGTCTCGAGGTTGAGCTGACCGCCTATGATCCGCCGCTCCTGCGCGACTTTCTCGCGTCAAGCCGTGTGCTGCGCCGGGCCGATGCGCCGTGGCGGCGGGCGGTCACCGACCCCGCCGTCGAGCGCATGGTGGCGCTGATGGATGCGCGGCATGCGACGCATGTGATCGTGCTGTCGCACCAGCCGATCGACCTCATCGTGCTCGCGGTCTCCGTGATCTCGGCCGATCCGGCGACGGAAACCGCGCTCGCGCTCGTCAGGCGCCTGCTGGTGCAGGCGCCTGAGCGACAGGTGATCACGCCCACATGTGATGATGCTGTGACATCTCCATCATCGGCCCCTCCATCATCGGACCGTCCATGACCAGGGTTGGCGGAGCGGCGCTGACCTGTGCTGCCGGCGCGGCGCTGGGAAGCATGATCACGTTCGAGGCCGGCGCGCTGGTGACCGCGGCCAGCAGCGCGGCGGCGTCGGCACTGTTGCCGCCGCCGGTGGTCGCCAGCACCTGGCAGATCGTGGTGCCGTCGACATTGTAGGCGCCGCCATTGACCGGGATGTTGTTGCCGCCGACATCGGCTGCGTTCTGGTGCATCTGGTCGGCGGCCGCCGCGACCAGCGCCTTGTTGCCGGCCTGGAAGCCCTCGAGGATCTTGGCGATCTCGGCGCCGAGCGTGCTCTGGTCGCCGAGCAGCTCGTTGTCGAAGCGGGCCTGGAAGATGCCGCCCTGCGCCGCGTCGAAATCGGTGACATCCTTCTTGAAGGTCATCAGGTCGGCGGTGACCTGCGCCATCGCGGCGGCGTCGCCGGAATTGACGGCCGCGATCGCAGCCTTGCCGAGCGCGTTCGACTGGGCGATGAACATGGCCCAGAAATTGGTCTGTGCCTGGTTGTCCTGATAGGCCGGCGTCGGGTTGAGGAAGTCGCCGAAGCCGCTCCAGCCGTTCAGGCCGTTCTGCTGCGCCATGTTGGCGAGATTGGTGTCGCCGGCGACGATGTCGATGATGTCGAGGAAGTCGTCGTTCAGCGCGCGGCCGATGTCGATATTGCCGGCCGCGCCGTTGATGTGGGTGTTGACGAGCGCGAGCTGGTCGATGATGGCGAGCGCGTGCACGCCGGTCAGGCCTCCGAACTGCAGCGGATTGGCGGCGACCAGCGCATTGAGGCCGGCGATCAGCGCGTCGACATCGTCCTGGATGACGTCGACGTTGCTTTCGTTCACGCCGCCGATCAGCCGGTTGGCGGCATCGTTGAAGATCAGGCCGAGCTCGGCCAGTGTGCCCTTGGCGGCGGTTGCGGCCGTCACGCCTTCGGGCAGCAGCGCCGGCGCCTGCAGGAAGCCGGTGACGCCGTCGGCGTTGGTCGCATTGCCCGCAAGGTTCGGATCGTTGTTGACGACGTTGATGACGTCGAGGTGCGCGTTGCGCAGCGCGGTCTCCGCGGCGGCGATGCTGCCGAATGCGCCGCCGCCGGTCACCGAAGCCATCGCGGCATCCTGCGCGACCGTGATGTCGGCGAGGATCTTGTTGATGTTGGTGAGCGTCTGCCCGGTGAACTGGCCGGCGGCAACCATCGCCTTCAGACCATCCTGAATCACGGTGAGATCGCCGGTGTAGTTGTAGACGCTGCCAAGCCCCTGGCCGCCTTCCTCGACCACGTTGCGCCACAGCCCGCCTTCGAGAAAGCGCGTCGCGTCGTTGAAGACGACGCCGAGATCGGCAAAGCCGAGCGCTGGCGTCGGCGGCGTGGGTGCGGGCGGCGTCGGAGGCATCGGCGCAGGCGCCGGCTGGCAGTGATGATCGTGATGATGATGGTGGTGGTGGTGGTGGTGGTCGCTGTGATGATGGTGACCGTGGTGACTGTCGTGATGGTGACGGTGATGGCGCGACATGTCCGACGTACTCCCCAAAGCTGCGCACCACTGCGGATGAGCCGAAGCAATGCGGCGCGGCTGACGCGGGTGCGGATGATGAGGGCCATCTGCTGCCTGCTTCGTGGCTGCTTCGCGCAGGGATTGTGGAATGCGTCTGCGTCAGATTGTCGTGCGGCGTACGGGTGGCGCTCCCGCAGAGCTGCGACATCTCACCGCTTGACGGTCGAGGCGCGCTTCGGGAGCCGGCTCTCAGCGACGATGTCGCGCCCGCGGCAAATCAGTGAGTTGCAAGAGCGTTCGACCGTAGCGATTCGGTCGATGGTAGACGTTCCGAGCGCACGCGGACCGCCTTGCGACGATCCGACGCGTCCGGGAACTTGTGATGAGACCGGGAGCAGCTACGCGCCGCCGCTCCGATGTGGCCGGATCATGGCGATTTCTTTACGAACGCGGCGAATGCGTCGGCGTAGTCGGCATGCCAGCGCGACAGCGGCGGCCGGTTCTCGACGATGTCGCCGGCCGCCCACAGGATGCGCCGCTCGTCCAGCGCGCGCGGCACGTCGTTGTCAGGGCACAGCACGTAGAAGTCGCCGGCCGCGACGCGCTCCAGCATGAAGTCGACCGTCTGCTCCGGCGTCCAGGCGGCGGCCGGCTTCTCGACGCGGCCATTCGCCGTCAGCGGCGTGAACACGAAGCCCGGAATGAACAGATGCGCCGTCACCTGGCAGCCGGGCGTGTTGCGCAGCTCGTGCTGCAGCGCCTCGGTGAACGCCTTCACGCCGGCCTTCGAGACGTTGTAGGCGGGATCGCCGGGCGGCGTGGTGATGCCCTGCTTGGAGCCGGTATTGATGATCAGCGCCGGCTTGCTCTGCGCGATCATGTTGGCTGCGAACACCTGCGCGCCGTGGATGATGCCCCACAGATTGACGTCGAGGATGCGCTGCCAATTGTCGTCGGCAAGCATCTTGCTGCCCGGCTGGATGCCGGCATTGTTCATCAGCACGTCGATCGCGCCGAAGCGCTGCCGCACCGCCGTTTCGAGCGCGACCACGCTGTCCCGGTGGCTCACATCGACCGTGGCGGTCATGACCGCAGCCTCGCCACGCTTGGCCGCAGCCGCAAGCCTGGCGGCGGCGTCGCGCAGCCGGGCCTCGTCGACATCGGCGATGCAGACGTTCATGCCGCGCTCTGCGAAGCGCGTGGCGGCGGCGAGCCCGATGCCGGAGGCGCCTCCGGTGACGACGGCGGTGTGGTCGGCGGACAAGGCAGGGTGAGACACGGCAGGTTCTCCGGCATGACGACGAGATGCTGGTGTATGACGTCTTGGCGCGGCCGCAAGATCATCCGGCTGACGGCAAGACGGTTTTTTGCGGCTGCAACGCGAGGCGCATCAGTCCGGTCGCGGATGCATCGCGTCGGCTGGAACCGGCTTACGACGCGGCCCTGGCCCCGCGGGTCTTCCTTGGCTTCTCGATGTCGCTGCGCAGCGCGGCGAGATCCTTCCTCACGGCGTCAGCTGCGTCACGCTCGATGCGCCGGTAACGTTCGACCAACTGCGTGCCGAACGCCGTCAGCGCCGCGCCACCGCCATTGCGGCCGCCGGTCTGGCGCGCCACCGCCGGCTGCCGGCACACCCGGTTGATCTCGTCGACGAGGTCCCAGGCCCGCTTGTAGGACATGTCCATCGCGCGCCCGGCCGCAGAGATCGAGCCGTGTCGCGCGATGTTCTCCAGCAGCGCGATCTTGCCCGGCCCGATCCGGCCGCCGTCATCGAGATCGATGCGCAGGCTGAGCGAGGGCAGGGCGTTCGCTTTCGGCATGGAGGGTCTGCTCGTACTGACGTGGGGCGGACATTGCCACCATCATGTTTTGCGAACAAGATGATCCAAATCGACAATCGCAACGACATCTGGGGACGAAATGCTGCCTGCGCTGTTTTCACCACTCACGATCGGTCCTTATCGCCTCAAGCACCGCGTCGTGATGGCGCCGTTGACCCGCATGCGCGCCGCAAGGGAGACGCTCGCGCCGCGGCCGCTCAACGTCGAGTATTATGCGCAGCGCGCGACGCCGGGCGGCCTGATCATCGCCGAGGCCTCGCCGGTGCTGCCGACCGGCACCGGCAGCCCGAACGTGCCGGGCATCTACAGCGCGGTGCAGATCGCCGGCTGGAAGCAGGTCGTCGACGCCGTGCATGCCAAGGGCGGATTCATCTTCCTGCAGCTCTGGCACGTCGGCCGCGTCTCGCACTCCTCGTTCCAGCCCGGCGGCGTGCTGCCGGTGGCGCCGTCGGCGATCGCGATCGGCGACGATCTCAAGGCGATGACGGCGGAGGGCAAAGGCGCAGCTTACGAGACGCCGCGTGCGCTCGACACCGACGAGATCCCCGCGCTTGTCGCCGCCTATGGCCAAGCCGCGCGCAATGCGATGGCCGCCGGCTTCGACGGCGTCGAGGTGCACGGTGCGAACGGTTACCTGATCGAGCAGTTCCTGCAGACCCGCAGCAACCAGCGCACCGACCGCTACGGCGGCGCAATCGCGAACCGCTGCCGCTTCCTGCTCGAGGTGACCGAGGCCGTGATCGCCGCCTGCGGCGCCGACAAGGTCGGCGTGCGGCTGTCGCCCTATGGCATCGCCAATGGCTCCGGCGAGGCCGAGCCGATGCCGCTCTATACCTACGCGATCGAGGCGCTCAACAAGCTCGGCATCGCCTATCTGCATCTGATCGAGCCGCGCTCCTCCGGCGCCGGCCGCGCCGACGTCAACTGGCAGAACGTGCCGTCGGCCATCGCTCTGTTCCGGCCGGTGTGGAAGGGCGTCCTGATCGGCGCCGGCGGCTTCACGGGCGAGCCGGCCGACGCCGCGATCCGGGCCGGCCTCGCCGACGCCATCGCCTTCGGCCGCACCTTCATCTCCAACCCGGACCTGCCCGCCCGGCTGCAGCACGGCTGGCCGCTGACGCCCTATCACCGCCCGACCTTCTACGGCGGCGAGGAGAAGGGCTACACGGACTATCCGGTGTATCAGGAGATGGCGAAGGTGTAGTCCGCGCTCTCTCCACCGTCATTGCGAGGAGCGCAGCGACGAAGCAATCCAGAGTCGCGTACGCCGCCCTGGATTGCTTCGCTTCGCTCGCAATGACGGAGAGAGAGCTCGCCCGCATACTGAGGCCGCGTTGCTCGGAGGAAACCTGAATGAAGAACCGCATCACCGGACGCTCGGCCTTCCTCACGCTGCTCAAGGACGAGGGCATCACTCATCTGTTCGGCAATCCCGGCACCACCGAATTACCGATCATGCATGCGCTGAAGGATCATCCCGATCTCACCTACGTCATGGCGATGCAGGAGAGCCTGGTGGTGGCGATCGCCGACGGCTTCAGTCGCGCCTCGGGACGCCTCGTCGCCTGCAACGTCCACGTCGCGCCGGGTCTCGGCAACGCCATGGGCGCGCTCTACAATGCGCAGTTCACCGGGACGCCGATGATCCTCACCGCCGGCCAGCAGGAGCAGGGCCACGGCCTGATGGAGCCATTGCTCTACGGCCCGCTGGTGCGGATGGCCGAGCCGCTGGTGAAATGGGCGGTCGAGGTGACGAGGCTGGAGGACCTGCCGCGCATCATCAGGCGCGCCGCCAAGGTGGCGACCACGCCGCCGACCGGTCCCGTCTTCATCTCGCTGCCCGGCGATATCCTCAATGCCGAAGCCGGCATCGAGCTCGGCCGTTCCACCCGGGTCGATGCGCGCGTGTTGCCGGCCGCGGACGCTTTGCAGGGGCTGGCGCAGCGCATTCTCAAGGCGCAGCGGCCGGTGGTCATCACCGGCGACGAGGTCGTCAAGAGCGATGCGCTGCGGGAGGCGGCCGAGTTCGCGTCGGCGATCGGCGCTCCCGTGCATCAGCAGTCCGCGCCCTATGGCGCGCATTTTCTGTCCGAGCATCCCTGCTACATCGGCTCATTGTCGCGCGCGCAGCAGCAGGTCCGCGACCTGCTCGCGCCACACGATCTTCTCATCGTGCTCGGCGCCGATCCCTTGCGGATGTCCGTGCACAGCGAGATCGAGCCGCTGCCCGAGGGCTTGCCGATCGTGCAGATCGGCCTCGTCGATTGGGAGCTGGGAAAGAATTTCGGTGCCGAGATCGCGCTGAAGGCCGACGTTCGCGAGACGCTGCTTCAGCTCACGCCGCTCTTGCGCGAGCTCGGCGGCGCGGCCCTGCAGGCGCGTGCGCAGGAGCGCGTGGCCGAATTGTCCTCGAAGAACTGGAGCGCGCGGCGGCGCAAGCTGGCCGCGCAGATCGAAGCGGCGCGCGAGCGGACGCCGATCGATCCGGACTACCTGGCGCTGCAGGTCGCCGAGGCCATGCCGGAGCACGGCATCATGGTCGACGAGGGCCTGACCTCGGCGCGCTACATGACGGCGCTGTGGCCGTATCGCGACCGCTACAACTATCACGCGCTCGCCTCGGGGGGCATCGGCTGGGGCCTGCCGGCCTCGGTCGGCGTCAGCCTCGCCAATCCCGATCGCCCCGTGGTCTGCTACTCCGGTGACGGCAGCGCGATGTATTCGATCCAGGCGCTGTGGACCGCGGCGCATCACAAGCTGCCGCTGTCGGTCGTCATCGTCAACAATGGCGGCTACCGCATCATCAAGCAGCGGCTGCTGTCGTTCCACGGTGACGACAACTATATCGGCATGGATTTTGTCGATCCGCAGGTGGATTTTGCCGGGCTCGCCCGCTCGCTCGGCTGCGAGGCAATGCGCATCAGCGATCCCCGTGAATTGCAGCCGACGCTCTCGGCGGCGTTCCGCCGCCCCGGCGCCAAGCTGATCGAGGTGATGGTCAGCAACGCGGTGAACTGAGCGTTACTCCCGTCGCGCGGGGAATGCCGGACGTCCGGCCGAACCTTTGGTGACTGCCGCCTGCTTTTCTTCTGCAGGCGAGCCATGGGTGAGGCCTTCGCCGGGCATCCCCGCGCCCTCCGCCTTGCGAAGGCACCGCACCGGCAAACCTCGGACGCTCCTGGCGCCGCGAGAACGGAAGCGCGCATCCCGACACACGCCCATCATCGATCTCTGCGACAAGTTCCGAAATCCGAGACTTGCTTGATGTCAGCATTGAATTCAAACCCAGCCCCTTCCGCTCGTCGCGCGATCCCGATATGACGCCGCCTTCGTTGTGACTGGAAAAGCGCCATGACCAGGATTGATGCAATCGCCCGTGCCCGTCAGAGCCTGACGAGCGGTGACTTCTTGGCCGAGCTCGGCCGCCGGGTCGCCTATCGCACCGAGAGCCTCAATCCCGAGCGCAAGGACGACCTCGCGGCGTATCTGACCAACGAGCTGACGCCGTCCTTTGCAGCGCTCGGCTTTTCCTCCGAGATCGTGCCCTCGCCGAGCGGCAAGTCGCCGTTCCTGATCGCGACCTACCACGAGAGCGACAGCGCCCCGACGATGCTCAGCTATGGCCACGGCGACACCGTCGACGGCATGGCCGGCGAATGGCGCGACGGCCGCGATCCCTGGGCGGTGACGCCAGCGGGCAATCGTCTCTATGGCCGCGGCACCGCCGACAACAAGGGCCAGCACAGCATCAACATGGCGGCGCTGCGCGCGGTGCGCGAGGCCCGCGGCGGCAAGCTCGGCTTCAATGCCAAGTTCATCATGGAGATGGGCGAGGAGATCGGCTCGCCCGATCTCGCCAGGGTGGCCGATCTGCATCGCGACGCCTTGAAGGCCGACGTCTTCATCGGCTCGGACGGCCCGCGGCTGTCGACCGCACGCCCCACCATCTTTCTCGGCTGCCGTGGCGGCATCCGGTTGCATCTCGACGTCAACCTGCGCGAGGGCGGCAACCATTCCGGCAATTGGGGCGGCGTGCTCGCCAATCCCGCGACCATCCTTGCCAATGCCATTTCCACGCTGGTCGACGGCCATGGCCGTATCAAGCTCGATACCTTGAAGCCGCCGCGCCTCACCAATGCCATCCGCGCCATCCTCGCCGACGTGAAGGTGGAGCCGACCGCCGACGAGCCGGCGCTGTCGGACCATTGGGGCGAGGAGGGGCTGACGCCGGCGGAGCGGCTCTATGCCTGGAATACGCTCGAGGTGCTCGCGATCTCCTCCGGCAATATCGACAAGCCGGCGAATGCGATCCCCGGCCGCGCCCGCGCCGTGCTGCAGCTGCGCTTCGTGGTCGGCACCAAGGTCGACAGCATCGTGGAGGACGTGAGGAGCCATCTCGTCGCGCACGGCTTCCCGATGGTCGAGGTCAGCATGACGCAAGGCTTCGCGGCCTCGCGCGCCGACATCGACAGCCCCTGGATCAAATGGGCCGCGGAGTCCATCCGGATGAGCACCGGCAAGGCGCCCGCGGTGCTGCCGAACTTCGGCGGCTCGCTGCCCAATGACGTGTTTGCCGACGTGTTGAAGATGCCGACCATGTGGGTGCCGCATTCCTACCCGGGCTGCTCGCAGCACGCGCCGGATGAGCACATCCTGCTGGATGTCACGGACGAGGCGCTCGGCCTGATGGCCGGGCTGTTCTGGGATCTTGGTGAATTGCGGAAGCCGCTGTGAGCCGAGAAGGAGGCATGAGCACACATCGCCTGGCGTCTGGTGAGGAGCGCGCGCCGGCCAGGAAGACGGAAGGCGGGCTTGCTGGGCGCGGCGCGTCTCGAACCATGAGGTCCGTGTGCCGTGCGGTTGCATTGCCGCGTGCGGGAACCCGCCTGCAACTTTCGTCTGGTCGCGGGGCCTGCGAGCCCCTCGTAGTTTACCATCCCGACGTTCGGCGCTGCCGTTTCAGCCCGGACGTCTTGTCGAAGGGGACGCGGGACAGGCAATTTGTCGCAATCGTCCGAGGACGTCCCGCCGCGGGGCGGTCTATGGTGCCCGCGCTCGTCCGGCCGGAGATCGTCCGGGGACGGGGGCCATTTTGAGTTCGCTGTGGTTTATGCAAGCATCCGGCGATCAGCCGGATTGAGGAGATCAGTTATGAAGCAGCTTCGCCTATTCGGTCTTGCCGTCGCCGCCGCGCTCTGCGCCGGCCAGGTGCAGGCCGAGGACCTGACGGGGACCCTGAAGAACATCAAGGAGACCGGCACCATTACGCTCGGCGTCCGCGACTCCTCGATCCCGTTCTCCTATCTCGACGACAATCAGAAGCCGATCGGCTTTGCCATCGACATCTGCATGGGCATCGTCGATGCCGTGAAGAAGGAGCTCAAGCTCGACAAGCTCGATGTGAAGCTCAACCCGGTGACGTCGTCGACCCGCATCCCGCTGCTCGCCAACGGCACCATCGATCTGGAATGCGGCTCGACCACCAACAATGCCGAGCGCCAGAAGCAGATCTCCTTCACCAACACCCACTTCCTGACGGCGAGCCGCTACGTCTCGAAGAAGGCGAGCAAGATCAACTCGATCGACGATCTGAAGGGGAAATCGGTCGTGTCGACCGCCGGCACCACCAACATCAAGCAGTTGACCGAGGCCAATGCCGCGCGCAACCTCGGCATCAACATCATCCCGGCCAAGGATCATGCCGAGGCCTTCCTGATGGTGGAGACCGATCGCGCCGTCGCCTTCGTGATGGACGACATTCTTCTGGCGAGCCTCGTCGCCGGCTCCAAGGATCCGGCCGCCTATGTCGTCTCCAAGGACGCGTTCTCGAAGCCCGAGCCCTACGGCATCATGCTGCGCAAGGACGATCCGCAGTTCAAGAAGGTGGTCGATGCGGCGACCGCCAAGATCTACACCAGCGGCGAGGGCGCCAAGCTGTATGACAAGTGGTTCATGCAGAAGATCCCGCCGAAGGGCCTGAACCTCAACACCCCGCTGTCGGCCGAGCTGAAGGCCGAGTTCGCCAAGCCGTCGGACTCGCCGGATCCGGATTCGTACAAGCCGTAACGTGAGGCCGCAGCTCTCGCGCCGAATTCGATGTGCCCTCCTCCCCCTTGCGGGGAGGGGGCGGGGGTGGGGGTCTCAGGAAAGACTGCCCGTGTGGACCCCCGACCCCGACCCTCCCCCGCAAGGGGGGAGGGAGCGCAGCGAGTTTTTGGCAAAGACTGTGTAATGCGACTTGCGAGCTAATTCCCTCTCAGGATGTCCCCGTGAACTACACCTGGAACTGGCACATCTTCCTGGAGCCGAACCCGACCGGGGCCGGCACCTATTTCGACATGCTGCTGGCGGGGCTGAAGGTCACCATCGTGACCTCGCTGTCGGCCTGGGTGATCGCGCTGATCTGCGGCACGATCGTCGGCATCCTGCGCAGCTTGCCGTCCAAGCTGGCGACCTGGATCGCCTTCGCCTATGTCGAGTTCTTCCGCAACATGCCGCTTTTGGTGCAGCTGTTCCTGTGGTTCTTCGTGCTGCCGGAGCTGTTGCCGCCCACGATCGGCCTGTGGCTGAAGCAGATGCCCAATGCGCCATTCTATACGGCGGCCGTCGGCATCGGCCTGTTCATGTCGGCGCGTGTCGCCGTGCAATTGGCGGCCGGCATCGGCTCGCTGCCGCGCGGCCAGAAGCTGGCGGCGACCGCGCTCGGCCTCACCACCTTGCAGGCCTACCGCTACGTGCTGCTGCCGATGGCTTTCCGCATCATCCTGCCGCCGCTGACGTCCGAATTTCTCAACACGGTCAAGAACAGCGCCGTCGCAATCACGATCGGTCTGATCGAACTGACGGGCGCTGCGCGCGCCATGCAGGAATTCTCGTTCCAGGTGTTCGAGGCCTTCAGCGCCGCCACCTTGATGTATCTCGTCATCAACGTCATCGTCGTGATCGGCATGCGGCTCCTGGAGCGCGCGGTGGCGGTCCCTGGCTACATCACGGGCAAATGAGATGCTGGCCAATTTCGATTTCGACGTCATCCGCCGCTCGCTGAGCTATCTTTTCATCGACGGCATGACCTTCACGCTGACCTTGACGGCGCTGTCGGCGACGGGCGGTCTTGTGTTCGGCACCCTGATCGCGCTGATGCGGCTGTCCGGCTATCGGGTGATGGGCTTTATCGCCGGGCTCTATGTCGACTTCATGCGCTCGCTGCCGCTGGTTCTGGTGATCTTCTGGTTCTACTTCCTGGTGCCCTATATCGGGCAGTGGATCACCGGCTCGTCGCGGCCGATCAAGGTCGGCGCGTTCGCGTCCTCCCTGATCACCTTCATCCTGTTCGAGGCGGCCTATTTCTCCGAGATCATGCGCGCCGGCATCCAGTCGATCTCGCGCGGCCAGCCGGCCGCGGCCTCGGCGCTCGGCCTGACCTATGCGCAGACCATGCGCTACGTCGTGTTGCCGCAGGCGTTCCGCAACATGCTGCCGGTGCTGCTGACCCAGACCATCGTGCTGTTCCAGGACACGTCGCTGGTCTACGTGCTCTCGATTCCGGACTTCCTCGGCGCTGCTTCGAAAGTCGCCCAGCGCGACGGCCGCCTGGTCGAGATGTACCTGTTCGCGGCCCTGGTCTACTTCACCATCTCCTGTGTCGCGTCCTACGGCGTCCGCCGCCTGCAGTCGCGCATCTCCATCATCAGATAGTCGGCTCCCATGATCGAAATCAGCCACGTCAACAAATGGTACAGCCCGAGCTTCCAGGTGCTGAAGGACTGCACGACCTCGGTCGCCAAGGGCGAGGTGGTGGTGGTCTGCGGCCCCTCCGGCTCCGGCA